>CAJXLA010000112.1 GCA_913055795.1 uncultured Alcanivorax sp. | reverse complement strand
GCTGAAGTTGTCCACCCTCTATCCCGAGGGCACCTCGGTGGTGAAGCGGATCCAGCAAGCCGGAGACACCATCGCCGAGCGCACCCAGGGTCGGGTGAAGCTCAAGATCTATCCGGGCGGCACCATGGGCGACGACCAGGCGGTCCAGCGCAAGATTCGCGTGGGCCAGCTGCACGGCGCCGTGGCTCAGGGTGGTGCCTTTGCGCGCTATTACAAGGACTCCCAGGTCTACAATCTGCCCATGGCGTTCAAAAGCTATGAGGAAGTGGATTATGTGCGCAAGCATCTGGATCCGGTTTTGCGGCAAGGTTTCAAAGAAGCAGGCTGGATTACCTTCGGCTTCATTGATGGCGGTTTCGCCTACCTCATGAGCAATGAACCGGTGCGGACCGTGGAGCAGGTGCGTAAGCAAAAGGTCTGGCTACCGGCCAATGATCCGTTTTCGGCTACCCTGGCGGACGAACTCGATGTCTCGCCCATTCAGCTCAATATCGGCAATGTGCTGACGTCGCTGCAAACAGGCGCGATCAACGCCTTTGTTTCGCCCCCCGTGGCCGCGTTGACCCTGCAGTGGCATTCACGGGTGACGCATCTTACCGACATACCGCTGATGTACACCTATGGCATGCTTGCCATTCACGAAAAATACTTTTCGCGACTTGACGAGGCGGACCGCAAAGTGGTCCGGACCGTTCTGGAACAAACGCTGGACGAGCTGGATGACAAAAGCCGCCGGGATAACCTCGAAGCGTATGCGGCGGTATTGAACCAGAACGTGCAAGCGGTGAAGCCTGTGGACGAGGAGCGCCGCAAATGGAAAGAGTACGCGGACCGGACCACGGAAATCCTGATCGAGGATGGCGAGGTGTCGAGATCCCTGTATGAGCGTCAGCGCGAATTGCTCGAAGAATACCGCAACCAGTCCACCGAATAATCATGTTCGTGTTGCGCTGGCTGCACCGCCTGGAAGACGCGCTTATTGTGCTGTTGCTGTTCACGATGATCGCGCTGGGCGTATGGCAGATCCTGTTGCGCAACTTCTTCGACGCCAGTCTCGTCTGGATCGACCCGCTCACGCGCCACGCCGTGCTCTGGATTGGCCTGCTGGGGGCCATGATTGCCTCGCGCAATGACCAGCACATTCGGATCGATCTGGTTTCCCACTATGTGCCGCCCCGGCTCCGCCGCTGGCTGGTGCTGGTGGTGGATCTTTTCACCTGTGGTATCTGTGCCCTGGTGGCCTGGTACAGCACCGGTTTCGTGATCGAGGAGATGGACTTCGGCGGGCAGGCTTTCGCCGGACTGCCCTCCTGGCTGGTGCAGGTCATTATCCCGCTGGGCTTCGCGGTCATCGGACTGCGCTATGCGGTACTGGTGGTGCTCGGTTTGCTCAACCGTCGTCCGCAGCCTGTGGAGGCGCCGCAATCATGATCGCGCTGGCGGCCGTGCTGCTGATCCTGCTGGCGCTGATGGGCGCGCCGCTGTTCGCCGTGATTCTGGGTGCGGCGGCGCTGGGTTTTTACGCCATGGACACGCCGCTGTCCGTTTTGCATATCAATCTCTACCAGCTCTCCGATTCGGTGGTGCTCATGGCGCTGCCACTGTTCACCTTCGCGGGTTTTCTGTTGGGCGAGGCGCGTACGGCGGACCGGATGGTGCGTTTGTCGCAGGCCGCTTTCGGCTGGATGCGCGGTGGCATGGCCTTTGTAGCGCTGATCGCCTGCGCCGCTTTTACCGCGCTCACCGGCGGCAGTGGTGTCACCATTGTGGCGTTGGGTGGTCTGCTCTTCCCGGCTTTGGTCAAGGCCGGCTATCGCGAACGCTTCAGTCTGGGGCTGGTGACTTCGTCCGGTTCTCTGGGGTTGTTACTGGTGCCTTCGGTGCCACTGCTGATCTACGGCATTATCGCGCAGCAGCTCTCGCAGCAGCTGGACATGCCCTCGGTGCGAATCCTGGACCTGTATCTCGCAGGTCTTTTCCCCGCTTTGCTCATGGTGGCGCTGTTGTATGGCTGGTGCGCCTGGACCACGCGCCATGATCCGGTGCCGCGCCAGGGCTTTGATTGGGGCGAGCTGCGCGCAGCACTGGGGGACATGCGCTGGGAGTTGCCACTGCCTTTGGTGGTACTGGGTGGCATCTTCTCCGGGGTTCTGGTGGTCAGCGAGGCGGCGGCCGTCACCGCGCTCTATGTGCTGGTGGCCGAGGTTCTTCTCTATCGCGAAATCCGCTGGCGCCAGCTGCCCGGCATCATGCGCGAGTCCATGGTCATGGTGGGGGGCATTCTGCTGATTCTCGCCGTGGCGCTCGCGCTGACCGATTTCCTGGTCTATGCGGATGTGCCTTCCGATCTGTTCGCGTTCATCCGCACGCATGTGGAAGACAGAATCACCTTTCTGATACTGCTGAATCTGTTGTTGCTGTTGCTGGGCGCCATGCTGGATATCTTCGCCGCGCTGGTGATCATGGTGCCGCTGATCCTGCCGCTGGCGCTGCGTTACGGCGTGGATCCGGTCCATCTCGGGATCATCTTCGTGGCCAACATGCAGATCGGCTATTTCACCCCACCAGTGGGCATGAACCTGTTCATCGCCAGTTACCGCTTTCGCCGCTCCATCGGTGAGCTCTATGCGGCCACGATTCCGTTCATGCTGGTCTTGTTGATTGCACTCTTGTTGATCACGTACTGGCCCACGCTTTCGCTGGTACTGGTGCGGTGACCGGGGTCGCCCGACATGGGGCTGCCAGCACGGGATTTTCAACAGCTTGCCAGCATCAGTCGCGCGCGAGGCGCACCTGATTCCGGCCCACGCTCTTGGCTTCGTAGAGCGCCTGATCGGCATCCTCGAGCAGTGCCGACATCTGAACAGCGGTGGGCGTGATCTGCCGGTGGGCGACCGGCTCGAATGCCTTGACGCCCAGGCTGACACTGATCCGGCGCTTGAGTGAATCGATCACGGCGACGTTTTGGCGAATCCGTTCAGCCGCCTGCAACCCGTCCTCGGCAGAGGTTTCGGGCAGCAACAGAGCAAACTCTTCGCCGCCATGCCGTGCGACAAGGTCCATGTCACGGCAGGTTTCGCGTAACGTATCCGCGACCGTTTTCAGAGCGAGGTCGCCTTCGATATGCCCGTGGTTATCGTTGTAGCGCTTGAAATGATCCAGGTCCATCACTGCCACGCACAGCGCGTGACCGTTGCGTTGGCCGCGTTGCACTTCCTCCTCGAGCCGACTCATGAACTCGCGCCGGTTCGCGAGTCCGGTCAGGGAATCGGTTCGTGCCAGCTCATCCAGGCGCTTGTTGGCTGCTTCCAGCTGGCGCTGACGTATCCTGAGCGCGTTTTCCGCGGTCACCTGAGCACTAATGTCATTAATCTGTGATATGAAGTATTGCGGTTCGCCGGCGTGATCGCGAACCACGGACACCGTAAGCAGGCCCCAGACCTCGGAACCGTTGCGGTGGATGTAGCGTTTCTTCATCTGGTACGTGTCCTGGCGACCTTCGAGCAGTTGCTGCACCTGGTCCAGATCGGCATCCAGGTCCTCGGGATGAGTGATGGTCTGGAAATCAATATTGAGAAGCTCGTTCTCGCTGTAGCCAAAGATCTGGCAAACAGCTTCGTTTACCCGCAACCAGCGCCCATCCGTGCCTACCAACGCCATGCCGATGGCTGCATGGGTGAACGCGCCCTCGAACAGCGTAACCTGCTCCTCCATGTGCTCAATGGCGGCCTTGCGTTCACGATCGAGCAGGTCCCGTTCGAGGCTCTGGCCGATGGCACCGGCCATGAGTTCGACAAACTCGATCTCATCGTCGGCAAAGGGTTCAGTGCGTGGCTGCAGGGCACTGAAATCCAGCGTGCCGAAAACTTCACCGCGAACGGGAATGGGCGCGGCCAGATAGGCTTCCACGCCCAGGGTCTGGTAGGTCAGGTGCTCGCGCAAGGCTGGATCCCGACGGACATTGTGCACGGCCACGGTCTGGTTGAACTCGACCACCCGTGAGTACAGCGCGTTGGTGACACTCAAGCAGGGAACGGGGGCGGGCCGGTCATGCCTGTACAGACTCGCCTGCACCTCGTGCTCGCCGTCCCGGATGCGGCTTACCAGCCCCGCGGAGAGGCCCAGTTCCTCGCAACCGGCTTCCAGATAGGCCCGGTACAGGTCCTCGTAGCTGTTGTAGCAAGCCAGCTGAACCCGATGCAGGCGCCGCAGCCGGGATACGTGCTCCAGAGCCGATTCCGTAGCCATGCCTTCTCACTCCCTCCGCCTCGGGTCCCTCAGGGGATATCCTGAGTGATCCAGTTCACAGAATGAAGGCCGTGCATCGCCAAAAAAGTTACGCTCAGTCCCTGATTGGTTTTCTACTGGAATGGCTCAATTCCGCAAGCGCTTCTCCATGCGAAAGCGTTCGAGTGCGCTGCAGCCTTGCTGCACGGTTTCGGCGGCCACTTCCTCGAACCCGGAGCCGGCCAGAAAGCGTCGGGCGGTGCGGCTGGCGTGGGTTCGGATGGTGTCCACGCCATGGATCCGGGCCTCGTCTTCCAGGTACTGGAACAGCAGGGTGGCCATGCCTTCGCCGGCGGAGTCGGGATGAACATAGAGCATGTTCAGATAGTCCAGCGGCGCCAGTTGCGCGAAGGCCACCGGCTGTCCGAATTCCAGCGCCACCACGGTCACGCCCTTCTCGAGTTCGGCCGTGAAGGTCTCGCGGTCCGCTTCCGCGGCCCAGTCGCGCAGTTGCTCCGCGCCATAATCCGGGTGGGCCAGTCCCTGGATGCTGGCCCGAAAGAGCGCCGGCAATCGGGGCCGGTCCTTCGGTTCCAGGGGACGGATCTCGAAGGGCAGGGCGGGCCAGTCCGGTTCCGGACCCCGGGGTTCCACAGCGGGATCCGGCGCGGGCGCAGCGGTCTGTGCGCGGCGGCGATGCCCGCCGCTGATGGCGTCCAGCAGTTTGCCCAGCATCAGTGCGGATTCTCGTGCATGGCGTCAGTTCCGCTCGAAGGAACCGCCGCGCCCCCGGCCGGCGCTGAAGGCACCGGCGCCGCGCGTCGTTTCGCCGCTTTCGATCACCGCATGGCCGCGCCGGAATTCATTGCTCAGCGCCGACTCTTCATCCAGCGACCACTGTTCCAGCGCGCTCAGCCGATCCTGGCGCATGCAGTATTGCGGAAAGGCCGCGATTTCGTCGGCGAGCGCCTCGGCGTCCGCGCGGGCGCAACCCGGTTCGGCCGTGCGGTTGACCAGGCCCATCTGCAACGCCTCGGCAGTGGACACCGCCCGGCCCGTGAGGATCAGATCCAGGGCCCGGCTCTGGCCGATCAGCCGGGGCAGGCGTACCGTGCCACCGTCAATCAAGGGTACGCCGAAGCGCCGACAGAAAACACCCAGCACCGCGTCTTCGGCGGCCACGCGCAGGTCCGCCCAACAGGCCAGCTCCAGGCCGCCTGCCACGGCATGCCCCTCAATGGCGGCAATCACGGGTTTGGACAAGCGCATCCGTGATGGCCCCATGGGGCCGTCGCCGGTGGGCTCCAGCCGGTTGGCCCGTTCGGGGGCCTCCGCCAGGGCCTTGAGATCAGCGCCCGCGCAAAAGGTACCCTGCGCGCCCCAGAGCACGGCCACGGCGGCCTCGTCGTCGGCGTCAAAGGCGCGGAAGGCCTCCGCCAGGGCCTGCGCCGTGGGCCCGTCCACGGCGTTGCGCGCCTCCGGGCGGTCCAGAATCACGGTGAAGACCGGCCCCCGGCGTTCCGTGGTCACGCTCATTCGGCGCCGCCCCCGTTTGCCTCGATTTCCCGAATGGTCTCCTCCAGTGCCTCGATCAATTGCGTCTGTTTCTTGAGGACCTGTTTGGAGGTCTCCAGCTGCTTTTCCAGCGCCCGCGCGCGCTCGCGCAGCTCCTGCTGCTCGCGCTGGATTCGGTCCGCCTCTTCCTGCTGTTGCAGAGCCTGCTCGCTTTCCTGCGCGAAAGCGGCGCAGCTGGCCAGGATCAGGGCGGTACACAGTATGGGTTTCATGGCTCGCTCCGGCGACCCGCGGACGGGGCAGTGTACCCTAGGGTGCGCCGTGCGCACCATCCAGCTGGCGCTGACCCTGCTGGTGATTGTTCTGATTCATCCGGGTCTGCGGCGCTGGTTTGTGCATGAACACCAGACCGGGCATTTCTCGCGCTATCGCGAGCAGCTGTTCAATATGTTGCTCGTGGCACGTGGCGCTGCTGGCGATGATGATCGTCAGTCCCATCAACAACGAGTTGCGTGGTCAGCTGCTGAGCCTTTTCGGGATCGAGATCTCCGCGGCCATCGCCCTGTCGTCCACCACCGTACCGGGCAATCTGCTGGGCGGGATCATGCTGCGCTCCGCCTCGTCCATGGAGGCCGGGGATTTTGTGCGTGTAAAGGGTCAGTTCGCTCAGGCCGCGCCGCGCGGGGCGTTCAGGCTCGCCCGCAGGCGTCGTTGCCCTTTTCCCTGGGCACCGGGCCCAGCCTTCAGAAGGGCCCCTCGATTGCGCACCAGCCTGAAAACAAATCGGGGGTGCTCGCGCACCCCCTGCACCACGGCAATGGTGTTCACACCGTTGTGGCCTCCAGATTTTTCACATCCGCGCTCAGACTGCCGTTCTCTCCGAACAGTTTTTCTCGCCATGTCTTCACGAGTGCCTGCGTGTCGTGCTTGTCCGGATGGAAATCCTTTTTCGCGTAGGCCCCCATGCGGGGCAGGATGCGGGTGACGAAACCGTTTTTGCCCAGCAGCAGCTTCAGGCCCTGACGCACGTCCGCGGGGTTGCGCCAGAGGCCGTCGCGTACCACCAGATAGCCCCAGGAGCCGACAATGGCCGGCAACAATGCACCCGCCACATAGGGAAAGGTCAGTGCGCGCTCGGTCTGGCTGTTGCCCAGGTTTTCGTAGACGTCATAGCAGACGGCCTTGTGCTCGAGTTCTTCCAGCGCGTGCCAGTACCACAGCTGGATCATTTCCGGATCCGCGTGCTGGCTGAATTCCTTGTCCGTGAGCAGCTGCTCGCCCAGCAGGGCGGTGAAGTGTTCCATCATGGCCGTGCAGGCCAGTTGCTGACGGTGCGGCAGCTGTTCCAGCAACCACAGGCCCGCGCGTATGGCGCGGTCGGGAGCATGGATATCAAAACCCTGTTCGCGCAGCATCTCATTGAGCCGTTCATGTTCGCGCCCGTGGATGGCTTCCTGACCAATAAAGCCGGCCACCTGGGCCTTGAGCTCCGGATCGTCGATCTGATCGCGGAAGCGCCGCACGGATTCGACGAAGAAATCCTCGCCCGGCGGGAAGATGGCCGAGAGCACGGCAAAGAAGGCCGTGGCCGTGCCGTTGTCGCCGTAGAAATAGCGCGGCGCCTGCTCCGGAATCCGGAAATTGAGCTGGCGCGGCGGAATGCCCACTTTGGTACCGGCGAGTTTGCGCACGGCCTTCTCGGTCTGTTGTGCGGCTACGCCCATGAATCTCTCCCTTTACTGCATTGTCAATGGTGACAGTAGTCAGTGTCATGGAAGGCGCTGCCCGGCAGAAGGTGAGCAGCTGACAAGAATCGGTCATCAGCGGACAGAATTATGAGCGGTTCCGTCATGCGGACAGGCGGCCCGGAGCACTAGGCTGGTACGGGACTGCAAGGAGAACCATCACCATGCCCAGACCCGCGTCCACTCCTGCCATCGTCGGTCCGGAGCGTCTGGCGGTGCCCTATCTCGCCGCGCTGGTCCGGGCGCTGGAAGAGCAGGGCGCTTCCCGCGACCAACTGCTCCGGGGCACGGAGCAGAGTCTGGCCGGACTGGAACAGCCCGAGGCGGAACTGCCGCTGATGACGGCGGTGGAGATTCTGCACCGGTTGCGCACCGCCGGACTCACGCCGGAGCTCGCTCTGCGGGTGGGCCGGGAACTGGATCTGCGCCATCAGGGGTTTCTCGGTTACGCGGTGCTGGCCAGCCAGGACCTGGGGCAGGCGCTGGAACTGACCATGCGCTATCTGCGTACCCGCACGCGCCTGTTGACCATGCATTTCTTTGCCGACGGCGACCGCGGTGTGATCCGCTTCGACGAAGGCGTGCCCCTGGGCGAGCTCTATCCCATGGTCATGGATACCCTGGCTGTGGCGCTTTTCCATGTGGGCCGGCAGCTGTTCGGCGGCGAGGTGCCCGCGGATATCGAGGTGCGCCTGGCCTACTCCGAGCAGTCGCATCATCAGCTCATGCGTGACTACACCCAGGGCCGTATGCTGTTCGACTGCACCTGGTGCGAGGTGCGCTTTCCCTTGGCCTGGCTGGAGCAGCCCATCGGTACCGCCGATCCGAATATGGCGCGGCTGGCGGCGGAACAGTGTGAACAGGCTCTGCGCAACATGGAGCAGTCCGAAGGGCTGCTGGGTCGGGTGCGGCAACTGGCCGCGGAACACCTGGATGAAGAACGGGGGTTGGACCAGGTGGCCCAGGCGCTGCACATGACGCCGCGGTCGCTGCGTCGGCGGTTGCGGGAAGTGGGCACGAGCTACAAGACCCTGGTGGAGGAAGTGCGCGCGCGCCGCGCCCGGGATCTGCTGGCACACACCCGCTATTCGGTGGACCGGATCGCGCTGGAACTGGGCTACCAGGATCCGTCCAATTTCGGCCGTGCCTTCCGCCGCTGGACCGGGTTGTCGCCTACGGTTTGGCGGCAAGGAAAAGGAGCGAGGAACGAGGAGCGAGGCGCGAGGAACCAGGGAACTTCCACGTAGCTGCCGTTGTGTAAAAAGCAAGGGAGACGCAGACCATACCTTGACCAGTGGAGATTCCTGTCTGAATCATAACTTCGCCCCTCGCCCCTCGCCCCTCGCCCCTCGCCCCTCGCCCCTCGCCCCTCGCCCCTCGCCCCTCGCCCC
>CAJXLA010000111.1 GCA_913055795.1 uncultured Alcanivorax sp. | reverse complement strand
GTAATAAAAGCCGTTTAATATCAGTGAGATGGAACAAATCCAGGCGTGGAAAACGGGTTTAGCAACGTTGTTCGGATCCTGTGGAAGGGTGCAGGAAATGGGTGGAGAAAAAATGGTCCCGGGCTTATGCACCGGGTTACCCCGGGATTGTACCGCCGGTTGTAGGCAGGTTATCCACAAGGAAAAAAGGAGACTCAGGCTGTGGATAACCCGGTGCTCCGAGGTATAGAATGGTTCGCTTTCCCGTCCATGCAGCCAAGGTTGATTCGTGTCGGAAGAGCTCTGGGATCGATGCTTGCAACGGCTTGAGGAAGAACTCCCGTCGCAGCAGTTCAACATGTGGATTCGGCCGCTGCAGGTGGTTGCGTCGACGGATGGCACGGAGCTGACGCTCTATGCGCCCAATCGGTTCGTCGTGGACTGGGTGAAGGAGAATTACCTGGAGCGTGTGCGCAATCTGCTGGGTGAGTTGCGCAAGGGTGCGGCCCCGGAAGTGCGTCTGGATGTGGGTTCACACCGGCCGGCTGCGCCGGCACGCGAAGAAGTCGCCCGGGAGGCTGCGCCGGCCGTGGACAGCCCCGAGAAGGGCGATACGGCGCCGGCATCGGCGCCGGCCATGAAACACCGCACCAACCTGGTGAAGAGCTATACCTTCCAGAACTTCGTGGAGGGCAAGTCCAACCGCATGGCTGCGGCGGCAGCCCAACAGGTGGCCGAGAACCCGGGTATCCACGGCTACAATCCGCTGCTGCTCTATGGTGGCGTGGGGCTGGGCAAGACGCACCTGATGCAGGCGGTGGGCAATGACCTGCATGAGCGCAACCCCAATGCCCAGGTGGTCTATCTCCACAGCGAGCGGTTCGTGGCGGACATGGTTTCGGCGCTGCGCAATCGCACCATCAATGAATTCAAGCGCTTCTACAGGTCAGTGGACGCGCTGCTGATCGACGATATTCAGTTCTTCGCGGGCAAGGAACAGTCCCAGGAAGAGTTCTTTCATACCTTCAATTCCCTTCTGGAGAAGGGCCAGCAGATTATTCTGACCTGTGACAAGTTCCCCAAGGAGGTGGAGGGTCTGGAAGAGCGCCTGAAAAGCCGTTTTGGCTGGGGGCTTTCTCAGCCGCTGGAGCCGCCGGAGCTGGAAACCCGGGTGGCCATTCTCAAGAAAAAGGCGGAAGCTGCGGGCATTGATCTGCCCGATGAGGGCGCGTTTTTCATTGCCCAGCGGATCCGTTCCAACGTCCGCGATCTGGAGGGCGCGCTGACCCGGGTGATAGCGCATGTGCGCTTCACGGGTGCGCAGGTGGATATCGGCGTGATCAAGGAAGCGCTGCATGATGTCCTGGCGGTTCAGGCGCGCCAGGTGAGTGTGGACAATATTCAGCGCAGTGTGGCGGACTACTACAAGATCAAGGTGTCGGATCTGATGTCGCGGCGTCGCAGCCGCTCCGTGGCCCGTCCGCGGCAGGTGGCCATGGCGCTGACCAAGGAACTGACGACACTGAGTTATCCGGAGATCGGGGATGCGTTCGGGGGCCGGGATCACACCACGGTACTGCATGCCTGCCGGAAAGTGCGCGAGCTGGCGGAAGAGGATCCTTCGGTGGAAGAGGATTACCAGAACCTGGTTCGCAGCCTGAATGCCTAGGCCCTTTATTCGTTTTTCATCTCAAGGCGGGTTGTTCTATACCTGTACAAAAAGTAGGGGAATTCTATGAAATTCACGATCAACCGTGAGCAGTTGCTCAAACCCTTGCAGCAGGTAGCGGGGGTGGTTGAGCGCCGCCAGACGTTGCCCGTGCTTTCCAATGTGCTGTTGGAAGTCAGTGACGAGGGACTGGGGCTGACGGGTACCGATCTGGAACTGGAGCTGGTGGCACGCGTGGGCCTGGAAGGCGAGAGCCAGGCGGGTGAAACGACGGTGCCCGCGCGCAAGCTGGTGGATATCGTCAAGAGCCTGCCCGCCCAGGCCGAGGTGAAATTCGAACTGGACGGCGAACGCCTGGTGGTTCGCTCCGGGCGCAGCCGCTTTACGCTGTCCACACTGCCGGCTTCGGAATTCCCGCGGCTGGAAGAAGGGGACGGCGGAATCAGCTTCAGCATGGAGCCGGGGACCTTGCGCAGCCTCATTGATCGCACGGCGTTCTCCATGGCGCAGCAGGACGTGCGGTACTACCTCAACGGTATGCTCTTTGAGTTGAGTTCGGGTCGGTTGCGGGTGGTCGCCACGGACGGGCACCGGCTGGCGTTGTGCGATGCGGAGGTACCGGACCTCAGTGAGGAGACCCAGGTCATTGTTCCGCGCAAGGGCGTTATGGAGCTGGCTCGGCTGCTCGGGGACGTGGAGGAAAACGTGTCCGTGACCGTGGGCAACAACCATATCCGCATGTTGACGGCGGACGCGAGCTTCACGTCCAAGCTGGTCGACGGCAAGTTCCCGGACTATGACCGGGTCGTGCCCAAAGGGGGAGAGAAGCAGGTGGCCGCTGACCGGGAGGCACTCCGCCAGGCCCTGGCCCGGGTGTCGATTCTGTCCAATGAGAAATACCGCGGTGTCCGGGTAAATCTGTCGTCGGGCAGCCTGGCCCTGCAGGCGAACAATCCCGAGCAGGAAGAAGCGGAGGAGGAAGTGTCGCTCGATTACGAGGGCGACCCCCTCGAGATCGGGTTCAATGTCAGCTATCTGCTGGATGTGCTCAATGTTATGCAATCTAGCCAGGTGAATATCGAACTGGGGGACAGCAACAGCAGCGCCCTGCTCAAGGATCCGGACATGGCCGAGGCGCTCTATGTGGTCATGCCCATGCGTCTGTGATCATCGCCATCCCGCAACCCGGAGCTCGACCGGGCTCCGGGTCCTGAGTGCCCGCCATGCTTTCCCGGTTCGACCTCCAGGGCTTCCGCAACTACAGCGGTGAATCCTTTTACCCGAGTGCCGGGTTGAACCTGATCGTTGGCGACAACGGTTCCGGCAAAACCAGTCTGCTCGAGGCCATTCATGTGCTGGCGACCGGGCGTAGTTTCCGCAATACCCGGGGATCGGGTCTCATCCGGGAAGGGGTGAGCGAGACCGTGCTTTTCGGGGAAGTTGAAGGCGGGGATCGGGTCCATCGGATCGGGATGCGCCGCAAGGCGTCGGGCATTCAGGCATTGCGGCTGGACGGGACGAATGCGGGGAGCATGGGGGAGGTTGCGCGGGTGTTTCCGGTTCAGGTGTTCCACCCCGGGACCGTGGATCTGGTGGACGGGAGTCCGGGCACGCGCCGACGCTATCTGGATTGGGGCTTGTTCCACGTGGAACCATCCTTTGCCGGGCTTCACAGGCAGTTTCGCCAGGCGCTGGACCAGCGTAACCGGCTGCTCAAAAAGGACCGGCCGGATCCCCGGGAATTGGGGGTCTGGGACGGACAAATCGTCGCCGCTTCTGATAGAATCGATCAGTTGCGAAGGGACTGGCTGGAGCGCCTGACGCCGGTTGTAAACCGGCTTCTGGAGGAGCTGGCGCCGCTACCGCCGGTGTCGTTGACACTGGAGTCGGGATGGCCGGAAAACCGGTATCTCGCCCGGTTATTCGAAGAAGAACGCGATCGCGATATCGCCCGGGGTTTTACCGGCCGGGGTTCTCATCGGGCTGATTTAAGGCTTACCACCGATGCCGGTCCGGTGCGCGATGTTTTCAGTCGGGGGCAAACCAAGAGCCTGGCGTATGTACTGGTACTGGCCCAGCTGGAACTGCTGGTTTCCGGGGCGGGGCGATCCTGTCTCGTGCTGGTGGATGATCTGGGGTCCGAGCTGGACGCCGAACACCGGCGGGGCGTGTTGCGCATGATCGAACGCCTGGGCCAACAAACGATTTTCACGGCGCTGGCGGCGGACGACGACCTGCTTGCGCCTCTGGAGCAGGAAATCCGCGTGTTCCACGTGGAACACGGCACCCTGAAGACGGGCTGACAAGAGAGTCACTATGGCGGAAGAACAGGATTACAACTCCTCAAGCATCAAGGTGCTCAAGGGTCTGGACGCGGTGCGCAAGCGTCCCGGGATGTATATCGGCGACACGGACGACGGCACGGGCCTGCACCACATGGTTTTCGAGGTGGTGGACAACTCCATCGACGAGGCTCTGGCCGGCCACTGTTCCGAGATCCGCATCACCATTCATCCCGACGAGAGCGTGACCCTCACCGACGATGGCCGGGGCATCCCCACCGAGCTCCACGAAGGGGAGGGCGTATCCGCCGCCGAAGTGATCATGACGGTCCTCCATGCCGGCGGCAAGTTCGACGACAACACCTACAAGGTCTCCGGCGGCCTGCACGGCGTGGGCGTGTCCGTGGTCAACGCCCTGTCCGAAGAGCTCAAGCTCGAAATCCGCCGCCAGGGCAAGGTCCACGAACAGACCTACCGCTACGGCGAGCCCCAGGGCCCGCTGGAAGTCGTGGGCGAGACCGAAGTAACCGGAACCACCATCCACTTCCGCCCCAGTGCCGAGACCTTTACCAATATCCATTTCCACTACGACATCCTGGCCCGGCGCCTGCGCGAGCTGAGCTTCCTCAATTCCGGCGTCCGGATTCACCTCAAGGACGAGCGCAGCGGCGATGAAGACATCTTCCAGTACGACGGCGGCCTTTCCGCCTTTGTCGAATACCTGAACGAGAACAAGAACCCGCTCAACACCGTCTTCCATTTCACCGCCGAGCGCGAGGACGGCACCGTGGTGGAAGTCGCCATGCAGTGGAATGATGGTTTCCAGGAAAATATCTTCTGCTTCACCAACAATATCCCCCAGCGCGACGGCGGCACCCACCTGGCCGGTTTCCGGGCCGCGCTCACCCGGACCATCAATAATTACCTGGAATCAGAGGGCTATCTCAAGAAAGAAAAGGTCAACCCGGCCGGTGATGACGCGCGGGAGGGTTTGACGTCGGTGATTTCGGTGAAGGTGCCTGATCCCAAGTTCTCCAGCCAGACCAAGGACAAGCTGGTGTCCTCCGAGGTGAAGGGGGCCGTGGACAACGTCATGAGCGAGCGTTTCCGCGATTACCTCGTCGAGCATCCCCAGGAAGCGCGCACCATTGCCTCCAAGATCATCGACGCCGCCCGCGCCCGGGATGCTGCCCGCAAGGCAAGGGACATGACCCGCCGCAAGGGGGCGCTGGATGTGGCCGGCCTGCCCGGCAAGCTCGCCGACTGCCAGGAAAAGGACCCGGCCAAGTCCGAACTTTATGTCGTGGAGGGCGACTCCGCCGGCGGTTCCGCCAAGCAGGGCCGGGACCGGCGCACCCAGGCCATTTTGCCGCTCAAGGGCAAGATCCTGAATGTCGAGAAGGCGCGCTTCGACAAGATGCTCTCCTCCCAGGAAGTGGCCACCATGATCACCGCCCTGGGCTGCGGCATCGGCAAGGACGAGTATGACCCGAGCAAGCTGCGCTACCACCGCATCATCATCATGACGGACGCGGACGTGGACGGTTCGCACATCCGCACCCTCATGCTTACCTTCTTCTTCCGGCAGATGCCCGAGCTGATCGAGGGCGGCTATGTCTATATCGCCCAACCGCCGCTGTACAAGGTGAAAAAGGGCAAGCAGGAAACCTACGTCAAGGACGATCCGGCCCTGGAGGAGTACCTCACCGGTATCGCGCTCGATAACGCGGCCCTCTATCCCACTAGTGAGGCTGCACCTATCAAGGGCCCCAACCTGGAAGCTTTAATCAATGAGTACCGGGAGGTGATGCGCACCATTGATCGTCAGTCCCGCGTCTTCCCGGCGGCCGCGCTGGAGCAGATGATCTACATGCCCACCGTGGACGCGGACAAGCTCGCCGATCACGCCTTCATGGAAGACTGGTGCCGCAAACTCGAGTCCCGGGTCAACGCCGCCACGGACAAGTCCCGGCGCCACACCATTACCCCGGTCGAGGATGCCGAACGCCACATCTACCTGCCCAGCATCCAGGTGGTCGCGCACGGCGTACCGCGCCAGTACCGCATCACCCGGGAATTCCTGGACTCGCCGGACTACGCCCGGATCCGCACCCTGGGCGAAAAGCTGGAGGACCTGCTGGCCGACGACGCCTATGTCCAGCGCAACGAATCCAGAAAGCCCATCAGCGACTTCGCCGAGGGCGTGGACTGGCTCATGGCCCAGGCACGCAAGGGCACTAATGTCCAGCGCTACAAGGGCCTGGGCGAGATGAACCCGGAGCAGCTCTGGGAGACCACCATGGACCCGGAGGTCCGGCGCATGCTCCAGGTCACCATCGAGGACGCCATCGCCGCGGACCAGATCTTTACCACCCTCATGGGCGACGCCGTGGATCCCCGCCGCGAATTCATCGAGTCCAACGCCCTGGCCGTGTCCAACCTGGACGTCTGACCCCTTTCTCCCTTGTCACGTCGAAGCTCGCGGGGCGCGTAAGCGCGCCGCGAGCGGAGACGGACCTCTAACTCTCCCTTACCAGGGGGAGAGCTACTCCTTTTTCTCCCCTGGAAAGCGGAGGATTGATGAGGGGTCCATTCGGCACTTCTTCTACATCTCTGTGCTCTCTGTGTCCTCTATGGTAAAACTATGAAAAGGATTTTGCGCGCGGCGAGATTGCCGTCAGGCGAGCTCGCAAGAGCGAGGTGCAACTCTATGAACGCTGAAGATTTTGACAAGAAGTTCGATGACGACCAAAAAGACATCGTCGACGACCTTGACCTTTCGACCAAGCGCCGGGTCAACCAGGAACCCAGACGTATCAACGTGGACTTTCCCTCTTGGGTGGTCTAGGCGCTGGATCGTGAAGCAGCCCGAGTCGGCGTCACAAGACAGTCCATTATCAAAATCTGGCTGCTTGAGCGTCTGGAGGCTGACGCTGCAAACAATCCATCCTGACTTAAACGGATAACGGTTTTGAAATCATTGCGAGGACCGGGCAGTATAATGCGCAAGCAGTGCCCTGCCTTACCGATAACCATTATTGAGGAAATCCGTTGACGGGAATCACTGGAACCTGGCGAATAACATGGATGGAAACCTGGCCCCAGGAATTCGTGGATCTTGTCGAACCGGGATATTTCCGGTTTTACGAAGACGGGCTGGGAGACTTTGCATTCGGAGCGGTCCGGGGCGACATCGACTACCGCGTCTTCGATGATCAAACGCGGATCGATTTCTCCTGGCATGGAGATGACGACGGTCAACCGATATCCGGTCGGGGCTGGTTCACGCTTTCATCCGGAAACCACGCGAAGGGTCGGTTCTTTATTCACTGCGGAGACGAGTCAGCAGTGGAGCTGGAAAAGCAAGAGTGACTCTGCGATCGGCTCTATGCCTGACTCCCCTTCTATCGTGTTTGCTATGGCACGTTGCCGGACTGCTGAGGCAATACCCGGTAGGTCGTATGAGTATAGAAATCGAGCGCCTTACGGACGACCAGTTGATTGATCTCGGCCGTGGAATTGTGGACAGATTGAATTTTCTCGAATCCATGCATGAGCATTCTTGCGTTTCCCAAAAAACGCAAGGGGTTTTTCAACAGCCTGTTAGATGATAACGCACGAAATGATTCCGACAGACGACTGGATAAATGATTGGGATTGTGGCGTAGCCCCGAATCTGGAGAGGGAAGTTGGGCAAGAACTCATCAGCGTCTTTCGGGCTTTTTGGCATTGGGCCAATCTGGAGACGAAAAGGAAAAGCACGCAACGAGTCTATTCAGACGCGCTTCATGCCCTTGGAGGTTATCTTGTTCAGGAAATCGAAAATGGAGAGTATCTTCCGGAGACAACACGGGAATTTCTCAGGGGATACATCGACTCCGGCGATGGTCCTTTGATTCACCCTGACAACGAAGCATGGCAGGATGAAGTTGACAGGGTTTGCCGAAAACTGTGCAAATATATTGATGCCAAAGCTTAAAACTCCGCTCCTTTCCATGGCTGTTATGGGTATGCCCGTCCAATCTCGAATAACAGTCCTGGTTCACGATCTGCCCGTTTTTTGCGTTGGATAAACCAACCATGAACCATAAGGACCTGCAAGACGCAATTTCGCACTATGCGGAGGCGTACAACCGGCTTCAGGATCTCCAGGACTCTCTACCCTGGATCCCCCCTGGAGACCAGAAGACGGGCTGTATTGGAGAGTACTACGCCTATGCCTACCTGCTATCCCGCTTTGCCGAGGACAAGCTCTCATTTGGTAGTCATAGTGAGAAAGGATGGGATATCAGAGTGGATGATTCGCCACCATGGCACATTCAGGTAAAAACGGTGTCGGCTTTCTCGAAGACGCGCACATTGTCACCTATACACAAGGGCTGGCAGCAGCTGTTTATTGTATATCTGAACAAGGCCCTGGAGCCGGAGGGCTTCAGGATCGTAAGTGACACCACCCTTCCCCGACCGAACGGGAAGCTGGAGGGAGCGAAATGCCGGCTTCCCGGCAATGAGAAAACCGGCTCACGGGCGATTCCGTTCGGCCCGAATCGAGTCGAGGACATGCTGGACGCACTCAGGGAAGAATAACGTACCAGGAGAAGGCTCTATGGATGTCGAAACGCAATCCGCGTTTTTCCGATGGTGCACGACATTCAACGAAGCCTTGTTGATTGTCTGGACCACCATAGCGACCTGGCATTGAGTTCCCTTTACCGCAGCCAGACCCGGTGGTTCGCCATATCCCGGGAAACATTCGATCTGGTCATGTACTCTTTCAATAGGCTGCTAATCCCCTACCTGGCTCGTGTTGTGATCGGATCATGAAAATCCCGGAAAGGAAAGAAGAATACCGGGTCGGGCCATCGATCGCCTTGTTGGCGGTCCTGGTGGTAGCACCCATGCTAGCAGGCTGTTGAAAAACCCCTTGCGCGCTCAGGCTTTCAGGCTGGTTCGCAATCGAGGCGCCCTTTTGAAGGCGG
>CAJXLA010000110.1 GCA_913055795.1 uncultured Alcanivorax sp. | reverse complement strand
ATGCCGAGCTTCAAGGCTCAGCTGACGCCGCGTGAAATTGCCGCGGTCATTACCTATGAGCGCAACGCCTGGGGCAATGACACCGGTGATCTCATTCAACCCGAAGACGTACAGTAAGGGAGGGGATGGCAATGACCTCGGTTGCAGCAACCCATGAGGATCACCACGATCACCATCACGCCCCGACCGGGTGGCGACGGTGGCTTTACAGTACCAACCACAAGGACATAGGCACGCTCTACCTCTGGTTCAGCTTTGCCATGTTTCTGGTCGGTGGCCTGATGGCCATGGTCATCCGGGTGGAGCTCATGTACCCGGGCATGCAGGTCGTGGCACCGGATTTCTTCAATCAGATGACCACGGTGCATGGCCTGGTCATGATTTTTGGCGGCGTCATGCCCGCGTTTGTGGGCCTGGCGAACTGGATGGTGCCGCTGATGATCGGCGCGCCGGACATGGCCCTGCCGCGGATGAACAACTGGTCTTTCTGGATCCTGCCCTTCGCCTTCGCCATCCTGCTGTTTTCGGTGCTGATGAGCGCTTTCGGGCCCGGCAATCCGCCCGCGCCCAATTTCGGCTGGACCTTCTACGCGCCGCTGTCAACGGAATACGGCCCGGCCAGTACCGACTTCTTTGTGCTCTCCGTTCACATGATGGGCATCTCGTCCATCATGGGCGCGATCAACGTCATCGTGACGGTATTCAACCTGCGCGCACCGGGCATGACGCTCATGAAAATGCCGCTGTTCGTGTGGACCTGGCTGATTACCGCCTTCCTGCTGATCGCGGTCATGCCCGTACTCGCCGGCGCGGTCACCATGGTGCTCACGGACCGACACTTCGGCACCGCCTTCTTTGACGCCGCCGGGGGCGGCGATCCCGTGCTGTTCCAGCATATTTTCTGGTTCTTCGGCCACCCCGAGGTCTACATCATGATCCTGCCGAGCTTCGGCATTATCTCCTCGATCGTACCGACCTTTGCACGCAAGCCGCTGTTCGGCTATTCCTCCATGGTGTATGCCACGGCCTCCATTGCGTTGCTGTCCTTCCTGGTCTGGGCCCACCACATGTTTACCGTGGGCATGCCGCTGGCCGGTATGCTGTTCTTCATGTACATGACCGTGCTGATCTCGGTGCCTACGGGCGTGAAGGTGTTCAACTGGATCGCCACCATGTGGCGGGGCGCCATCACCTTCGAGCTGCCCATGAAATGGGCCCTGGCTTTCATTATTCTGTTTACGATAGGCGGGCTTTCGGGGCTGATGCTGGCCATGACCCCTCTGGACTTCCAGTATCATGATACCTATTTCGTGGTCGCCCACTTCCACTACGTGCTGGTCCCCGGTGCCATCTTCGGCATCTTCGCCGCCGTCTATTACTGGCTGCCGAAGTGGTCGGGCGTGATGTACGACAAGTTCTGGGGCGAGGTGCACTTCTGGTCCTCGCTGGTTTTCGTCAACCTGCTGTTCTTCCCCATGCACTTCGTGGGCCTGGCGGGCATGCCGCGCCGCTATGCCGACTATGCGCTGCAGTTCTCCGACTACAACTGGTGGATTTCCATCGGCGGCTTCGGCTTTGGCCTGAGCCAGCTCGCGCTGCTCTATGTGGTGCTCAAGTGCGCGAGCAAGAAGGGTGAGGCGGCACCCGACAAGCCGTGGGACGGCGCCGAAGGTCTGGAGTGGACCGTGCCTTCGCCGGCACCCTTCCACACCTTTGAAAAGCCGCCGCTGGTCAAGTAACTGAACAAGGGGCCCGCCCGCGCGGCGGGCCGGGGATCCGGGAGTACATTCATGAGTGAACGAACCGAAGAATACTATGTGCCCGAGGGCAGTCCGTGGCCACTGGTGGCCTCGGTCGGGCTCTTTCTCATCGCGGTAGGCGGGACCAACTTCATTCAGCAAAGCACCGCTTTTGGCGAAACCCTGGGTAATGAAGGCAACTGGGGGCACTGGGTCCTGGCCGCGGGCGCCGTCTGGATGATCGTGACGCTGTTCTACTGGTGGCGCGACACCATCCGGGAATCACTCGGCGGGTTGCACAGCGACCAGATGGACATTTCGTATCGCCAGGGCATGCTCTGGTTCATCTTCTCCGAGGTGATGTTCTTTGCCGCCTTCTTCGGCGCGCTCTTCTATGTCCGCTGGCTGGTGGTACCCTGGCTGGGCGGCGCGGGCAGCAATGCCATGACCCATGAGCTGCTGTGGCCTTCTTTCCAGGCCATGTGGCCACTGACGGAGACCCCCTCCGGCGAAACCACTCAGGCGATGGGCGCCTGGGGTTTGCCGGCGCTGAACACCGCCATTTTGCTGGTCAGTTCCATTACGCTGACCATCGCGCACCATGCGCTGCTGGAAAATGACCGCAAGCGACTGATCATCTTCCAGGGCATCACCATCCTGCTGGGGCTTGTCTTCCTCTTCTTCCAGATCGAGGAATACATTCATGCTTATCAGGACATGGGGCTCACCCTCGATGCGGGCATTTACGGATCCCTGTTCTTCATGCTGACCGGCTTCCATGGCCTGCACGTGACTCTGGGCACCGTCATGCTCATCGTGATGTTCCTGCGCGTGCTGAAGGGCCACTTCAGTCCGGACAACAACTTCGGCTGGGAAGCGGCGGCGTGGTACTGGCACTTCGTGGACGTGGTCTGGCTATTCCTGTTCGTGGTCGTCTACTGGCTCTGACGACAAGGCTAACGTCAGGAAAAGGGGTGCCTTTCGGCGCCCCTTTTTCGTGGCATCGTTGATACGCTTATTGGCTGGACTCTTCGGGCGAGATCTTTTCGCCCTGACGCTGGGTGGGATTGACGTCGTGCGGCTGAACCCAGCCCATATACATGGAAAACAACAAAAACAGGAAAACGGCCGCTGAAAAGCCCACACGCCAGGCCAGCGCATGCATCGTCTTGCGGCCCCCGCTGTCGTTGCGCACCAGCGACATCAGGGCACGAAACAGGGCCACCACGGCCGCCACCAGCAACACCAATACAATCAGCTTGACCCACCACATGATTCGCTCCCGCTAGTCCAGGCCATTTCTTTGCTACAATAGGCGCTCATCATAAAGCAAAGCAGCCCCTCACGGCGCCCTTCATGGCCATGCCTTGTTTTCCGGAGTCCGTTCGACACACACGCTGGCTCGTGTTCGCGCTGGCCGTGCTGGTCACGGCCGCGCTCGCGGGGCTGGGCCTGTGGCAACTCGACCGGGCCGGGCAGAAAAAGGCCATGGTTGAGCGCATGAATGAACGCACGGAAGCACCCGCTCGTGCCGTGGCGCGTCTGACGCCCATGGACGATCCAGGCCATTATCCGGTCGACGATCGCGGCCGCTTCGACAACGAGCGCTCCGTGCTGGTCGACAACCGGATACGAGACGGCCGCGCGGGCTATCATCTCCTGACGCTCTTTCACACCCGCTCCGGAGCCAGGGTGCTGGTCAACCGCGGCTGGCTGCCCCGGGGCCCCGACCGGCAAACACTGCCCGAGATCCCCCGCGTGAACGGCGAAGTCCGGATCCGGGGGCATGCCCATGTTCACTCGGAAAAGGGACTGGTTCTGCGCGAAGACCGGCTGGAGCAGCAAGACTGGCCGCTGCGTGTACAGCGCGTTAACCGGGCGGCACTCGAGCGGCGTCTTGGTGTAGAATTAGCGCCGTTTATCGTCCGGCTGGCACCAGAGACCGGCCCGGCGCGGGGAGCACAACTGCCGCGTGAATGGCCACAGCGGCAAATGGGGCCACAACGCCACTATGCGTATGCGGTGCAGTGGTTCGCCCTGGCGGCGCTGGCTCCCGTGCTCTTCTGGCTCGCCGGTCGACGTCGCCCGAATCAACAGGAGGAGCCATGACGCAACGCGGCCGCAATTTTCTGGTGCTCGGCGCCATGGCGGGCATTTTCATTGCCTTTGCCCTGGCCGGCCGTTTTCTCGTGGATCCGTCCGAAATGGACAAGGTGAACCGGGGTACGCTGATCACGCCTCATATCCCCATAACGCGACTGGAACTGATGACGGCGGACGAGCAAAGCTGGACCGCCGAGAACATGAGCGGGCAATGGTCACTGATGTATCTGGCCGGCAAGCAGTGTGAACGCGGCTGCAAGAACGCGCTCTTTTATCTGATGACCCGTCTGCGTCAGTCCCTGGCCCACGATGCCGACCGGCTGCGGCTGATACTGGTGCACACCACGCCACCGTCGCAGGATCTGGAGAAGTTCATGGATCAAAAACTGGGCCCCATGGTGGAGTTGCACGGCAATGCCGGTCCCCTTCGACAGGCGCTGGCGCCCGCCTTTGAAGCACCGGATGCGGATCCGCTGCATCATCTGTACCTGGCCGCGCCGGACGGGCAGATCTTCATGTGGTATCCCACCCATGAAGACAAGAAACGTCTGCTCAAAGAAGCCGACGGCATTCACACCGATATCGAACGAACGCTGAAAGGATCCCGGATTTGAATCAGCAGCAGTCTCCGAAACCGGAGCGCTCCGCACGCTGGCTGCGGGGCCTGACGCTGGCCGCGCTGGGACTGGCCGTCGTTGTGATCATCCTGGGCGCCTGGACCCGGCTGGCTGATGCGGGGCTGGGCTGCCCGGACTGGCCGGGCTGTTACGGCCACCTGGATGTGCGCAACGCCATCGAGCATGTGGAACAACAGAACCAGGAAACCCCCGGCGCGTTGCGCGAGGCCCACAAGACGGTCCCCGAGATGGTGCACCGTTACATCGCCGCCACCCTGGGTCTGCTGATCACCCTGATGGCCGGTGTGAGTCTCTATCGTCGACGCGTCGCCGGTGACAAGGTGGCATTGCCCCTGGCCCTGCTGGCACTGGTGATCTTCCAGGGTTTGCTGGGCATGTGGACGGTCACCCTGGGCCTGCATCCCACTATAGTGATGCTGCACCTGCTGGGGGGCTTCGCTACCTTCACCCTGCTCACCTGGTTCGCCGCGCGCTTGTATCATTGGCCGCGCTTTATCAATGACTGCGACGTGCGTGCCCTCCGCCGCCCGGCCTGGCTGGCACTGACCGCCGTCATCCTGCAGATTGCGCTGGGCGGCTGGACGACCGCCAACTATGCCGCCGTGGCCTGCACGGAACTGCCGCTGTGCGAAGGCGATTGGGCCGCCCAGCTGGATTTCGCCGAGGCGTTCCGGTTCTGGGGCCACACCCTGGGCGAACGCGGCGACTACGAGTTCGGCGTGCTGGACCATGAAGCGCGCACCACCATCCATGTGCTGCACCGCTTAGGCGCGGTGGTGGTGTTCCTGCTGGTGGGCGGACTCTGTCTCAGTGTCTGGCGCCGGGCTCGCTGTGATTTCTTCAGCGGTTTTGCCGGGATCATCGGTGCTCTGTTGCTGGTCCAGCTGGGCCTCGGCGTATCCAATGTGGTCTTCGGCGTGCCCCTGGCCGTGGCCGTAGGGCACAATTTCGTCGCTGTACTGTTGCTGGTGTCTCTGACCCTGTTTCTGCGTGCCATTTACCGCGAACCCGAGCGGAGGGTGCCATGAACGAAGAAATCGAAGAGGCACGGGCCGGCTGGCGTGATTTTCTCGCGCTCACCAAACCCGGCGTGGTGGCCCTGCTCATGGTCACAGCCGTGGTGGGCATGTTCCTGGCTACCCATCCGCCCGGCATGGTTCCGCTGGCCACACTCATTCCCGCTGTCGCGGGGCTCAGCCTTGCCATGATGGCCTCGGCGGCGATCAACCAGATCATGGACCAGAAAATCGACGCGCTCATGAAGCGCACCGAGCGCCGTCCGCTCGTGGCCGGCAGCGTTCAACCCGCGCACGCCATTGCCTTTGCCTGTTTGCTGACACTGGTCGCCATGGCCGTGCTTTATGTGCTGGTGAATCCGCTCACCGCCTGGCTGACACTCTTCGGTTTCGTGGGCTATGCCTTCGTCTATACGCTCTATCTCAAGCGTGCCACGCCCCAGAACATCGTGATCGGCGGCCTGGCGGGCGCCATCCCGCCGCTGCTGGGCTGGACCGCTGTCACGGGGGAACTCCATCCCCATGCCTGGCTACTCGTGCTCATTATCTTTGTCTGGACACCGCCGCACTTCTGGGCCCTGGCGATTCACCGCCGGGACGAATACGCCCAGGCGGAAGTCCCCATGTTGCCGGTCACCCACGGCACCCATTTCACCCGGGAGTCGGTGCTCTACTACACCATTCTGCTGTTCATCGCGTCCCTGCTGCCCTACCTCACGGGCATGAGCGGGCTTATCTATCTGGCCTTCGCAGTGGTACTGGGCGCCATTTTTCTCGTGCACGCGGTACGCCTGCGCTTTACCGACAACCCGCGCCTGCCCATGAAGACCTTCGGGTACTCCATCACCTATCTCTTCGCCCTCTTTGCCGGTCTGCTGCTGGATCACTACTTCCTGATCATGCCGCCCTTGTGATTTCACGACAGGGTCTTGTAATCCTGCGGCACAAGGCCCTACATGGGGCTATACAGCTCTAAGCGCTCTGTATAGACTGGTACGATCGTGCAAGAAAAGGCAAGGGAGGGAATGAGATGACTGCACGCACCATCAATGACTGGCTCACCGAATACGGCGCGAGTCACAAGAACGCCACCAACAAGAAACTCCATTTTGTCTGTGTGCCGCTCATTTTCTTCTCTGTGGTGGGCTTGCTCTGGAGCATTCCCATGCCGGAAGCCATTGCCGGTATTCCCCTGGCCAACCTGGCCACCCTGAGCCTGGTGTTCGTGATCGGCTATTACGCGCGCCTGTCGCGCAACATCATGCTGGGCATGGTGGCGTTCAGCGCTTTTTGCCTGGCCGTACTCTATGGGCTGGACGGGGCAGGCGTGAACATTCTCTACACCAGTATCGCCATCTTCGTGCTGGCCTGGATCGGGCAGTTCATCGGCCACCAAATCGAGGGTCAGAAGCCGTCCTTCTTCAAGGACCTGCAATTCCTGATGATCGGCCCGGCCTGGATCATGGGGTATCTGTATCGGCGCATGGGGATCGCCTACGAGCCGGCCTGACTCAATAAACGGGCGAAGCCGAAGGCGAGCCCGTAATCTCGGGCCCCGCTGAGCCGCCGAGGGCGGCGGGCGGAGCGCAGAACAGCTTCGCCAGGGACCGGCGAAGCTAGGCAAGCTCAAGTGCCCTGCCTGCCCGATAAGCGTACTCGCTGCGCGTCGCTGTTGTTGCTGAACGAGGCGCGGTTGCGCCGGCGTGGTGAAGCCACGTCAAGCAACCGCAACGACGTGCAGCGACAACAGCGGCGCGCCCTCCGGGAGGGCCGTACCTGTTCGCTTGACTGCGTTGCGTGGACTCGATGTGGCGCCACCACACCTTCGTCCCCGCGCCTTGCCAGCCAACAGGTACGGCCCTCAGCGAGCACGCCTATCGGGCAGGCAGGGCACCGGTGGATGATTTGTCTTGCCGCGTTCTGCGTGGAGCCCGCCAACTGAGGGGATCCGACCAGCCAATCGCAGATTGGGTGGTCGGACGGTGAAGTGGGGTGTCGTTTTTTTGCTTACTTTTTTTGGACAAGCAAAAAAGAGTAAGGCGCCCGCCGGGGCGCGTCCCGGCTTGCCGCCCGAAGGGCGGCCCTGGCCGGAAGCACCGCGAAACGGATCAGGCCGTGCCCCCCACGGTAAGCGCATCCACCCGCAGCGTGGGCTGCCCCACCCCCACGGGCACGGACTGGCCTTCCTTGCCGCAGACGCCAATGCCCGAGTCCAGCTCCAGGTCATTGCCCACCATGGAGACGTTCTGCATGACTTCGGCGCCGGAGCCGATCAGAGTCGCGCCTTTGACCGGGCAGACGATCTTGCCTTTCTCCACCAGATAAGCCTCGCTGGAGGAGAACACGAAGCGACCGGAGGTGATGTCCACCTGGCCGCCACCGAAATTCACCGCATAGATGCCCCGGTCCAGGGAACCGATGATGTCATCGGGACTGTCCTCGCCGGGCAGCATATAGGTGTTGGTCATGCGTGGCATGGGCAGGTGGGCATAGGACTCGCGGCGACCGTTGCCGGTAGCGGGCACGCCCATGAGATGGGCATTGTGCTTGTCCTGCATGAAGTTCACCAGCCGACCGTTGTCGATCAGGGTGTTGTAGCCCGTGGGGGTACCCTCGTCGTCGATATTGAGCGAGCCGCGCCGGCCCGCCAGGGTGCCATCGTCCACGACGGTGACCCCGGATCCGGCCACTTGCTGGCCCAGGCGGTCGGCGAACATGGAGGTGCCCTTGCGGTTGAAATCACCCTCCAGACCATGGCCCACCGCCTCGTGGAGCAGCACGCCCGGCCAGCCCGGTCCCAGGACCACGGGCATGGTACCCGCCGGCGCCGGTTCCGCCTCCAGGTTTACCTGGGACTGGCGCACGGCCTGGCGGGCCCAGTCCTGCCAGCGATCACCTTCCAGCAGCCAGTCATAGTCCACGCGACCTCCACCGCCGGCGCTGCCGCGTTCGCGCCGGCCGTTACGCTCGGCGATCACGGAGACGTTCAGGCGCACCAGCGGGCGTACATCCGCCGCCAGCGTGCCGTCACTGCCCAGCACCAGAATGACTTCATGGCGGCCCGCGAGCGAGGCGGTCACTTCCCGGATGGACGGATCGAGCGAACGTGCCATCTGGTCCACTTCCTGAAGCAGTTGCACCTTGCGTTCCGAGTCCCAGGAGGCCAACGGATCATCGGTGCCGTACAGGGCCGGGCTCTGGACCCGGTTCAGCATGGGCAGGGTGCCGCTCTGGCCCTGACGCACGATGGCGCGCGCGCCGGCGGCGGCACTGCCGAGACTCTCGGGATCAATCTCGTCCGTATAGGCGAAGCCGGTCTGCTGACCACTCAGGGTGCGCACACCCACGCCCCGGTCCAGGTTGTAGCTGGCGTCGCGCACCATGCCGTCTTCCAGCACCCAGGCCTCGTGGCGGCTGTGCTGGAAATACAGATCGGCATAGTCCACGTTGCCGGT
>CAJXLA010000109.1 GCA_913055795.1 uncultured Alcanivorax sp. | reverse complement strand
CATCAGCCTTTCGGGAGTGCCCACTATGGCCGAGGAAGAACAACCCGATCAGGTGACCAGCCTGCTGGTGCCCATGCAGGGCCGTCCCTGGCTGATTCCCAACATTCTGGTGGCGGAGGTCATCGGCCTGCGCCAGCCCGAGCGCAGTGGCAGCAGCGGGCCGCAATGGCTTCTGGGCTGGCTCAGCTGGCGGGACGTGGATGTGCCGCTGATTTCCTTCGAGGCCATGAACGAGGCGGGCCAGCCCCAGATCGGTCAGGATGCGCGCATCGTGGTGCTGAACACCATCAGCGGCAAGAACCGGTTCTATGCCATGGTGATCCAGGGCATTCCTCGTACCGTCAAGGTGGAGAGCGAGGATCTGGTGGAAGAGCCCGTGGATACCGGGCCCGTGGAGACCATGTCCGTGCAGGTGGGCGGTGATCTGGCCGTCATGCCCGACCTGGATGCCATTGAGGATCAGGTGGCGGAACTGAATGCGCCATGAACGTGGACCGGCAGCGCCTCGGCGAGCTTGCCGCCCGGCCGAACCGCAAGAACGGGCGCTTCCATAATCGGCGGCGGTTGCCTCATCACGGACTGCGCGAATTTCTGCGCTGGCAATGGGACAGCCCGGGTATGCCGCCGCCGCGACGTTTCCCCTTGCACAAGCCCGACCCGGCCGTCCTCGACAAGCCGGGGCCAGCGCCCCGGCTGACCTGGATCGGTCACGCCAGCTGTCTGTTCCAGTACCGGGGCTGGAATCTGCTCACCGATCCGGTATTGTCCCAGCGCTGTTCGCCGGTGTCCTTTCTGGGCCCGAAACGGGGCACGCCACCGGCGCTGACCGTGGATCAATTGCCCGCCATCCATCGTGTGCTGATTTCGCACAATCACTATGATCACCTCGACCGGGAAACCGTGCGCGCGCTGCATGGGCGCTTTGGTGCCGGGCTTTGCTGGTATCTGCCGCTGGGGCTGGGTGACTGGTTCCGCCGGCTGGGGATTCATAATGTGGTGGAAAGGGACTGGTGGCAGTCCGACGAACAACACCAACCCGAGACCTTCTGTGTTCCCGCGCAGCACTTCAGCGGCCGGCGTGCCGGGGACGGCAACCGCAGTCTCTGGTGTGGCTGGCGAGTGCAGTTCCCGGACTTCAGCCTCTACTTTGCCGGCGATACCGGCTACGCGCCCATTTTCGAAGAAATGGCCGAAGTCTTCGGGCCCGTGGATCTGGCGCTGATTCCCATCGGCGCTTATGAGCCGCGCTGGTTCATGTGGCCCATGCATGTTTCGCCCGAGGAAGCCGTGCAGATGCACCGGGCTCTGCGCGCGCGTCAGTCGGTTGCTATTCACTGGGGGACTTTTTCCCTGACCGACGAAGCCCTGGATGAGCCGCCGCGGCGCTTGCAACAAGCGCTGGCTTCACGGAAGATTCCGTCTTCACGGTTCCGGGTGCCCACCCACGGGGAAATGCTGACACTGGAGACGGCGGAATGAAACGCGGATTCTGGCTGCCCTGGCTTATGCGCGGGCTGGGTATGTTGCCCGTGACCTGGGTAAGCGCTGTGGGGGCCGCGCTGGGCTGGTTGCTGGGGGTGGCGCCGCTGCGCCTGGCCAGTGCACGGCGGCTGGTGCTGATTAACCTGCTCGCCTGTTATCCGGAACTGTCCTGGCGCGAGTGCAAGCGCATGGCGCGCCGAAGCCTGATGGAGACCGGACGCACCATGGCGGAATTCACTACGGTCTGGGCTCAGCCGGTGGACCATGCTCTCGCGCGTATCAGCCATGCACGCGGACTCGACCAGCTGCGTGCCGCTATCGCTTCCCCCCGCCCGGTGCTGATCCTGTCGCTGCACCTGTCCAGCTGGGAACTGGTCAATCTGCTGCTGGGCCGTCAGGGTCCGGCCGTGGTCATGTATAAGCCGGACGACAATCCGCAGCTCACGGAGCTGGTCCGCCGGGGCCGGGAGCGTACCGGCTGCCGGCTGGTGCCAGCCACCCATTCGGGCGTTAAGGTGGCGCTGGAAACCCAGCGCGCCGGGGGTACGGTGGCGATTCTCGCGGATCATCATCCCACCGGTGCCAATAATCCCTTCGTGCCCTTTTTCGGCCATCCGGTCCGCACCCCGGGGCTGATCAGCAAACTGGTGCTGCGTCATCGGCCCCACGTCTTTTTTGCCAGCTGCTGGCGGCGGCACGGCCCCCGCGATGTGCGCGTGATCTTTGAACAGGGACCGGACGTGGAAAACGGCGACACGGAGCAATCGGTGCTGACAGCCATGAACCAGGGGCTGGAAACCTGCATCAACCGCGCGCCCGAGCAATATCACTGGCCCTACAAGCGTTTCCGCTGGACACCGGATGGTGCGCGCAACTGGTATCGCCATTCGCCGCAAATTCTCGCCCGGGCCCGGCGGGACGCGGATCGCGAGCGCCTGGGGCTGGTTTCGCGCTGATTACCAGGCGTTCGCGCGGGTGAACAGGGCGGCCATCAGCGCCACCGGCGCGGTTTCCGCGCGCAGGATCCGATCGCCCAGGACAAAAGCGTCAAAGTCTGACTGCCGGCACGCTTGAACTTCCGTATCCGTGAGCCCGCCCTCGGGGCCGGTGATCAGCGTGACCGAGGTTGCAGATTCCAGCCCGCCGGGCTCGCAGGTGGAGCCTCGGGCATGGGCCACCAGACGCGGACCCGGCACCGGCGCGGCCAGCAGGTCCGCAAGCTCGAACGGCCCCCGTAGCGCCGGTACGCGGTTCATCCCGCACTGTTCGCAGGCACTGCTCAGCACTCCCTGCCAGTGCGAGCGCTTGCGCTCCATGCGCTGTTCACCCAGACGCACCTCGTTGCGTTCAAAGCGCATCAGCGACACCGAAGCTGCCCCCATTTCCGCCGCCTTCTGCAGCGCATAGTCCATACGCTCGCCCTTGATCAGCGGAAGCGCCAGATGCACGTCGATGCCGGGTGTACGATCAAGATCGTGAAAGACGAGGGGACGAATGGTGACGGCCTTCTTGTGCACGGACTCGATTACGGCGGACCACTCGCCGCCCCGGCCATTGAAGAGCACCAGTTCATCGCCCGCCTCCATGCGCAGCACCCGGGCGATATGATGGCTGGGCCCGGGACTGAGTTCGCAGGGCGTATCCGCCTGGAAGGCGCAGTCGTCATGGAAGCGGCGGCTCATGGCAACACCCGGGAACCGTGCAGTGCCGACCTCATTCCAGCGTCGCCTTGTTGATGCCTTCCCAGGCGACCTGCGCCAGGTGGTCGATCTGTTCCGGCGTGATGACATAGGGCGGCATGAAGTAGGTGATATTGCCCAGGGGCCGCAACAGCGCTTCGCGCGTCAGGGCATGTTCATAGACATACATGCCCTTGCGCTCGGTGAAGTCATAGGGCTCCATGGTGTTCTTGTCCCGAACCATCTCGATGGCCGCGATCATGCCCGTCTGGCGCACGTCGCCCACATGGGGATGCTCGTGGAACGGCTCGAGCGCCTTTTCCATGTGGCTGATCAGCTCACGGTTGTTCTCGATGACATTGTCTTCCTCGAAAATGTCCAGCGTCCCGAGCGCGGCCGCGCAGCACAGCGGATTGCCGGTATAGCTGTGCGAATGCAGGAAGGCCGTGAGGTTCTCGTAGTCATCGTAGAACGCCTCGTAGATCTCGTCCGTGGTGAGCACCGCGGATAGCGGCAGATAACCGGCCGTGAGGCCCTTCGACAGCGCCATGAAGTCCGGCGCGATGCCGGCTTGTTCACAGGCGAAGAGCGTACCGGTCCGGCCGAAGCCCACCGCGATCTCGTCGGCGATCAGATGCACATTGTAGCGGTCACAGGCCTCACGCAGCATGGTCAGATAGACCGGGTGATACATGCGCATGCCGCCGGCGCATTGCACCAGGGGCTCGACCGTGACCGCGGCGATTTCCTCATGATGCTTGTCCAGGATCTCCTTCATGCGGAAGAACTGGCGCTTGGAGTATTCCTCCCAGGATTCGCCGCGCTCACGGTAATAACAGTCCGGACTGGGAGCCGTGTACACATCCATCAGCAGCGGCGCATAGGTTTTCTTGAACAGATCCACGCCGCCCACCGCCAGGGTGCCCAGGGTTTCGCCGTGATAGCTGTTGCTCAGCGTGACGAACTTGGTCTTGTTCGTCTTGCCGATATTGCGCCAGTAGTGGAAACTCATCTTGAGCGCGATTTCCATGGCCGAGGAGCCATTGTCGGCATAGAAGACGCGGTTAAGCCCCGGCGGGGTGACATTCACCAGACGCTCGGACAGTTCAATCACCGGCTCCTGGGTGCAGCCGGCGAGAATCACGTGTTCAAGCTTGTCGACCTGCTCCTTGATCCGGTTGTTGATACGCGGATTGGAGTGGCCGAAGAGATTGACCCACCAGGAAGAGACCGCATCGATATAGCGGTTGCCGTCGAAGTCATAGAGCCAGACCCCCTCGCCGCTTTGCACCGGCAGCATGGGCCAGGTCTCGAAATCCTTCATCTGGGTGCAGGGGTGCCAGAAAACCTTGCGGTCGCGCTCGATAATCTCCGCGTTACTGGTCATGATGGTCTCCGGTGATGCGCCGACTGTGGCGCAATCATAAGGGCTGGACCACCCCGGCTCCAAGTGCGGAGCCTGTGAACCACGACAGGTCCAGGCCGGTTCAGACAACATCGGCGAACGGGAGGATGATATGGCCGCTCTGGGGCGCACGGCGGACCTTTTGCGCGGGCCCCTGCTGATCGCCGCGCTCATGGCGGGGTGGGCGGTCGCGGTCGAGCCGGGCGACAAAGCCCCTTCGTTCGAACTCCCCCGACTAACGGGCGAGGGTCAGGTGCGGCTGGACGATTACCGGGGCACGGTCCTGCTGCTGGACTTCTGGGCTTCGTGGTGTCCGCCCTGCCGGGCGTCGCTGCCCGCCTATAACGAATTGCGCCGGGAGCTGCGCGCGCAATACGGTGCCCATGCGTTCGAAGTTCTGGCCATCAATCTGGATCTCGAGCGGGCGAACGCGTTGAGCTTTCTCGAGGACGTCTACCGCCCGGATTATCCGCTCTTGCGGGAGTCCGGTTACGACGTCCAGCGTGATTATAACCTGATGGGGATGCCTACGGCCTTTCTGGTCGATCATCGGGGACGAATCGCACACGCATGGCAGGGTTTTTCGCCGAACTATGAACAAGAACTCAAAAAGCGGATCGAAAAGCTGATTCGCGCGCGTGGAACCGCTGGCGCCAAAGGTCACTGAGCAAAACTCGGGATTGCGCTCGGCGAGCGCATCACGGGTCTTGATCCGTTTCTCCAGACCCTCGTCGGTCCGGGGCGGGAAGAATTCAAGACGGAATCGTTGATTGCTTATTCCCCGGTTCGGCGCCGGCCCGCAATGCGGGCCCGGCGGCCGGGGAGGCGCCGGTTACGGCCCGAAGGCCGCGACCGGTGCCGGTACGGGTTTGCCGAAGCATCCCCGCCGGATTTAGTACTTGTACGAATCCGGCTTGAACGGGCCGTTCGGATTGACGCCGATGTATTCGGCCTGATCCTTGGTGAGACGGGTAACCTGACCACCAAAGCCTTCGACCATGTACTGCGCCACTTCCTCGTCCAGATGCTTGGGCAGAACGTCGACACTCATCATCTTCTTCTGGGTGGCCTCGTCCTGCATGGCAAACGCCTGCTTGAACATGTGCATCTGCGCCAGAACCTGGTTCGAGAAGGAACCGTCCATGATGCGGCTGGGATGGCCCGTGGCGTTGCCCAGGTTCACCAGACGGCCTTCGGCGAGCAGCAGCAGGAAATCGCCCTTGCTCTTGTCGCGCCAGACCTTGTGCACCTGCGGCTTCACCTCGTCGAACTCCCAGGTGTCGCGCATGAACTTGGTGTCGATCTCGTTATCGAAGTGACCGATGTTGCACACGATCGCGCCCGGCTTCAGCGCGGCGAGCATGTGGCGGTCGCAGACGTCGTAGTTGCCGGTGGAGGTCACGACCAGATCGATCTTGCTCAGCAGATCCTTGTCGATGGCGTCGGCCTTGCCGGTGTTATCGCCATTGATATAGGGGCTGACCACTTCGTAGCCGTCCATGCACGCCTGCATGGCGCAGATGGGATCACTTTCGGTGACCTTGACGATCATGCCTTCCTGGCTCAGCGACTGCGCGGAGCCCTTGCCCACGTCGCCATAGCCGATGCACAGCGCCTTCTTGCCCGACAGCAGGTGGTCGGTGGCGCGTTTGATGGCATCGTTGAGCGAGTGACGGCAACCGTACTTGTTGTCGTTTTTCGACTTGGTAATGGAGTCGTTCACGTTGATCGCCGGCACCTTGAGCGAACCTTCCGCCAGCATGTCGTAGAGACGATGCACGCCGGTGGTGGTTTCCTCGGTGATGCCGTGGATGTGGTTCAGCATCTCGGGATAGTTCTCGTGAACGTAGTCGGTGAGGTCACCGCCGTCGTCCAGGATCATGTTCGCGTCCCAGAGGCTGCCGTCCGGAGCGCGACAGGTCTGCTCGATGCACCATACGTATTCTTCTTCCGTCTCGCCCTTCCAGGCGTAGACCGGAACACCGGCCGCGGCCATGGCCGCCGCTGCGTGGTCCTGGGTGGAGAAGATGTTGCACGACGACCAGCGCACTTCGGCACCCAGCGAACGCAGGGTTTCGATCAGTACGGCGGTCTGAATCGTCATGTGGATGCAGCCGATGATCTTGGCGCCCTTGAGCGGCTGTTCCTGGGCGTACTTCTCGCGGCACGCCATCAGCGCGGGCATCTCGGTCTCGGCGATTTCGATTTCCGCCCGGCCCCATTCGGCCAGCGAAATATCCGCTACTTTGTAATCTTCACTCATGCTTTACTCCTGATAAATGAAAGCTCCAACCCGCGGGCTGGCAACTTCCGAAAACTTGGCACGACCGCAGGGGCCGTGTTGTTCGTGTACACCGCCGCCACGGTGCCCGCAGCGTTGCGGGCCTGAACCTCAGGGTTCCGTGGAGCGGTTTGATGCCGGCCCGGCGGACCGGCATCAGGGATCAAGCGCTTCGGCCCCGGAGGGCGCGAGCGTTACTTGACAGCGCCCTTGAGCTCGTCGGTCTTGTCGGTCTTTTCCCAGGGGAATTCTTCGCGACCGAAGTGACCGTACGCGGCCGTGGGCTTGTAGATCGGACGGCGCAGATCCAGCATCTCGATGATGCCGCGCGGACGCAGGTCGAAGACCTCGCGGATGGCGCCGGAGAGCTTGCTGTCTTCTACCTTGCCGGTGCCGAAGGTGTAGACCGAAACGGAAGTCGGCTCGGCCACGCCGATGGCATAGCTGAGCTGGATTTCGCACTTCTCGGCCAGGCCGGCAGCGACCACGTTCTTCGCCACGTAGCGCGCGGCATAAGCGGCCGAACGGTCCACCTTCGTGGGATCCTTGCCGGAGAATGCGCCGCCGCCGTGACGGGCCATGCCGCCATAGGTGTCGACGATGATCTTCCGGCCGGTCAGGCCGCAGTCACCCAGCGGGCCGCCGGTCACAAATACGCCGGTGGGGTTGATGTGATACAGCGTTTCGTTGTGCAGCCACTCGGCCGGCAGCACCGGCTTGATGACCTCTTCCATGATCGCTTCTTGCAGCTTGTCCTGGCTGATTTCCGGCGAATGCTGGGTGGACAGCACGACCGCGTCACAGGCCTTCACGGTATCGCCTTCGTAGCGGAAGCTGACCTGGCTCTTGGCGTCGGGACGCAGCCAGTCGAGCTTGCCGTTTTGCAGCAGCTCGGCCTGCTTTTCCACCAGGCGGTGGGCATAGTGAATGGGCGCGGGCATGAGCGCTTCGGTTTCGTTGGTGGCGTACCCGAACATCAGGCCCTGGTCACCGGCGCCGAGCTCTTTCTGCTCTTCCTTGCGCTCGTCCACGCCCACGGCAATGTCCTGGGACTGCTTGCCGATGGCGTTCAAAAAGGCACAGGTTTCGCCGTCAAAGCCCATTTCGCTGGACGTGTAGCCAATGTCCTTGATGGTCTGACGGACAATGTCTTCCAGCTCCAGACGGTTGCCGGTCTTCACCTCGCCGGCTACCAGAGCCATGCCGGTTTTCAGAACGGTTTCCACGGCCACGCGTGCACCGGGATCCTCGGAGAGAATGTTGTCCAGGATCGCGTCGGATACCATGTCGGACATCTTGTCCGGGTGGCCCGCAGTCACGGACTCGGAAGTAAAAAGGGTGTAGTCGCTACTCATATTGAAAAGTACTCCTTCTCCTGTGAATCAGGTGCGCAGCCGAAAGCTGCGTACCTGGACTTGAAAACCATTGCGTTGCCCCAGGAACTGTGCCGCGACGGGCTCCAGCCCGGCGCGCTGCGCCCAGGCATGGAGGTCCTCGCTGTCAAAACCCAGCCAGAGGTCGCCGCAGGATTCCTGCGCCCAGGCCTGGTCGTGACGACACAGCTCTGTGATCAGCAACACACCTCCGGGCCGCAGCAGGGACGCCGCGCGTCCGAACGAGTCGGCCGGAGCCGGCAGGTGATGCAACACCATGTTCAGCACAATGGCGTCGAATCCCTCCGCCGGTGCTTCCTCCGGCCAGTCGCCCGTCACCAGCCGGACATTGTCCAGCTGGCCGGCGTCCGCCGCTTGTCGGGCCCGTTCCAGCATGGCGGGGCTGTTGTCCAGCCCGGTGACCCGCCGAAAACGCCGCGACAATGCCGGCAGGAAGCGCCCTTCGCCGGGACCCACCTCCAGGGCAGAGTCGCCGCCGTCAGGCAATGCCTGATCCAGCAGGGAACAGGCCAGCTCACCGTATTGCTCGTGATTGGCGATCAGTTCCCGGCGTTCATCCAGACGTGCCGCATGCCGCGCGAAAAAAGCCCGGCCGCGCTCGGCGCGGCGTGTCTCCACGGCGGCCATGCGTTCCTGCAGACTGGTCTCGAGTTCCTGCTGATCCAGGGCATCGAAGACCGCCTGCTGGGGTGTGCCGATCACGGCCTCCCGGGGCGGCAGCTGGCGGCGATAGAACACCGAGTTGCCTTCGCGCCGGGTCGTCACCAGGCCGGCATTGGCCAGCACCTTGAGGTGATGGCTCA
>CAJXLA010000108.1 GCA_913055795.1 uncultured Alcanivorax sp. | reverse complement strand
CCGCCTTCAAAAGGGCGCCTCGATTGCGCACCAGCCTGAAAGCCTGAGCGCGCAAGGGGTTTTTCAACAGCCTGTTAACCTCTGTGTTCTCTGTGCCCTCTGTGGTTTTCTTCGGGAATCCGGTGTCGGCTCCACCCGTTTGATTTGACCACAGAGATCACAGAGACCACAGAGGTAACGCCTCTTGCAGTCTTTTCTCGCCCTCTGTGGTTATATCAGCCCCTTTTAACCGCACTTGCTGTCACCACAATTGAGACAGGTGAGGCAGCCGTCCATCTGGACCATGGCCTGGGTGTGGCACTTGTTGCAGAGCACCGAACCGGCCGGAAACCCACTGCCGGAGGTCTGATCGTCGTCGCCTTCACTGGATGAACTGCCCTCGAATTCGGCGCGTTTTTGCTCCAGCCAGGCGCGCTGGTATTCGTCCATCTCGTCGGACATCATGCCGATCTTCTTGAGATGCTGCTCCAGCACGTCACCGATCTCCGCCACCAGGGATGGCATCCAGCGCCCGCCGCGCTTCATGTAGCCGCCTTTGGGATCAAAGACACTGTGCAGCTCTTCCACCAGGAAGGTGCAGTCGCCACCCTTGCGGAACACCGCCGAGATAATGCGCGTCAGCGCCACGATCCACTGGAAGTGATCCATGTTCTTGGAGTTGATGAAGATCTCGAAGGGGCGGCGAATTTCGTGATCACTGCCCGGGTTGAGCACCACGTCATTGATGGTGACATAGAGCGCGTGCTCGGACTCCGGCGTCTTGATCTTGTAGGTCGAGCCTTCCAGGGTCTCCGGTCGCTCGATCTTTTCATGCATCTCCTGGATGGTGTTTTCGAGCGCCTGTTCGTCTTCTTTTGCCTTGTTTGCCTCGGCATTGGCCTTGGCTACGTCGTAGTCGATGATCTTGCTGTCGATCTTGATTGCCATGTCTATCGTCCTTGCCCGGCTCCGCCGGGCCCTGTTTGTTGGTGCGAAAGCCTGGTTCAGAATTTGCCGTAATAGCCTTCCTTGAGGGCGTCATAGAGGTTGGCGGCGGTATGAATCTCGCCGTCGTATTCCACTTCCTCGCCGCCCTTGGCTTCCACCACGGTGCCGTCGTCCAGCGTGAACCGATAGGTGGTGTTGGCCAGATCACTGTCCTTGACCAGCACGCCCTGGAAAACCTCCGGGTTAAACCGGAAGGTGGTGCAACCTTTCAGGCCCTGTTCATAGGCATAACGGTAAATGTCCTTGAAGTCCTCATAGGCATAGTCCGTGGGCACGTTCGCCGTCTTGGAAATGGACGAATCGATCCACTTCTGGGCCGCCGCCTGAATGGCCACATGCTGCTTGGGCGTGACGTCGTCGGCACTGATGAAGTAATCGGGCAGTTGCTGCTCGCCCGAGGTGGCTTCCGGCAGCGCTTCTTCATTGACCAGATGCCGATAGGCCAGCAGTTCGAAGCTGAACACGTCCACCTTTTCCTTGGACTTCTTGCCCTCGCGGATCACATTGCGGCTGTAGTGATGCGCGAAACTGGGCTCGATGCCGTTGGAGGCATTGTTCGCCAGCGACAGTGAAATCGTGCCCGTGGGGGCAATGGAGGTATGATGCGTAAAGCGTGCGCCGTGTTCGGCGAGTTGTTCCACCAGCTCCGGGTCCTCGCCCGCTACCTGCTGCATGTAGCGGCTGTACCGGGCCCAGAGCACCCGGCCCTTGACGCTATCGCCGGGCTGGTAACCGTCGGTGGCCATTTCCGGACGCAGGGCGAGCATTTCCCGGGTTACCTCGTAGTCCTCGTCCATGACCGGCGCGGCGCCTTTTTCGTCGGCCAGTTCCAGCGCCGTGCGCCAGCCCTGTAGCGCCATCTGCCGGGAGGCTTCCTCGGTAAATTCCAGCGAGGGTTGTTCACCGTATTTTTTACCCAGCATGGTCAGCGTCGAGCCCAGCCCCAGAAAGCCCATGCCGTGGCGGCGCTTGCGCATGATTTCGCGTTGCTGCTTGTCCAGTGGCAGGCCGTTCAACTCCACCACGTTGTCCAGCATGCGCGTGAAGATATCCACCACCCGGCGGTATTCGTCCCAGTCGAACCAGGCGTTTTCCGTGAAGGGTTCGCGCACGAACATGGTGAGGTTGACCGAGCCCAGCAGGCAGGCGCCATAGGGCGGCAGCGGTTGTTCGCCGCACGGATTGGTCGCGCGGATTTCCTCGCAGAACCAGTTGTTGTTCATCTCGTTGACACGGTCGATGAGGATGAAGCCCGGTTCGGCGTAGTCATAGGTGGAGGTCATGATCATGTCCCAGATGCGCTGGGCCTTGAGCGTGCGATAGATGCGGCACGCCACCTGACCGTCCTCGCGGGTAATGTAGCCCTGTTTGATGGGCCACTGGCGCCAGATCACCTGGTCCGGATCGTTGACATCCACGCCGTCGGCATCCGCTTCCTGCTGCGTCAGCGGGAAGGCCACGGGCCAGTCCTCGCCGTTTTCCACCGCCTGCATGAATTCGTCGGTGATCAGCAGTGACATGTTGAACTGGCGCAGCCGGCCATCCTCGCGCTTGGCGCGGATGAACTCCAGCACATCCGGATGGCCCACATCGAAGGTAGCCATCTGAGCCCCGCGGCGGCCGCCGGCGGACGACACCGTGAAGCACATCTTGTCGTAGATATCCATGAAGGACAGCGGCCCGGAGGTATAGGCGCCGGCGCCGGTGACATAGGCGCCGCGCGGGCGCAGCGTGGAAAAGTCGTAGCCGATGCCGCAGCCGGCCTTGAGCGTCAGTCCGGCTTCGTGAACCTTGTCCAGAATGTCGTCCATGGAATCGCGAACGCTGGACGACACCGTGCAGTTGATGGTGGAGGTGGCGGGCTTGTGCTCCCAGGCGCCCGCATTGGAGGTGATGCGGCCGGCGGGGATGGCGCCGTGGCGCAGCGCCCAGAGGAACTTTTCATACCATTCCTGCTGTACTTCTTCGGCTTCCACCTGGGCCAGCGACCAGGCCACGCGCTGCCAGGTCTCGTCCACCGTCTTGTCCAGGATCTCCCCGTCCTTGGTCTTCAGCCGGTACTTCGAATCCCAGATATCTTCCGAGGCGGGCTGGATGGGGATCTCGGTCACCGCGTCGTGCAGGGTCTGCACCTTGGCTGCCTGGCTCATGCTGTACGCTCCTTGAAAGTTTCCCGTGCTTGATATTGCCGCCCGATTCAGCGACTTATTCTGGTTATCCACAGATTGTGCACCGGCTTGTCCCCCGAAAGCACAATATATTGTGGTTAAAGGGAGAGATTAGACCGATATATAGGGCTATGCAACCGTCTCGTGAAAGGATTTTCAAAGCCGGGCCGCGGCCGCACAAAAGCCCTGTTGGCGGGCCTGGCGGCCCCTGCTGATCCGCCTCGCAAAGCCCGCGCAAAGATCAAAAAATCGGCAAGCGCGATCACAAACCATGGGCGTGATCCGGAAATTCAGCACCTGTACCGGTTTTTCCGTTCGCCGTGGTGGATGGGTGATGGACCCACGTGCCAAAAAATCCTTCACGGACAGGACCTTATTTCTTCACGACGGACCGGACAGCACCTCAATCGCGCCGTTCATACGGCCAGGACTGGCTCTCATATCACGGCTGAGCGACTATATTTTGTGAAGGGGGTCACAAAATTCGTCGCGTGCAATCCGCGGCGGAGGAGGCTGTTTATGACCGCAACACCCACACTCAAACGAATCGATGAGGCCCGGGGAGAATCCCTGGAAAACGTTTTCCGGACCCTTTTCCCGGACGACGATTGTGTGACCGGCGTGGATGACCAGACGGTTCGCGAAGCATTGCGTCACTGCCGCGGCGAGCACCTGTTTGCGCAACTGGAACGCAAGCTGGGCGGGCAGCCTCTGAGTGCCCGCCAGAAGGGCCATCTTCAACTCGCCCGGCATGTGCTGCGTGCCTACTTTGCCCAGCCCGCCTTTCACCCCGATCTCGCCCGGGCGTTGCTGGCGGAAACCGGCGCCCTGCTGGCGGGCGCGCTGACGCCGGGGGGCTGGCTCACGCAGCACACGCGCGACCCGGTCCATGAGCTGCTGACCCTGGCGGGCCGGGTGGGCATCGGCTGGTCGCCCGGCGACCGCCGTGCCGACGAGACCCGGGACATGCTGTGCAGCTGGTTTCGCGCCCTGGGCCGTGACGGTGACAGCCAGACCGTGGTGGTCGCCGCCCGGGCTCGCGTGGCGGATTTTGATCAGGTGTGTGAACGGCGCGTGGCCTCCGTACGGGGCCGGCATCAAGGCCTGAGCGCGGCCGACGCCCGCCGGCGCGCGGCCCGGGTGATCGATGAAAAGCTCGCTGGTCGGCACCAGCCGCCCTTCATGGCGAGCAGCCTGCATAAGGACTGGTGGCCGGCCCTGCAGCGGGTGTTCATGCAAGAGGGCGAACAAAGCGAGCGGGCCGCGCGGCTGGTACGCGTGCTCGGGCTGGTGATCTGGGCCCTGCAGCCGCGCGAGCACGTATCGCGTGAAGTGAAGAAGTTGTCCCGCGTGGCGGAGGACATCAGCCTGGAGCTACCCCGGGTGTTTGCGGAAGTCATGCCGGAAGAGCAGCCCCGCGAGGACCTGGTGGATCGCATCGAAGTGGCGCTTTATTCCATTATCCATGGTCGCCAGGTGCCGCGCGAAGCCGTGGTGCCGGTGGAGGAAAACGAGCCCGCTGATGTGCCGACCGAACACAGTGACGAGCACGCGCAATGGTTCGAGCGTAGCGCGGATGCTCAGCGCATGTGGCTGCTGAGCGGGCAAGACGATCCGGATCGGTTCTTCTTCGATCTTTTCGGCCGCCGGGTGCTGCACTGCTCACCCGGGGAGGCGCGGGGCAAACTCCAAAGCGGTGAATTGCGGCCCATACCGACGCCGGTGTCCACGCCGCAGCTGGTGCGCACCCACCTGAATCAACTCAAGCGCCGTACCCGGCGCGGCCGGTTGCGCCGGCAGCAGGCCCCGCCCGCACGGGCGGGGTCCTGGTGAAGGGTCGGGAACGACCTCAGATCGCGACCGACAGCGACAGGAAGGGACCGCCGAGTTTGAAGTCGGCGTCAATGTCGCTGACATCGTCCAGGGTCAGATCCATCCGCCGGTAGCCCAGCTCCAGCCCCAGATTGAAATCCGAGCGCCAGCCCAGCGCGGCCGTGGCGTCGGTGAGTGAGTTGCCGTCATAGCTGACCGCGTCCGCCTCGCCGCGGACATACAAACCGGTAAGTGGCAGATCCGCCCGGACGCCGGCATGAATCATGGGCAGGGTTTGCGTGGCTTCCACCGACTGGGGATTGCCGCCACCACGCTGCTCGATCGCGAATTTCAAGTCCAGCCGGCGGGCGGTAATACCGATTTTCGGCTTGGCCACGATCTCCCAGGGAGCGTAGTAGAGCGTGGCTTCGGTGTAGTCCAGTTGGTACTCGGACGTGATGTCTGAGCTGGTGCCAAAGGATTGGTTGTTGTAGGTGATCTGTCGACGGAGCGTCGAATCCTGCTCATCCGAGATGCCCGCGGCAGCCACGCGCACATTGGGCACCAGCGGAACCGGGTGTTCCACCGCCACGGAAAAGACATTGTTGCGGTTGCTGTCGAAGTCCAGATCGTCCTCGACGTCGACACTGGTGTCGTTCCGGTCCGTGGTGGAAAAGGTGCCGCTGGGTTGGGCCTTCCAGCCATAGGCCTTGGCATTCACATCCACCCCGGGGGCGCCAATCGCGTATACGCCGGGCGCGGCGCCCAGTCCCAGGCACAGAACAGTAGCAATCAATGAGCGTTGCATCACGGTCATCCTCCGGTAATGATTTGGTGCAGTATGTCATTGATCTGAAGGGAAATTCAAAGTGCTGTTTCATGTCCTGCAAGTTCCGGAGGTCGCTCATCAGGATCTGGTGATTTTCGGCCCGACCCAGCAAGCGTACCGGACCGGGCCGGCACCCCATGGGAACAGCGTTTCATGAAAGGCGCGCGGCTGTAACGGTTCTCTCTTGCCTGCATCTCAGGGGCGAAGACGCTGCATGGGCCATGACGAGGCCCGTGCGAAAACAACACGGGAAAGGGGGTGTTTGATGAATCAGGCGACCAGGCTCGATACCGAAGCACTGCGGATGACTGATATCGAGGGGCAGCCGGTACGGCCGGGCAACGGACGCAAGATGCTGTTGTCCCTGTTTCGCGAAGCCACCTGCCCGTTCTGCAATTTCCGCGTGTACGAGTTGACCCAGCATTATCCACACTTGACGCGCCACGGACTGGATATCGTCACGGTGTTCAGCTCGCCCGAGGACGAGGTGAACCGGTTTATCGCGCGTCGGCCCCGGCCCTTTCGCATGGTGGCCGATCCGCTGGCCGAGGCGCACCGGCGTTTCGCCGCGCGCTCTTCGTTGTGGGGCAAAATGCGCGCCATGCTGCTGCGTCCGCTCGCGCTTCTTTTCGGCATGCGTGAAGTGGGCATGCGCGCCATGGTTACCAATAACCTGCTGCCTGCCGATCTGCTCATCGATGAACAGGGACGGGTCGTGGATGCGTACTATGGGCAGGACGCCGGGGACCATATGCCCATGGAGCGCATCGAAGCGTTTATCCAGTCCTCCGGGAATCAGGCAACGGCCGCCTGACGCGGTTGCTCTTTCAGCGAGCCCGCGCAATGCACCAGGCGAACCACCAGCGCACGCACGCGTATTGCGGGGATTCGGTCGACGGCGGGCAGACCGGCGGTGCCAGTCCTTGTCCGGAGCGGTGTTGAGCGGCCTTGATCCGCCCGGCGCGTTGCGGCAACCGCCCGAACCCTGACGCGTTGACCGGCTGCCTGATCGGGTCGAGGTTGGCCGCGTGAGCATCAAACAAAGGCATGGAAACAGGGACGTACAATCTGAGCAACTCCGGATGCTCTACGACCAGGCGCCGGGCGCACTGGTGGGTGAGCAGATCCTGCAATCGCTGACATTGTGTTTTGAAAAACGAGAACCTGGTAGAGGAACTTCAAGGGGCCAATGTCAGCCTGCGCGAGCAGTCCCAGACCGACAGCCCCACCAGTCTGCCCAACCGCAGAGCTTTCGACGAAGCTCTGCGCAACGAGTGGCCGGGATGCAGCGCGAATCCAGCCCGCTGGCACTCATTCTGATCGATGTGGATCACTTCAAGGCCTGCAACGACCGGCTGGTGCATCAGGCCGGTGATGAATGCCTGTTAACTGGTCGTCCAGGTCGACCGGGCGCTGTATCACGCCAAGGACAGTGGGCGTGACCGAATCGAGTCATCCGGACCCGAGAGCCCCGAAAACGGGGCCGAGCCTCCGCCGCGCTAGTCCGGCTCCGGTGCATGGACGGGCTCGATCGTCTCCCCTCAGGCCCGCGCGGGTTCCGGCGGCAGCTTGCCGCCCGGAAAGGCCAGGCGCAGGTTGTTCAGCCAGGTAGTGCCGAACTGGCGCCACAGCGAGCCGGTGTTGTAGGGCAGTCCGTAGCGGTCGGCCAGGGCGCGCACGCGCGGGGCCACTTCCGGGTAGCGGTTGCTGCACATATCCGGAAACAGATGATGCTCGATCTGGTGGCTGAGATTGCCGGACATCACATGGAAGAGTGGTCCGCCCTGGATATTGGCCGAGCCCAGCAGCTGACGTACATACCACTGGCCCTTGGACTCGTTTTCCACCTGCTCCTCGGTGAAGTTGTAGACATCATCCGGGAAGTGACCACAGAAGATGATCACGAAGGCCCAGATATTGCGGATGATGTTGGCCACGGCGTTGGCCCCGGCGACCAGTAAAAAGATCGTCAAGGGCGATTCGGGAATAAAGAACGAAATCGGCACGGCGACAAGCGCCGCGGCCCCCGGCCACATGATGTAGTCCTTGCGCACCTGGCCCCAGACCTTGCGGCCGATGTGTTTCATCAGCGGCTTGATTTCCCGGGGCTTTTTGCGGCCTTCGGTTACATCGATCAGGTCCTGTTCATGCAGGGCCACGCCTTCCTCGAAGAACAGCATCAGCAACAGGAAATAGACCGGCTGCAGCAGATAACGGGCCTTCCACTCCTGCATGGGCGTCACGCGCATGATGCCGTAGCCCACATCCAGATCCTTGCCCACCACATTGGTCCAGGTGTGATGCACCACATTGTGCGAATGCATCCAGCGGTCCGATGGACTCATGGTGTCCCATTCCCAGGTGCTGGACTGGATCTCCGGGTCCTTCATCCAGTCCCATTGCGCATGGAGCACATTGTGTGCGATTTCCATGTTTTCCAGGATCTTGGCCAGACCCAGCAGCAGGGTGCCCAGCGCTATCACGATCACCATGGACCCCCAGCTCGCCAGCGCATAAGGCCAGGCCGGCAGCAAAAAGAGGCTGGCATAGATAATCAGCCGACCCGCGAGCGCCATGGTCCGCTGGGTGCGGATCAGGCGCAGGATATAGCGCCGGTCCTTGTCGCCCCGGTCGGCCATGGTCTCGTAATAGATTTCGTCCATTTCCCGGCCGAATTCTTCCAGCTGCTCGTCGGTGAGATCCACCGGCAGTGGTTCGCGCTTGCTCATGACGGCCTCCTAGCTAAACTTCCAGTTCGCAGTCGCCGGCCGCCGCGCAGACACAGACCTGCACGGTGGAGCCGGGTTCGTCGATGGTTTCGCCGTTGCGCAGATCGCGCACGCGGCCGGATTTCAGGGTGGTATTGCAGGTGTGGCAGATGCCCATGCGGCAGCCGTGGGGCGGGTTCATGCCCGCGTCCTCGGCGATGCGCAGCAGATTGGTATCGCCGGCGGCGCTGGCCTCGATTCCGCTCCGGGCGAAATGCACCTGGCCGCCCGCGGCATCGTCGGGCACCTCGACCATCTCGGCGCGAAAACGCTCGATATGCAGCTTGTGTGACAGACCCGCCTCTTCGAAGGTCGCTTCCACGGCCGACAACAGCCCGGGCGGACCACAGGCATAGCAGTCCCGTTCGCGCCAGTCCGGGCAGAGCTCGTCCAGGTTGTCACGGGTGAAATAGTGTTTGTCGGCGTCGTCCGTGCGGGTGTGGATCTCGCGCAGATGATACTGCGCCTGCTCCGCGTCCATCTGGCGCAGCTGCTTGCCGAAGATGGTGTCGAATTCGTGGGGTGCATAATGGATATGCACCGACTCGGGCAACTTCCTCTGCAGGATCATGGAGCGCAGCATGCTCATCGCCGGCGTGATGCCGCTGCCGGCGGTAATGAACAGCGGCCGGGGGGG
>CAJXLA010000107.1 GCA_913055795.1 uncultured Alcanivorax sp. | reverse complement strand
TTCCTGCATGGCAACAAGTTCGTTTAGAACTTGTGCTGCATGCCGAAGGCCAGGACGTTGAACTCCGAGTCGTCCTCAACGTCGTTGAACGTTGCGTTACCTGCGGTTCCATCCAAGGTGCCGTCCACCTCGTTCATGGAATAGAAGGTGTACAGCTTAGTTTGCTTGCCGAGCATATAGTCCGCACCCAGCGTAGCCGAGGTGATGCTCCGACCATCCGCATCACCAAAGTAATGGAAACGCGTCTCGGAATCACCATACTGCGCCTTGACCGCCAGGTCCGTGGTGGGATTGAAGCGACCGCTGACCAGCCAGCCGGTCTTGGCATCATCAAACCCGTTGTCCGGGCCCGAGGTTTCGGTTTGATCCCAGATGAAGCCCACACCGAACTGATCATCATCCAGGCCACCGCTTACGCGGAAGGTCTGCACATCCAGATCTTGACTCGGCAGGAAAGGGGTCCCCGGAGGTGCCACCTGACCGAACTGCCCTGCAGTAAAGATATTCCCGAAGGTTTCAACATTGCTTTCATAAGCAATGGCGCCGTACATGTTGCCTTCTTCCATGCCCACAGACAGGCCATAACCTTCGGCGATGTTGGTTTGACGATCATCGCCATCGAAGTTCTGGCGCGACTCGCCCGGAATGACCTGGGCCTTCACCTGAATGCCCGGGCCAATCTTGGGCGAATGATAGTTGATGGTGTTGCTGTAGCGGTTCTGGTTGCGCAAGAGCACGCCGATATCCGCGTCCGTCCAGCCGAACTGGTCGACGCTGAATTCCGCGTCCTTGACGATGCTGTCAAAGCGGCCCACGAAGACCTTGCCCCAGTCCTCGCCGTGCAGACCCGCAAAGCTGTTCCGGTTGGTGAAGTTGGGTGTGTTGCCGTCCACCCAGGAAAACTGCATTTCCAGCTGGTAAATGGCGCTCAGGCCGCCATTCAGCTCCTTGTCACCACGCACGCCTACCATGGAGGTATTGCTGCGGGTTTCCCATTGATCGCCGGTATCGCTGCCATTGTACCGACCGGTATTACCGGCTGAGGTTGCCGACGTAATGCTGTTTTCATTACCTGCAGCCTTGCTGCCATTGGCCTGGCTCAGTGCTTCTGAGGACTGCAGCGTTGCGTCAAAACGACCATAAACTTCCGGTTGCGCCATGGAAGCCATGGGCGCTACTGATGCCGCGCTTACCGCGATTGCAAGCAGTTGCTTTTTCATTTGGAGATCTCCCTGTTTTCCTTCATTCGTTCGCATGCGACCGCCGGATGGCGGTCAGCTCGACTATAAGGGATCGTGCACCAATGTAAAACCCTGCACTGGAATGGCGCGCATGAATTTTTTGTCATCCGCTGCGGCGCTTCCGGAACCACGCCCGGGGAATCGGATGGGCATGGCGGGTTTGATCACGGCATAAGAACACAGACCCTGTTTTTCAAGGGGTATAAAGCCCTTCCCCCTTCATGAAGCTAAAGTGCGAAACCGGCATTGATCCAGATCAAAAATCATGAACTTCGCTTGCCTGAAGGCGGATCTTCCCGGGCGATTTCCGCGGCACGGTGCATCAAGGTTGTGCAACAGGGTGCTGGAGGGTCGGAGTGTCCCGGTCTCGGGGGCGCAAACCGGGAAGACCCGCGCCTTGTGCGGCAGAGCGCCGGGATCGCCAGCGCACGGCGGGTCAAATATCCCTAACCTATTGATTTTCATGTTTTTTAGCTTCAAGGGTGGACATAACCCACCCTTGGAACCAGCGGGCACTGTGGGAGAGGGCTCGCCCCGACCAACCCCGGTCCAGACCGGTTGCCGCAAGGCATCGGGAATCGGCGCGGGGACGCGCCTCCCCTGTGGGAAAAGCGTCTGTGGGAGGCGCGTCCCCGCGCCGACCGGAGCCGGATCCGAAACCGTATGGACCCATCTCCAGGGTCGTTTTCCCGGTCTCAGCGGGTGTCATGGTCTCCGAGGTGCAGATCCGCGCCTTCCTTATGGCCCCCTCAGAAACTGTACTGAGCGCGGAGCAGGAAAATCCGGGGGGCCTCGTCGCCCGGCCCGAAGATCGGATTGCCGTCATCATCCTCGCCCACCTGAGCGTCAGCGCCCTGCACATCCACGGCGATGGCGTTGGCCATGAAGCGCACCTGGTCCGTGGCGTACCAGTTCAGGCCCAGGGTGGCGTTGTTCTGCTCGCCGCCGCGCACCCCGGCGTCATTCAGATCCGCGTGGCTGTAGCGCGCCGCCAGCTCCCAGGCGCCGGCGGGCCCGGCCGGGCTGACGCCGCCGAAGCTGCCACCGCCATAGGCGCGGGACTCGCCCGTGAGCACCCAGGAGCCCTGGACGTGGTAGCCACCGAAAGACGGATTGGCGTTATTCGCCCGGTCCAGCTCGGCCTGAAGGTATTCCGCTTCCAGGGAGAAGGGCCCGGCGCGCCAGGCGGCTTCCAGCCCGCCCCGGGTGGTGGCGTCCACATCCGCGAGGTCGCCGGTATTGATCAGACGCTCACCCGCGGGCCGAGCCTCGGGCCGGTCGCTGACGCCGACCGTGTTCTGGTCGCCGCGGTCCTCGTGGGCGGCGGACAACCCAAGGTGGATCAGCTGATCGGCCGTTTTCACTGGGGTGAAAACCAGCCGCCCGGCCAGACCGGTCTGCATGTCGCCCTGGGTGGTCGCGCCCATGGAGCGGCCATAGGCCATGACCTGGCCGCCGAATTGCGTGCCGAAACGGCTATACCCCAGCCCGATCCGGCGACCCACTGCGACGATATTGTTGCTGCTCGCGCGCTCGATGAAGGTGATGTCGTTGGAGCTGGTGAGCTCGTTCAGCCCCACGGGCGCCTTGAAATGGCCGATCCGGACATTACCTTCGCCCAGCGCCCGGCTCAGGTAGACGCCCTTGGCACTGACGTCGTCTTCGGCGAAATCGTATTCCAGCTTGAAATCCCAGTCGCCGTCCAGGCTCCCGTCCACGCCCAGCCGCGCCCGGCGGAAGAGCAAATCGTTGTCCAGGGCGACGTCGTCTTCCTGGTGGAAGCCGCCATCCATGTGCATGCGCCCGCGCGGCTCGAATTCCGGCTCCGCGCCGGCGGCGCCGGTCCAGGCGAGGCCCGCCAGGGCGGCGGTAAACACAAGCCTGCGGGTGGCGTTCAGGGCGTATGGCATCAATCAAATCCTCCTGTCAGCGGGGCGCTCGGCGCCATGTGACGCTTTTGCGACCGTTTTGTTACAGCGCGCTGACAAGGATGTGTCTGAAAGATTACAGACGGGTTGCGGAAAGATTACGGTTTGGTTACAGCGAGCACCTCTGTACACCGAACATAAAAAAAGCGCCCTCCCGGTGGAGGACGCTTTCGGGTGCTTGCGGCCTCGGTGGAGGCCGCGTATCGACGGAGCCTAGTTCGCGTCGACCGCGCCGAAGATGATCGGCTGGGCCTGAGTTCCCTGGGCGACGATGCGCGAACCGCGGGTGATCACCAGGGACGGATCCGTGTTGGAAACGCCCATGATCTGGGTGCCCTGCTCGATAGTGAGCACGTCCTCACGCACCGTGGACGGATCACTGGCGCCTTCCACATCACCATTGCCTACCTGGACGGTGCCGTCGAGCAGGTAGATGTGATCATTGGTCAGCGTATAGTCGCCGTCCAGATCCCCGTCGCGAATCACGCAAACCGGGAAGGTTTCACCGAAGACATCCGTGGTGCCGGCTTCGGCCAGGCCGTTGCCCTTGTCAGCACACTCATTGCCGCTCGCGGCGGTAATGGCGCTACCGATTTCCGCTTCCAGGGGATGGAAATCATTGCCCGGCAGGTTGCCCTCGATATCGCTGTCCCGGATGGTCCATTCAGCCCAGAAGGGCTCGGCCGCGTTCGGGTCCACCGCACCGAAGTAGTCATCCGGCGTTACGGAGTTGCCCGCGGGTGTGGTGAAGGGCCCATCGAAATTCGCATCCGTGGTCGCGTTGCTGGTGACGGCCAGGGTGCTGTTGTCGATGGCGAAGCCAGTTGGATTTTCGGTAACGCTGTAATCACCGCTGTTGCTGAAGTCTTCCTGATAGCTCTGGCCACTGGCGCCATTATCCGTATCGGAAACCAGCGCGCCGGCGGAGCAGTTGAACAGCACGTCACCGTAGACCAGATCCTCGTCCACTTCCGAGTCCAGGTCCAGACAACCCAGATCGAACTGACCGCCATTGACGCTGTTATCAGCATAAACGGAACGATAGACCTGGCCGCCATAGCCTTCGCGATGGAGTGCACCCATGGTGTTGGCATCCGAGGCGCCGCCGTTGCCGGCCTGACCCAGAATGGTCACATTGGCGATCCGGGGGCTGGTCTTGGGCGTGGCGGCAAAGTCGTCGCCGTTGTTATCCGTTTCCATACCGCGGTCGCCATGCTGACTACCCAACAGCACCAGTGCCTTCTTGATGGTGCCCTGCCAGCCCAGATCCTGATCCAGCGGGTCATCGCTGTTGCCGTTGATCACTACGTTCGACGCATTAGCGGCCCCGCCGAACCACTCAATGCCGTCGTCATCCGAATTCGTGATCTGGACATTGTTGATGGTGGTGCCACTGCCGGCGCCTTCGATTGTCAGCCCTTGTACTTCCTCGTCGGGACGGAAGGCTTCACCGGTCTCGGCCAGAACTACATATTCGATGGTGCCGCTGGAGTCGCTGTTGTCGGTACCGCCGAACCAGCGGGTGACACCGTCCGGCACCGCCTCAGTCGTGGTCTGGTTGTTCGAGTCGGCGTTGTTGACCTTGCCGTAGCCAGAAATCACCAGGCTGCCCCAGTCACCACGACCGCCCAGGTCGGTTACATTACCGGTCACGCCGGAGAGGCCACCGCCTCCGCCGCCGCCACCGCCGGAGCCGCCACCGCCGGAGCTGCTGCCACCACAGGCAGCCAGACCGGCAGTCGCGAAGACTGCGAGTGCGAGTTTGGTCTTGTAAAGGTTCATCTTCGATTCCCTCGGTTGCTTTTTTCAGGCAAGTGACACCATGAGGGGGTCCTGTTTCCGATTGGTGACGGTGCGGTTACGGTTTTCTGACAAGGCAGGGGACGAGGCACGAAGGGCCAGGCGCTGGAAACCAAGGGCGCTCGGAGCGCCCTGCATTATTTCTTGCCACTTGCATCTTGCTACTTTCGACTGTTCCAGAGCCGTAGAAAGCGGCACCAGAATGTGGACCTAAACCCCAACGTCCAAGCTTGGGCACCGCATTAAAACTCCCAACTCAGCGAAGCCCCGTAATCCACGCCCTTGGTGTACTGACGGTAGGTGCGATCGCCCTGGGTGAATTCGATTTCCGGGTCGAGCAGATTGCCGGCGCTCAGTTTGGTCTTGAAGCTGTCCGTCCACTGGAAGCTGTAGTTCAAATCCAGCCGGGGTACGGGTTGCTGGTAGACATCGGGCTGGCCCTGCACGCCGGCGAGATGCAGGCGCTCACCTACACGATTCCAGGACAGGTTGACGTCATGACGCTCGCCTTCGTAGCCCAGCTGCAGGTTGTAGACCGAGTCCGCCTGGCCCTGCAGCGGCCGTTCGGCATTGGTGGCCAGGTCCTGGCTGGCCAGCTCCACCTGTGAGTCGATGAAGGCTGCATTGGCCTGGATATAGCTGTTCCGCGCCCAGGCACCGCCCAGGCCTACCGGCGCCGTGAGGCGATCCAGGTTCAGGCGAGCGGAGGCTTCGGTGCCGGACACCGTGGCACCGGCGGCGTTCTGCACCTGGCGCAGCAGCGCGGAACCACCCACGCCCACGAAACTCTGTTCAATGGCGTTGGTGTAGTCCTTGGAGAAAAAGCCCAGCGAAACGGATTCCTGTGAGGACGGGTACCACTCCCAGCGCGCGTCGAAGCTGTCGATGGAAGCGGGTTCGAGATCCGGATTGCCCAGGTATTCCTCGCCGGTGTCGGGATCGAAATACCGCGCCGGCGAGAGCTCGTTGAGCACGGGCCGGGAAATCGTGGTGGACGTGGATAGCCGCAGTTGCATGTCTTCGAGGAAGCTCCAGGTGAGCGAGGCGGCGGGCAGTACGTCGTCCTGCTGGAAACCGGCCTGAACGGACTGTCCTCCGCGGCTGCCACCGGCGACAAAGGTCTCCACATTGAAATCGGCGCTTTCGCGGCGCGCGCCCGCCATCAGCCGTATGGTGTCGTTCCAGTCCAGATCCAGCTTGAACCAGGTGCCATCCACGCTGGCCGAGCCCAGATAGCTGTCATTGGTCTGGGTTTCGTCGTTGACTTCCAGCGTATCGCCCACCCGGGCCGGGTCCAGCAGCACCTCGGGCGGCGCCGAGGGGTCCGGGTTGTTCCGGGTTTCGAAGCTGAAACGCCGCGTCTGCGATTCCCGGTCCTGGCTATAGGTGGATACGCCCGTGTGCACCGAAAATGCCCATTCGGGACCATCCAGCAACGGAAATTCCAGATCACCGTCCAGCCCGGTAATGTCATCCCGGGTCTCATTGAAGCGGCGGTTGGCCTTGGCCTGATTGAAGAAGACGAATTCGCCATTGCTCTGGCGCCGGTAGATATAATTGCGGCGATCCGGCGATGAGCGCTCACCCTCGGCCCAGAGCCCACGCCAGTCCGCCTTCACCCAGCCGAAATCATGCTCGCCGGTAAACTGCTGGGCAAAGAGTTCGCGCTCGTTCCATTCCAGCAGGTAATCACGGATGAAGAGATCGTCACTGACCACCCGTGTGCCCTCGGTGATCTGGCTGCGCTTGACCGCCTTGCGGATAAAAAAGGTGTTGCTGCGCAGCTCGTGCTCATCCCATTCCGCGGACAGGGTGAACATGCCGCCGAGATCTACATTCATGTCCGTGCGCTTTTCTACCTGATCGTTGCGAACACGCAGGGTGTCGTCGCCTGCCAGCGCGAAATCGCGTTCCATGGTTTCGCGGTAATCAAAGGAGCGGCTCCAGCTGAAGTCGGCCCGCACGCCCACATCAGCGCCCAGTGCCGTGCCGTTCTTGCCGCCGGACAGGCCCAAACCGGTATCCGGGCCCATGCTCTGCTCTTGCACGGCCCAGATATTGGAGAAGTCCTTCGCGGCGTCATTCAGGTTGCTGTCCACCCCGGCGGGAATGGCCCGGGTGCCGTCATCCGTGCCCAGGATGTCGGAACCGCCGCCTTCGTAGTTCAGTCCTTGCTTGCCGGTGGTCTGCGAATTCATGCCGCCGCTGAGTGACAATTCCAGAAAATCCTCGTCCGGAACGCCGGCGGTTTCCAGTCCGATCAGCCCGCCGCCGAATGAGCCGGGCAACGCCGGGTCATAGCTCTTTTGCACATCAATGCTGGCCAACACGCCGGTGGGGAAAAGGTCCAGCGGCACAATACGGCGAATGGGGTCCGGGCTGGGCAGCGGGGAGCCGTTCCACAGGGTCCTAGTATAGCGCGCCGGCTGGCCGCGCACGACAACATATTTACCGTCTTCGATGGTGAGTCCGGTTACGCGTTTCAGGGCGTCGGCGGCGGTGGAATCACCCGAGCGCGCCATTTGTTCCGCGCCCAGCACCTCGCTGACGCCCGAGCCCTCGCGCTGCTGCGAGAATACCGACGCCACGCTGCCTTCCACATGAGGCGCCGAGACGGTGACATCGGCCAGACGCAGCCCGGCCGGAGTGAGATCAATCTCCAGTTGCGCCTCTTCATTCGACGTCACCTGGACCGCGCCGCGGGTGCGCGTGGAATAGTCCGGATGGACCACGGACAACTGGTATTCGCCACCGGGTAGCTCCGCATTGAAGCGGCCCTGCTGGTCGGTCGTCACGCGCGTATCCACGCCGGCGAAATAGATCTGCGCACCGGGTACCGGGCTCTCGTCCTCGGCGGAGACCACCTGCCCGCTCAGCGAGCCGGTGGGCTGGTTGGTGTCACCAGCTTCGGCCCGGGCCACACCCTGCTGCGCGCCTTCGATATCAAAGGCCACGTCGCCGCCGTCCGAGGCGGGCAGATTGGCAATCACCTGAACCGGACGCCCGGGCTGACTGCGCAGGCTGAGCGTGCCCAGTTCCGTGCCGTCGCGGTGCAGCGCCAGGCGTTGATCCCCGGCGGGGATGGACGCGGACACTGTCCCCTGCGGCCCGGTCTCGCCCAGCACATCACCGTTGACGCGCAGTTCAACGCCGCCCTCGGGAAGGCCGCCACGGAAGACCACCAAATCCAGACGGCTTGCCTGCTGTGCGCCCACGCCGCCGGACAGACCCAACAGGACCACCAGGCCGATAACGGATACAAGGCGCATAAGACGAACTCCGAAAGACGTTACAGACATTGCCACTCGGCCTCGCGGCATTTCTCCATGGCCTTGCGCAGTTCCGTGGCCTTGCGGAAGGTTTCACTGTCCTGAATGCCGCTGAGCACCTGATCCGCACGGTCGTAGTCACCCGCCTTGAACAAGGCATAGGCGAAGGCGTAGCGCAGATCATCGTTGTCCAGCAGGCCCTGACGCCGCAGGGCGTCGCCCATACCGGCAGCCTGATCCCAGTGCTCCATGGCCACCAGAATCGCCAGGCGCTGGCGGTACTTCTTCGCCGGATCCGGGACGGTGGTATTCAGCATGAGCGCGCGGTACAAGTGCCCGGCCCGGCGTTGCAGCTCGGCGGCCTCCAGGCGCATCGCCGGGTGATACACCGAGGCGCGGGCGAAAACCTCGGCGGCCGCGCCCACCTTGTCCAGGCCCAGCCAGGTATGGGCCAGCTCCACGGCAATGTCGCGCTCGCGCGGCCAGATCAGATGCGCGCGCTCGAGCAGGGTGAGCGCGGCCTGGTGCTGCTCGCTCTGACGCAGGGCGCTGCCAATGGCCACATAGTCTTCGGGCCCGGCATCCGCCTTTTGCAGATAGTCGCGGCCCAGATCCGCGGCCTGGCGATAAAAGCCCAGGTTGATGAGATAGAAGACCTTGCGCCGCAGAAACCGATGGTCTTCGGGGAAACGTTCCGCGCCGCGGTTCAGCGCGGAAAAGGCGGCGTCGTATTCTTCGCGTTGCCAGTGCGCCTGGGCGCGCAGAGCATGCACCATGGCGATGGCCGCGCCCGTCTCGCCGGAGCGCTCCAGCGCCGTCAACGCCTGTTCGTATTGCTCCCGGCCCATGTGGACCTGCGCCAGATACAGATAAATGCGTTCGCGCTCGCCGTGGCGTTGTTGCTTTTGTTCGTCGTCGGCGGGCGGGTTCTTGTTGGCGCGCCGGTCATGGGCGTCCAGCGCTTGCCGGAGTG
>CAJXLA010000106.1 GCA_913055795.1 uncultured Alcanivorax sp. | reverse complement strand
AGATGCAGGGCGAGATCGAATACTACATCGATCACTTTTATCCGCTGTGTCGACGCCATGGCAGCTTGGGCGGGGTCCCCCCCGCCGTGTTCGAGCAGCAAGCTGCTTGAAAAACCGGTGTCCACTTTTGTGGGGTCAGTCCAGCGCCGAAGGCGCCCATTCCTTGTTTCTTGCTACTTGCCACTTGCTACTTTCAACTATTCTTTATCCTTCTGCGCTTCCAGCGCTTCTTCCATCCGCTCGAGTTCCTTCTGCTTTTCGCTTTGCCAGGGGTTGACCTGGATCAGCAGGCCGAACTTGGGGTGGTCGAGGTAGTGCAGTTCCTCGCTGCGCATGCGCCGGGACTGATCAATCTGCACGTGATAGAGCCGGTCCCGGGCATCCTGGTCGGTGAGCCAGAGATCGGGTTCCACATGCAGGTAGCGCGAGACATGCAACAGCAGGGTGCCGCGCATCTCCGGCATAGCGAGGGTATGCCCCGCGAGGAAGGTGTCTTCGGTGGAGCTATTGGTGTCGGCATGAGCCGGTTGTTCAGTAGCCGCATTGGAGTCAGGAGCGGATGCGCGGTCACCTTCCGGGTTCGTGGATGCCATTTCCGGAAGGCTGTCCAGGGGGGGCATGATGCGCTCGCCGCCCTGCACATAGATGGGAAAGGCCCGGTTGCGTTTGCTGATGGGCTGGCGCCAGCTCTCGTGGAAGAGGATGCGATAACTGCCCCGGTCGAGCATATTCCGGGTCATGCTCTCCAGATTGAACTGCTTTTCATCCAGAGTGCGCCAGGCCTTGCGTTCGGCGGCGGTCCGATGTTCGTCCGTAACCTGTCCGGGTAGTTCCGGCTCATTCGGTTTTTCCTCCGCGAGGCGAATCACGCTGGAGGCGAGATCGGGTTCTCGGCCCAGGCGCCAGTATTCATCCGTGACCGGATTCTGGCGTTTGAAGATCACGGCCTCGACCTGATACCAGTCCTTTTTCAACACCTCGGGTGCATCGGCAATGCGCTGGCGGAGTTCACCGGGCGGGGTGTCCAGAAAGGGATTTTCTTCTTCATCGCCGTTGTCTTCCTGCGCCTGAATGCTGGTGCAGAGCACGAGCATTGGCAGCAGCCACACGATCTTGTTCATAACCATTCTCCCGATCAATGCCGCGGTCAGGATTCGCCGCCGGCATGCGCGGCGGGCTCGGGCTGATCCAGCTGTTCCAGCAGGTATTCCACTTCTTCGATGCGTTCGCTAGCGTTGTCCGCGTCCAGCTTGAACTTGAAGCTGGTGGCGCCATCCAGACTGTAGCGCCCGGGGGCATCCTGAACCATGCGCACGATATGCCCGGGATCCACCCCGGTGCGTTCGCTGAATTCCATGCGCCCGCCGGACTCGCCCGCGTCGATGCGGTTGATGCCCATCCTGGCAGCACGCTGGCGCATTTCCGTGACCCGGAAGAGGTTTTTTACGGGTTCGGGCAGCAGGCCGAAACGGTCGATTATCTCCACCTGGAGCTCCTTGAGTTGATCGGCCGTGGTACAGCCGGCAATGCGCTTGTACAGCGTCAGCCGCGTGAACACATCGGGCAGATAGTCCTCGGGGATCAGCGCGGGTACGTTCAGGTTGATTTCCGGACCGCCGGACAGCGGCGTTTCGGTGTCCGGGGTCTCGCCGCGCTTGAGCGCGTCCACGGCTTCCTCGAGCATCTCCATGTAAAGCGAAAAGCCCACATTGGTCATGTTGCCGTGCTGTTCCTCGCCCAGCAGCTCGCCCGCGCCCCGGATTTCCATGTCGTGACTGGCCAGCATGAAGCCCGCGCCCAGGTCCGAGGCGGATTCGATGGCGTCCAGGCGCTTGAGCGCGTCGGCGGTCATGGAGCGCCGGTCCGGGGTGAGCAGATAGGCATAGGCCTGGTGGTGGGAACGGCCCACACGCCCACGCAGCTGATGCAACTGCGCCAGGCCGAACTTGTCCGCGCGCTCGATAATGATGGTGTTGGCCGAGGGCACGTCGATGCCCGTCTCGATGATGGTGGTGCACACCAGCACATTGAAACGCCGGTGATAGAAATCACTCATCACCGATTCCAGATCGCGCTCACGCATCTGGCCGTGGGCCACACCCACGCGCGCGTCCGGCACCAGTTCCTGCACTTCTTCCACGGCGCGGTCCATGCTCTCGATGTCGTTGTGCAGATAATAGACCTGGCCGCCGCGCAACAGTTCCCGCAGCATGGCCTCGCGCAGGGTGGTGCCGTCCTTTTGCTGTACAAAAGTCTTTACGGACAGGCGCCGTTCCGGCGGTGTGGTGATAATCGAGATATCGCGCAGCCCGGACAGCGACATGTTCAGTGTGCGCGGAATGGGCGTGGCGGTGAGCGTGAGCATCTCGCATTCGGCCCGCATCTGCTTGAGGCGTTCCTTGTGGCGCACGCCGAAGCGGTGTTCCTCGTCCACGATCATCAGGCCCAGATCCTGGAACTGGACGTTGTTCTGCAACAGCTGGTGGGTGCCGATGACAACGTCTACCTTGCCTTCGGCCAGGCGCTCCAGCACCTGCTTGCGCTCGGTCTGACTGCGGAAACGCGACAGCACTTCCACATTCACGGGCCAGTCAGCGAAACGGTCGGTAAAAGACTCATAATGCTGCTGGGCGAGCAGGGTGGTGGGCACCAGCACGCCCACCTGGGTTTCGTTTTGCACCGCCAGAAAAGCCGCGCGCAGCGCTACTTCCGTTTTGCCGAAGCCCACATCGCCGCAGATCAGCCGGTCCATGGGACGCCGGCCCTGCATGTCGGCGATCACCGCCTCGATGGCGCTCTGCTGATCAGCGGTTTCCTCGAAGGGGAAGGCGGCGGCGAAACGCTCGTATTCGTCCGGTACGGGAAAATGGCGGCCCTCGCGCGCCTCGCGCCGGGCATAGGTGTTGAGCAGCTCCGCGGCCACGTCATGGACCTTTTCGGCGGCCTTCTTGCGGGCGTTGCGCCACTTGTCCGAGCCCAGGCGATTCAGGGGCGCGTTTTCCGCCTCGGTGCCGCCGTAGCGGCTGATGAGATGCAGCGAGGACACCGGCACATAGAGCTTGTCGTCGCCGGCGAATTCCAGCACCAGGAATTCCTGGGGCTGCTTGTCCACGTCCATGCGCACCAGGCCCTGGTAACGACCCACGCCATGGTCGGCATGCACCACCGGACTGCCGGGGGTGAGCTCGCCCAGCGACTGAAAGGCTTCCTCCGTGGCACTGGCCCGGCCCTGACGGCGCCGGCGCCGCTGGGGGATGCGCTCACCGTGCAACTGGCTTTCGGCAATGACCAGAGTGCGGCTGTCCGGGTGCCAGAAGCCCTGATCCAGCGCGCCCACGGTGAGGGTGACGCCGGGGCCGTGGTCCCGGAAATCCGCCCAGCCGTCCAGCAGCTCGGGCTGGATACCGTGTTTCTGCAGGGATTCGAGCAGCGCCTCGCGCCGCCCGGCGGTTTCGGCGCAGATCAGCACCCGGTGGTCCGGATATTCTTCCAGAAAGGCCCGGAGTTTGCTGAAACCCGGGTCCTGACGCGGATCGGCGGCCAGATCCGGTGCGGCGGCGAAGCCGAAGGACACCGCCTGATGATGCGCTTCGTCCACCAACCGCGCCCGCGGGCGTTCCTTGAGCCGGGCATTGAATTCGTCCTCGCGCAGAAACAATTCCCCGGGGTCGAGAATGGGCCGGCGGATATCGTGCCCCCGACTTTCGTGGCGCTCCTGCACTTCCGCCTGGAATTGCTCCCTGGCCTGATTCAGCCCGGCCAGCTGCACCAGGGCGGTGTCGTCGGGTAGATAATCGAAGAGGGTAGCCAGCTCGTTGAAGAACAGCGGCAGATAGTATTCCAGCCCGGGGGCGGCAATGCCCTCCGAGACATCCTGGTAGAGCGGACACTGGCGCGGGTCCACATCGAAGCGCTCGCGGAAGGCCGAGCGGAAGCGGCGGATCGCCTCCTGGCCCAGCGGGTATTCGGCGGCCGGCAGGAGGGTAATCGTGTCCACCTTGTCCGTGGAAAGCTGGCTCTCCGGGTCGAACAGGCGCAGGGACTCAATGTCCTCGTCGAAGAGCTCCACCCGGAAGGGCTGTTCCGCGCCCATGGGAAAGATGTCCATGATGGCCCCGCGCACGGCGTATTCGCCGTGCTCGCGCACATTCTCGCGCTGCTGGTAGCCGCTGATGGCCAGCTGTTCACGCGTGCCCTCCATGTCGAAGGCCTCGCCCACGCGCAGCAGGAAGGTGTTGCCCTGGATATGCGCGCGCGGCGCGAGGCGCTGCAAGAGGGTGTTCACCGGGGTGATCAGGATGCCCTGGTCCAGGCGCGGCAATCGGTGCAGTGCGCGCACCCGGTCACTGACAATGTCCTGGTGCGGCGAAAAGAGGTCATAAGGCAGGGTTTCCCAGTCGGGAAACAGCAGCCGGGGCAGATCCGTGTCGCCCAGATAGAACTCCAGGCTGTCGAGCAGTTGCTGCGCGGACAGCGAATCCGGGGTGATGACCGTCAATAAACCGCTGCCCTGCCGGGCCTGCTCCGCCAGCACGGGCGCCAGGCTGCCCGGATCCAGATTGTGCCAGTCGCGGAAGTTTTCCGGGCCTGTGGGGAAGAGCTTGCCCCCGGGGAGTAGATCCATGCTGTGCGGACATTGCTGTGATCGGGCGCGTATTCTAGCCGTGTGGCGGGGGTGATTGCATCCGGGAAGTTGGCTCATCGACACTGAGGGCCTGTACACGGGGCCAAGGAAGATTGCTTTATCAGGGAGGCCAACATGACACGCCGGGACAGGGGATTGGGGCCTGTCGTGAAATGGGCCTGGCGGATCGGGTCCGTACTGTTGATTTTCATGGCGCTCAACGAGCTTAGCGAGGGGCTGGCCACGGGCACCATTGGCAACCTCATGGCCCGGGGCGAGCCCTCGCCCGAAAACATTGTCTACAAGGAGCGCCCCGGAGCCTTTCCGGGCATGGTTTTCATGTGGTTGCTGGCTCTGGCCACCGGCGTGTACATGTTCTGGGCCAGCTGGTTTCCGTCTGACGACGATTGATCACAGTCGCTGCCGGTTGGCACCACATGAATGGGCCGCGCGGGTATCATTGCGCCGCCTTGATTGTTGCCGGAGCCAAATTCGATGAAGGAAGCCGTTCAGGACCTGCTGTCGATCCTCGAGCTGGAACGCATCGAGGACAACATTTTCCGCGGCCAGGGACGAGCCTCCGGTCAGCGCGCGATCTTCGGCGGGCTTGTGGCCGCCCAGGCGCTGATGGCCGCCTCCCGGACCGTGCCCGCCGAGCGTCCGGTGCATTCGCTGCACGCCTATTTCTTGCGTCCGGGTGACTTTTCCGTGCCCATTATCTATGACGTGGAGCGCATCCGCGACGGCAAGAGCTTTACCACCCGCCGGGTGCGGGCCATTCAGCACGGCCGGGCCATTTTCAGCCTGGCGGCCTCCTTTCAGGTGGAGGAGGAGGGCGTGAACCATCAGGCGGATATGCCCGAGGTGCCGGGCCCGGAGGGGCTGCCCACGGATCGTGAGCAGCGCCAGGCGTTCGCGCACCGGATTCCGGAGCAGTTCCGCGAGGCCTTTCTCAGCGAGCGCCCCGTGGAGGTGCGCGCCATCCGGCCCGCCAATCCCTTCGAGGCGGAGCCCCAGGAACCGGTGCGCCAGGCCTGGTTCCGGCTGGCCGACCGGGCGGAGATGGACGAGGCCACGCGCCGGGCGATTCTGGCCTTCGCCTCGGATTTCGGGTTGCTGGGCACGGCCATGCTGCCCCATGGCGTAAATTTCTTTCAGCCCCATGTGCAGTCCGCGAGCATCGACCACACCATGTGGTTTCACGGCTCCTTCGAGCCGCACGAGTGGCTGCTGTATCACTGCCACAGCCCCTTTGCCGGCGGCGCCCGGGGGCTGAATTTCGGCAGTATCTACCGCGCCGACGGCACTCTGGTGGCCTCCACGGCTCAGGAGGGGCTGGTCCGGCTGCGTCCCGAAGAGCCGCCGGCGTAGCAGGCTGGCGAAGCGCGCACTGAAAAGCTAGAATTCGCGCGCCATTCACCCCGCAGCCGGGAGGACGCCTCCGTGGATAAACTGGAAGACCATTTCGGACGCTGGAAGAACCGCGAGGAAATCGCCGAGGCCATGATTCCCATGATCGGCCGGCTTCATCGCGAGCACAACGTCACCATCACGGTCTATAGCCGTTCTCTGGTGAACAAGTCGGTGATCCAGATCCTCAAGCTTCACCGTTTCGTCAAGCAGGTGGACGATTCCGAGCTGTCCGTGGTGGATACCTTCCCCATTCTGGAGGAAGTGCTCAAGCTGGATATCGGCCAGTGCCGCATTGATATCGGCAAGCTGGCGGTGGCCTTCAAGGCGGACACGCGCGGCCTCTCGGCGGCGGATTTCGTGCGCGAGCAACTCGCCGACGCGGTCGAGGAAAAGGCGCCGCAGCCGCAGCAGCAGGACGTGGTGCTCTATGGCTTCGGGCGCATCGGACGCCTGCTGGCGCGCCTGCTGATCGAAAAGGCGGGCAGCGGCAACGGCCTGCGGCTTAAAGCGGTGGTGGTCCGTGGCGGCGGCAAGGACGATCTGGCCAAGCGCGCCAGCCTGTTGCGCCGGGATTCGGTACACGGGCCCTTCGGCGGCACCATCGGTCTCGACCATGAAGACAATGCCATTATCGCCAACGGCAATTTCTTCAACATCATCTATGCCGATGATCCGGCCTCCATTGATTACACCCAGTACGGCATCAACGACGCCATTGTTATCGATAACACCGGCAAGTGGCGTGATGAAGAGGGGCTGAGTCAGCATCTCCAGGCGCAGGGCGTCTCCCGGGTGATTCTCACCGCCCCGGGCAAGGGCAACCTCAAGAATATCGTCCACGGCGTGAACAACGGTCTGATTGCCGAAGATGACCGCATCATTTCCATGGCCAGCTGTACCACCAATGCCATTGTGCCGCCGCTCAAGGCGCTCAGTGACAGGTTCGGCATTGAGCACGGCCATGTGGAAACGGTGCACGCCTACACCAATGATCAGAACCTGCTGGACAACTACCACAAGGCGGACCGGCGCGGCCGGGCGGCGCCGCTGAACATGGTGCTCACCGAGACCGGCGCGGCCACGGCGGCCGCCAAGTGCCTGCCCGAGCTGCAGGGCAAGCTCACGGGCAACTCCATCCGTGTGCCCACGCCCAATGTGTCCATGGCCCTGCTGCACCTGACGCTGGACCGGGATACAAGCCTGGACGAGATCAATGATTATCTGCAGTGGGTGTCGCTGCACTCGGATCTGCAGCGCCAGGTGGACTACATCAGCTCGCCCGACGCCGTCTCCACGGATTTCGTGGGCTCGCGCCACGCGGCCGTGATCGACGCCGAGGCCACCATCGTCAACGGCCGGCACGTCGTGCTCTATGTCTGGTACGACAACGAGTTCGGTTACTCCTGCCAGGTGGTGCGGGTGCTGCAGCAGATCTCGGGGGTGGAGTTCCCGTCCTATCCGCGGGACTGACACCGCCGGGCGTGAATTCCTGGGCCGCGCTGGCGTTGGGCGGGTGCGGTCATTATAATTGCGGCCGCCGATAGCTCGGCGGACCTGCCCGGGTTTTCCCGTCGGTGTTTCCGGTCCGGGTTGCGAGCGGGGCGATCGAGGCTTTTCGGAGCCCGGATTTTCGAACGATTCAGGTTGGGCAATTCCTATGATCAGAATCAAACGGGGGCTGGATCTGCCCATCGCTGGTGAACCGCGCCAGACGGTGGACAAAGGCCCCGGTGTGCATTCGGTCGCTGTTCTGGGCGGCGAATATACGGGCATGAAGCCCACCATGGAGGTCAACGAGGGCGACCGGGTCAACAAGGGCCAGCTGCTTTTCACGGACAAGAAGACCGAGGGGGTGCGCTATACCGCCCCGGCAGCCGGCACCATCCGGGCCATCAATCGCGGTCGCAAGCGCGTGCTCCAGTCCGTGGTGATCGACGTTGCGGAGCAGGAGGACGAGGAAAAGTTTCAGGCCTTCTCCGCCGAGCAGCTGGACGGGCTGAGCCGGGATCAGGTGCGGGATCAGCTGGTGGAGTCCGGGGAATGGACGCTGTTGCGCACCCGGCCCTTCGGCAAGGTGCCCACCCTCGACAGCGAGCCCAATTCCATTTTCGTTACGGCCATGGATACCAATCCGCTGGCGCCGGACCCGGCCGTGGTGATCCGCGAGCAGGAAGAGGCTTTCCGTGCCGGGTTGAAGGTGCTCAGCAAACTCACCGAGGGGCCGGTCTGGGTGTGCCGCCGTCCCGATGATGGCGCGCCCGGTTTCAGCGGCGGCCAGGTGCGTGAGGAAACCTTCGCCGGCCCCCATCCCGCGGGCAATGCAGGCACCCATATTCACTTTCTCGATCCCGTGGGCGCGTTCAAACATGTCTGGACGGTGGACTACCAGGCGGTAATCGCCATGGGCCATTTGTTCACGCAGGGTCGTGTCTACACGGATCGGGTAATCGCGCTGGCCGGTCCGCGCGTGAAGAATCCGCGTCTGTTGCGCACGCGCGTGGGTGCCAGTCTGGAGGATCTCACGGCTGGTGAGGTAGCAGACGACGCCGAGAATCGAGTGATTTCCGGGTCCGTGTTCGGTGGCCACAACGGCCGGGGCGCACTGGCCTGGCTGGGGCGCATGGTGAATCAGGTGTCGGTGCTGCGCGAAGGCCGCGACCGTGATTTCCTGGGCTATCTCTCGCCGGGGATCGAGCGGCATTCCGTCAAGAACATCTATCTCTCGCGGCTCATACCCGGAAAGAAAATCCCCTTCACTACGACCACCAACGGCAGTGAACGCGCCATGGTGCCGGTGGAAAGTTATGAGGCAGTCATGCCTCTGGACATTCTGCCCACCCAGCTTTTGCGCAGTCTGATTGTCGGGGATACGGATTCCGCTCAGGCGCTGGGCGCGCTCGAGCTGGTGGAAGAGGATCTGGCCCTGTGCACCTATGTGTGCCCCGGCAAGTACGAGTACGGCCCGATTCTGCGGGACAATCTGAGCACGATTGAGGTGGAGGGCTGAGATGGGGCTGAGAGCCTATATCGATCACAAGATCGCGCCGCACTTCCACGAAGGCGGACGGCTGGAGCGGTATCACACCTTTTACGAGATGTTCGATACCATGCTTTATTCGCCGTCGAGCGTCACGCGGGCCACCTCCCATGTGCGCGACGGGCTCGACCTGAAGCGCATCATGATGACGGTTTGGTTCGCGGCGCTGCCGGCGCTCTTGTTCGGCTTGTACAACGTGGGTTATCAGGCCAATTTCCAGATCGCGC
>CAJXLA010000105.1 GCA_913055795.1 uncultured Alcanivorax sp. | reverse complement strand
TGGCGCCGGCAACTATGCCATGTGCGGACGGGGGCTGGACCCGGAATTCATCTTTGCCTGGCCCAACAGCCGCACGGCGGTCATGGGCGGCGAACAGGCGGGCAAGGTCATGCGCATTGTCGCCGAGGAAAAACAACGGGCCCAGGGCATGGAACCGGACGAACAAACCCTGGAGATGATGGAACAAAGCACGGCCCAGAACCTGAACAGTCAGTCCACGGCCCTGTACGGCACCGCGCGCCAGTGGGACGACGGTCTGATCGACCCACGCGATACCCGTGAAGTGGTGGCGTATTGCCTGGATATCTGCCGCGACGCCCGGCGCCGCGAACTCAAGAGCAACACCTTCGGCGTTGCTCGCTTGTAGGAGGAAACGCAAATGATTCTGACCGAAGAACATGAAGCCATGCGCCGCACCATGCGGGATTTCGTGGAAAAGGAACTCAACCCCCATGTCGACGAATGGGAAGACGCAGGCCGTTTTCCCACTCATGAAGTCTTCAAGAAGATGGGCGATCTGGGCCTGCTGGGCGTGTCCAAGCCGGAAAAGTACGGCGGTCTGGGCCTGGACTATTCCTACAACCTGGCGGTGGCGGAAGAGCTGGGCCTGTGCGAATGCGGCGGTGTCCCCCTGTCCATCGGTGTGCAGACCGACATGGCCACGCCCGCGCTGGCGCGCTTCGGCTCCGACGAACTCTGCCGTGAATTTCTGGCCCCGGCCATTGCCGGCGAAAAGGTAGCCAGCATTGCCGTGAGCGAGCCTCAGGCGGGTTCGGACGTGGCGGGGATCAAGACCAAGGCGGAGAAGGACGGTGACGACTACATCATCAACGGCACCAAGATGTGGATCACCAATGCGCCGTCGGCGGACTTTTTCTGTCTGCTCGCCAACACCTCCGAGGGCAAGCCCCATCAGAACAAGTCCCTGATTGTGGTGCCCGGCGATGCCAAAGGCATTACCGTGGATCAGCCGCTCAACAAGCTGGGCATGCGCTCGTCCGAAACCGCCCAGGTCTTTTTCGACAATGTCCGTGTGCCGCAACGCAACCTGATCGGCCAGGAAGGCACCGGCTTCATGATGCAGATGATGCAGTTCCAGGAGGAACGCCTCTGGGGCGCCGCCAGCGGCATCAAAGGCTATGACATGCTGATTGAAAAGACCATCGAATATGCCCGCGAGCGCGAAATCTTCGGCATGTCCCTGCTGGACAACCAGTCCGTGCATTTCCGTCTGGCGGAACTGCAGACGGAGGTGGAAGAACTGCGTTCGCTGATCTGGCGCGCCGTGGAGGAATACATCAACGGCGGCGACGTCACCCAGCTGGCGTCCATGGCCAAGCTCAAATCCGGCCGGCTCTCGCGGGAAGTGCCGGATAGCTGTCTGCAGTACTGGGGCGGCAACGGTTTCATGTGGGACAACCCGGCCTCGCGCCATTTGCGCGACGGTCGGCTGGCGTCCATCGGCGGCGGCGCCGACGAAGTCATGCTGGGTATTATCGCCAAGACCATGGGCACCTTGCCGGGCCGCAAGAAATAGTCCGCCCTACGTTCATCATCTTTCCCAAGGGGACTGAACCATGACCCTGCCGACAACCGAGACGCTCAAGCTGGAACGAAGCGGGCCCTTCCTGCATATCACCCTGAACCGGCCCGACAGCCGCAACGCCATGAGCCTGGCGATGGTGGATGAACTGCTGGCCGTGTTTGACGCCGTCGAAGCCGATGCCGCCATTCGCGCACTGGTGTTGCGCGGCGCCGACGGCCACTTCTGTGCCGGCGGCGATATCAAGGACATGTCCGGTGCACGGCAGAAAGCGGCCGACGGCGAACCGGATGCGTTCTTCCATCTCAACCGCCGTTTTGGCGAAATGATCGCCCGGGCCAATGAACTGTCCGTGACCGTGGTCGCCGTGCTGGAAGGCGCGGTCATGGGCGGCGGTTTCGGCCTCGCCTGTGTCACCGATATCGCACTGACCGCCAGCGACGCCAAATTCGGCCTCCCGGAAACCTCGCTGGGCGTCATCCCCGCCCAGATCGCACCCTTTGTGGTGCAACGCATCGGCCTGACCCAGACCCGTCGCCTGGCGCTGACGGCTGCGCGCATCGACGGCGACCAGGCATTGCGTCTGGGACTGGTTCACGAGGCCTATCCGGGCAATCAGCTCGACGAGGCCCTGCAGCAGACGCTGGATGCCGTGCGCCAGTGCGCGCCCGGCGCCAGCCGGCGCACCAAGCAGCTCATGCTGGATGTGGGGCGGGTGCCCATGGAAGAGTTGCTGGACGGCGCGGCCCGGGATTTCGCCGCCGCCGTCACCGGAGAGGAAGGTCAGGAAGGCACGATGGCCTTCATGCAAAAACGTGCCCCCGCCTGGGCCACCGACGATGCGGAAGAAGGCTGACATCATGCACTTTGAAAAGATTTTGGTCGCCAATCGGGGCGAGATCGCCTGCCGGGTGATCCAGACCGCGCGGAGCCTGGGTTACCGGACCGTGGCGGTATACAGCGAAGCGGACCGCGCCGCACGTGCGCCGGCACTGGCCGACGAAGCGGTGTTCATCGGTCCGGCCACGGCCGCTCAGTCCTATCTCAACATCGAGGCGCTCATCGAGGCCTGCCGCAAGACCGGCGCCGACGCCGTGCATCCCGGCTACGGCTTTCTATCGGAGAACACGGATTTCGCCGCCGCCTGCTTCGATGCGGGCATTACCTTTATCGGCCCGCCCGCCGAGGCCATCCGGCTCATGGGCTCCAAGCGCCATTCCAAGATCGCCATGCAGGAAGCGGACGTACCCTGCATCCCCGGCTATGACGGTGAAAAACAGGACGACGACACCCTGATCGCCGAGGCGGAGCGCATCGGTCTGCCGCTCATGATCAAGGCCAGTGCCGGCGGTGGCGGCCGCGGCATGCGCGTGGTCACCGACGCCGACCAGATCCCCGAACAACTGCGCAGCGCGCGTTCGGAGGCGAAAAACGCCTTCGGCTCGGATGAACTCATTCTGGAACGGGCCGTGCTGCAACCCCGCCATGTGGAAATCCAGGTTTTTGCCGATCACCACGGCAACGTCATCCATCTGGGCGAGCGGGACTGCTCCATCCAGCGCCGCCACCAGAAGGTGGTCGAGGAAGCGCCCTGCCCGGTCATGACACCGGAACTGCGCGCACAAATGGGCGAAGCGGCGGTCAACGCCGCCCGCGCCTGCGACTATGTAGGCGCGGGCACGGTGGAATTCCTGCTGGACCCGGACCACAACTTCTTCTTTCTGGAAATGAATACCCGGTTGCAGGTGGAGCATCCGGTCACCGAATGCATCACCGGTCAGGATCTTGTGGCCTGGCAGATCCGTGTGGCCCGCGGCGAGGCGTTGCCGCTGGCCCAGGACGAGGTAACATTCGACGGCCACGCCATGGAAGTGCGTCTCTATGCCGAGGATCCGGCCCGGGATTTTATGCCCCTTACGGGGCCGATTCTGCATTTCGCGCCCGCCAGCGGAGACGGGGTCCGGCTGGACCATGGTCTGCGCCCGGGCGATGCCGTTACCAGTCACTACGATCCCATGCTCGCCAAGGTGATCGCCTTCGGCCCCACGCGCGAGGACGCCCGCCGGCGGCTGATCCGCGCCGTGGAGGACACCGTGCTCATGGGGCTGGAGGACAATCGCTATTTCCTGGCGTCGATCCTGCGCCATCCGGTCTTTGCCCGGGGCGAAGCCACCACGGCCTTTCTGGAGCAGGACTTTTCCCGGGACGACGCCACCGCCCCCGAGCCGCCCGTACAGGCCCGCGCTCTGGCCGCCACCCTGCTGGGCCAGCCCTATGGCGCCCGACGGGGTTGGAGTAACGCCGGGCACCAGACCCGGCCCGTGGTGCTGTCTTTCGGCGAGCAGCGCAGCACCGTCTTTCTGCACACCGGCCGCGCCGGCCTTCAGGCGGATGTGGACGGCACCACCGTACAGCTGAACCTCAACGAGCTCACAGAAGCAGGCGTCATCGCCGAACTGGACGGGGTGCGGCGGAAGCTCGCCTGGCACCGCGACGGCGACGAGCTCTGGCTGGCCTGGCCCGGGCGTATGCTGCGTTTTCAGGATCTCACCCACCAGCCGCCGCAGGCCGCCGAGGGCGCGGGCAGCGGCCGCATCCGCGCCCCCATGGACGGTGCCGTACTGGACGTGCGCTGCGCGCCGGGGGACCGGGTCCAGAAAGGCGATGTGCTGGTGCTGCTCGAGGCCATGAAAATCGAGCACTCACTCACCGCCGACCGCGATGGCGAGGTGGCCAGTGTGTCCGTGCAAGCCGGCGACCAGGTGAAGGCCAAACGGCTGCTGGTCGAGCTTACCAGTGAGGACGACGGAGCGGCGTAACGCCCGTCTCTTGCCTGAGCGCAAGCGTGCGGGTAAGGTTATGATCCGCTGGTATACACGGCGGCGACGTGGGCAGCGTCCACCGCGGCTGGATCATTCCGGACCCCGTTTTGCCGGTCCGGGCAAACCAAAAAAACAGATGGAGCTCCCATGAGCAACGACGACCTGATTACGTTGCCCCGCATTCTCTCCCGGGTGCCCAAAGTAGTGGCCAATCTGCCGACCTTCATCAAGGGGCAGAAGATGAGCAAGTTCAATGATCCCGACCAGCCTGTGGGGCTGGGCCTGGGGATCCAGCGCGCCGTGGACATCAATCCCAACGGCGCCGCCGTGCTCTATCGTGATACCCAGCTCACCTACACCCAGTTCAACGCCTGGGCCAACCGGATTGCCGACTATCTGCTATCCATCGGCCTGAAGAAAGGCGACACCGTCGCCGTGGACATCGAGAACCGCCCGGAGCTGCTGGCCTTGGTGGTGGGCTGTGCCAAGATCGGCGTATGCAATGCCCTGATCAACACCTCCCAGAAGGGCCGGGTACTGGTGCACAGCTACAACCTGGTCAAGCCCAAACTGGCCTTTGTGGGCGAGGAACGCCGGGAGACGGTCGAGGAAGTGCGCGATCAGCTGGAACTGCCGGACGACGGCTTCTACTGGCTCGCCGATCAGGACACCCTCGAAGACCCGGGCGAGGAACCCGCCGGCTATACCAATCTGGCGAAAGTGATCCGGGACTGCTCCTCCGAAAACCCGGACACGGTCAATCACATCTACATGAAGGACCCGCTGTTCTACATCTACACCTCGGGCACCACCGGCCTGCCCAAGGCGGTGGTGTTCAACCATGGTCGCTGGTGGAAGGCCTTTGGCGGTTTCGGCTTTACCGCGGTGCGCCTGAACAAGCAGGACCGCATGTATTCCACCCTGCCCCTGTACCATGCCACCGGCATGGTGATCTGCTGGGCCTCGGCCATCGCCGCAGGGGGCGGCTTCGTGATCGCACGGAAGTTTTCCGCCACCCGCTTCTGGGACGATATCCGCCATTACGACTGCACCGCCTTCGGCTATGTGGGCGAGCTCTGCCGCTACCTCTACGAGCAGCCGGAAAAGCCCAATGACCGCGACAACAAGGTCCACACCATTGTGGGCAACGGACTGCGGCCGAACATCTGGAAGCAGTTCAAGGAGCGCTTCGGCATTGAGCGGGTGGTGGAACTCTACGCCTCGTCCGAGGGCAATGTGGCCTTCACCAATGTTTTCAATTTCGACAACACCGTGGGCTTCTCGCCCGTGGATTACGCCATCGTCAAGTTCGACCAGGAAAACGAAGAGCCCATCCGGGGCAAGGATGGCTTCATGATGCCGGTCAAGAAGGGCGAATCCGGGCTCTTGCTGGGCAAGATCAGCGATGAGACCCCCTTCGACGGCTACACCGACAAGGAAAAGACCGAGAAATCCATTGTCCGGGACGTCTTCGAAAAAGGCGATGCCTACTTCAATACGGGCGACATGATGCGCGACATCGGCTTCCGCCACGCGCAATTCGTGGACCGTCTGGGCGACACCTTCCGCTGGAAGGGCGAGAATGTCTCCACCACGGAGGTGGAGCAGATCATGGACGGCGCGGACGGTGTTACCGAAACCGTGGTCTATGGCGTGGAAATTCCCGGCACCAACGGCCGCGCCGGCATGGCCTGTGCCCGGCTGGACACGGAGCCGGAGCAATTCGATTGGCAGAACCTTGCGAATTATCTCAAGCAAGAGCTTCCACCTTATGCCATTCCGATCTTCATCCGGGTGACCAGCAGTCCCATGCAGACCACCGGGACCTTCAAGCACCAGAAGACCGACCTGAAGAAAGAAGGCTATGACCTGAGTCAGCAGAACGATCCGGTCTATGCCTGGCTGCCCGGCGAGGCGTATTATCAGCCCTTTACGCCGGAAAAACAGAAGGCGGTGGAGAACAACGAATACCGCTTCTGAACCTCCGTTGGCCGGTCCGGGCCTCGTCCGGACCGGCACTCCCCTGCCCGCCTGTGTACAGAATCACGAATTCGCTCTTTCTTCCCGAGTCTCGGGACCCTGTTCGCGGGTTGTGGACAACCCTGGGGACAGAAAATCTCCTCGGTCCGGCTCCGGGTTTCCCCGGCAACCGCCGGGCCCAACCCGTTTTCAGCCGATTTTAACAATTCCTTCAAAATCAGTAAGTTAAAAAACATTCCTGATTCTGCTTGTTATAGATTTGCAATAACCTGCGATCGTGAAAAGGGCATGGTCAGTGTGGATAAATCCGGGAAACCGACAACGGATCCGGGTTGTTGTCAACCTCAGTATTTTCCACAAAAACTGTGGATAAGTTTGTGAATAACACCGTGCAGCGAACGTGAAACCCCCGTGAAACCTGCGACTTCCCGGATTGGTTTATTTTTGAACATCAAAAATTATTTCGTTGCAAAACAACGGGTTATACTTGAAAAACAGATCCATGGTACGCCGGTTCCGAAAAACCCCCATGAGGACAGGCAGTTAGCGCGGCTTTTCCGTTGATCGCTTTTGGGGCCCCGCTGATCCACTTTGGCTCCCACCCCGGAGAGCATGCCCGGACGCCTCCGGAGAGCTGCCGACGGGCTGGCAATGCCCTGTTTATGGACAAAAAAAACGGGCAACAGAGGATGCTGCCCGCAAAAAACACCGCCAGGGGTTGGCGGTATTAGCAGGCTGTTGAAAAATCCTGAGCGTGCTCAGGGTCTTTCCACAGCCTGCTGGGAAAATCAGTGCTCGTCTCGATCGTTGCCGCCCTCCTGCTCGTCGCCGGACTTTTCCTCAAGCGCCTCGGTAAGCTCCTGCACACGCTGCTGCAGAGCTTCCACCTCGCGCTTGTTGGGAATGCCCAGGCGGGACAACGCCTTGTTCAGGCGCTCGTCGAATGCGCCTTCCATCTTGTCCATGGTTTCACCGGTGCGGCTGCGCACCCGTTCCTTGATTTCTTCCACCCGGGACTCGGACTTCTCCTGGGCGCTGGACTCCAGCGACCGGCCGATATCCACCAGGGTATCGAAGAACCGGCTCCCCTCTTCCTCGGCGCGCGCAAAGGCACCCAGGCCCGCCAGCCAGATCTGATGGGTGTACTTGCGCAGATCACGAGGACCGCCCTTGAGCCCCTTGAGCGGGTTGTTGCCGTCCTCTTGTTCGTCCTGCGAATCGGACATTTCCGATCAACTCCTCAGATCACTACCATCAGCCAAAGCGGCCCAACAACAGAATCAGCGCTTGAATACAGGGGCCATCCTAAAGGCGACGCCCTCTCGTAGCCCTGCAAATTGTTGAACAGTCAGGCAGGATGAGGCAAAAGCCGGATCTACGCCGGGCCCTCACAAGGGATACTGGTACGCGTCAGGCCAGCCCGAAGATAAAGATCAGCTGACACAGACCGGCCGTAGCGCCCAGGAACCCACCTACCAGGATCAGGATCCACTCGTCCTCCTGGAAGGCAGGGCGCAGCAGGTTCTGGAATTCCTCGGAACTGAGTTCCTCCATGCGCTCGCGCATGATGCGCTCAACCACCATGCCGCGTTCGCGGTTGAACTCCTCGTCCTCGAAGGGCTCCAGGGAGAAGTCGATGGCCTTTTCTTCCACGGCTTTCTTGATGTCGTGATAGCCCTCCGGCCCCACGGTGAGCTGAGCGGCCGTGCGTACCACGCCGCCGTCCAGCAGCGGCTTGAGGTGCTTCTTGATCAGCGCCTTGGTGCGATCACCGCGCGGGCCATTGAGCACCTGATACATGATGTTTTGCAGGGTCACCACTTCCTTGGTGGTCAGACGCGCGAAACTCTCGGCCACATCCTTCTGGCGCTTGAGAAACAGCCCTTGCAGGCGCAAGGGACCCACCTTGACCGGGTTCAAGGGGCGGAAGATGACGTTCAGCGCCATCCAGTTCGTGGCGATACCCACGAGAAACCCGAAGAACGGCAACACCCAGTTCATGGGGACCATGATGAACACCGGAATCTGGATCAGGCCGAAGAGAAAGCCGAAATAGAAACCGGAGTTGATCACGAACTTGAACTCGGGCTCGCCCACTTCCTTGAACACCCGCACCAGCAGTTCCTTGTCCGATTCCATCTGGGTGGTGATCATGTGCTTGAGATCCACCAGGTCCTCGATATTGGTGCTGATATCGTCCACCAGGTTGTCGATCAGCTCGGGAACCATGCGCCGCGCCCGGTTATAGACCCGCTGCTTGACCACCAACGGCAGGTTGTCCCAGAGCACGCCGTTGCGCTCGCTCATAATCTCGTCGGTATATTCCTCGATGCGCGCCTGGGTGGAGCGGGTCAGGTGGGCGGCGATCTTCTCGGGCTCCATTTCGCGGAAGAACTCGTCCAGGCTCCCCAGCTTCTGCAGGGTCTTGTCCACGACAATATCCGCCATTTTGGTGACCTTGGCGGGGATAATGCCCTGCCAGCCCAGCCAGGGGCGGATGCCGACAAATTCCAGCGGATAAAAGGTCATCTGGACCGCCATCCAGTTGGTGATCCAGCCTACGGCGCCGGCAATAAAGGGAAGGGCGAGGTATTTGAAAAAGTCCGGGTCAGATAGCCAGGATTCCAGCATGCGAACAAAGACTCCCCTACGGGAGGAGGCACAACCGTCCTTCTCCCAGCCCTGAAGAAAATAGCGGAACCCCCGGCCCGGGGCTCTGCCCGGCGGGCGCCCCCTCTACCATCGAGGTTCTACACATTGTATATGCTCCGGCGAACCAAAAGTAAGCCGTTGCCGGAAATTTGTACTGTTTCCCGGTGATGACAGCCGGGTTCAATGTAGAATGACCCTTTTCGGGCGGGATCATCCGGACCCATGGACGAACAGTCTTCGGCGACACGATTCCTGGTACTGGGTACGTTGGAAACGCTGCTCAACCAGACCCTGGCCTTCTCCCCCGGGGCGCACGAACATCTGGCGCCGCTGCACGGTACCGTTGTTCGGGTGCGCATGGAAAGGCCCATGGCCGTGCTCTATGTCCTGGTGTACGAGGACGGCGTCG
>CAJXLA010000104.1 GCA_913055795.1 uncultured Alcanivorax sp. | reverse complement strand
TGTTCGGGGCCGCCCGCGCGATCCCGGCGCAGCGCGCGCACCGTCTGCTGGTCCGTGCCGGGTGCGCGGCCCAGGCCCAGATCAATCCGGTCCGGATGAAGCGCGGCCAGGGTACCGAACTGCTCGGCCACCACCAGGGGACTGTGATTGGGCAGCATGACCCCGCCCGAGCCCACACGGATGCGTTCCGTATGCTCGGCGACATGGCCGATCAGCACGGCCGTGGCAGCACTGCCGATACCCGGCATATTGTGATGCTCGGCCAGCCAGTAGCGGCAATAGCCCAGCCCGTCCACATGACGCGCCAGCTCCCGGGTATTGCGGAACGCATCACTGACATCGGCATCGCCCTGGCGAATGGGGGCGAGATCAAGTACGGAAAACGGAATCATGCTTCACTCCGGCGTAAACGAGCGGGACCGGGTCCAGGCCCTGGCGGCTGAGCCGACCAATCATCCTCGGGCCCGGCAAAACCTGTCAAGGCGATGCCCTGGCGCGATCGTGCCGGCACGATTCCACCCGGGGCTTTCCCGGGTTAGGATTCAACGCATGAGCAAGCGCACCCTGATACTCGCATTGATCGCCCTGGCGCTGGTGGCGTTGGGATCCGGAAACATGGTCTGGGGCACCCTGCAATTCGTGGTGGTGACGGCGGCCGGAGTCAGCGCCATCAAGGATGCGCAACAGGAATGAACCAGACGATCGTACGGCAAGAGGCTCTCGGGTTCCGCGGATGGCCGCTGCTGTTGGCGTTGGTGCTGGCGGGCTGTGATCCCGCCGACATGATGCCGGGTGATCAGAGCGCCTTTGTGGATCAGGGCTTCAAGAGCACCATTGCCGCGGTGGAAGTCTATAACCTGCGCCATGGCAGCTATCCCGAAAGCCTGGACGACCTGACCTATACCGGCGCGTGGTTCCCGCTTTTCCGCCAGTTCGTTCGCTACCGCCGCGTGGGCGAAGGTTATGTACTCCGGGTCGACGCCGATGCCGCCGACCAGCTTGCCTACCCGGAGCGGTTCTTCTCGGGACTGGGCCTGGTAAAGACCAATGTGGGCCGTGAGACCGAAAGCCTGTAATATGGCGCGTCCTTGTGAATGGAACGAGCGCAACCCCTGAACCCGGAGTACCCATGGACAGCAAGATTTCCGTGACCTCGCCCCTGGTGATTCTGCACGGCGACGAAATGGCCCAGGTGGCCTTTGAACGCATCCTGGAGCAATTCGTGACCGCGCGCGTGGAGGTCCCCTTCGTCGAAATCGATCTGTCCGCGCGCAACCGCCTGGCCACCAATGGCGAAGTGGTCACGGAAGCCATTGAAGCGCTCAACCATTATGGCGTGGGCATCAAGAACGCCGGCATTACGGTCAATCGCCAGCAACTGGACGAACTGCTCGCCGACCACCCGGAACTGCAACGCCGCTCGCTGGCGCCGCTGGCCTTCAAATCCCCCAACGGCGCCATCCGCAAGGGCATCGGCGGCAATATCACGCGCGAGGATATCCAGTTCCGGAATCTGCAGGTTCGCCGCCCGGACTGGATCGACCGCGACATCGAAGTGGACACCATGGAAGACGGCGGCATCAAGGACAGTTTCAACCAGCTGTCGCGTTCCACGGGCGTGCTCAAGCTGGTGTTCGTGGGCGCCAGCGGCGATCCGGTGGAACTGCACCGGCGCAACCTGAACAAGTACGACCCCTGGCTGCTCGCCACCAATGATATCGAGGATGTGCGCGCCTGGGCGCACCGTTTCTTCCAGCGCGCGCTGGACGAAAAACGCGATGTCTATCTCGGGCTCAAGGACACCGTCATTCCCGGCTATGACGGCGTCATGCGCAGTGCCATCGAACAGATCTACGAAAACGACTACAAGCACAAACTCCGGGAAGCGGGGCTGCGTTACTCCTATGAACTCATTGACGCCCAGGCCGCGCGCATTGTGTCCAATCCGCCCGAGCGTGCGCTCTGGGGGGTGCCGGACAACACCACCGGGCGCAAGCTCTACAAGCTCGTGGATCAGCTCAAGCGCTACGGCATTCCGGACCGCAAGGCCCATGTGTCCATCTCGCGCATGAGCGCCGGTGGCGGCGACCAGTACGGCAGCTTCAACATGGCGGTCCACGAAGACGGTCTGCTCAAGGTCATTGTCGACGGCGACGAAAAGCATGTGCGCCGTGTCCAGCAGGGCGATCCGCTGCTACTCATGTCCAATGATCAGGAAGCCATCAAGGACTGGATCAGCCAGGTGTTCCGCGATGCCTCGCGCAAGGACAAGGAAGTCTATTTCGGCCTCAAGCGCGAGTACATGGAATACGACGAAGTCTACAGCACCATCATTACCGATGTGCGCCGCGAGCTGGCCCAGGCAGGGACGCCGCCGCCGTCTTTCATGATCATGCGTCCGTCCAGCCAGCTCATCAAGATGATCACGGATCCGCCGCGCAACGCGCTCTATCCGGCCCAGAACCTGGACGGCGATATCTTCTCGGACATCTCGGCGGCGCTGGGCGGCAGTCTCGCCACCGCCAGCTCCATTATCGAGAGCAAGAACGGCACCATGCTCTTCGAGGCGCCCCACGGCACTGCCCATGACCTGTACATGAAATACCGGGAAACGGACGGCCGGGAAGCACACTTCAATCCTTCGGCACTGATCTATGCGGTCGCCAATGCCCTGGAAACCATCGGCGAACGCGAACACAACGACGCGCTGCAGGCATATGCCCGCGGACTCAAGCAGGCGCTGATCCGTACGGTGGACGATTACATCGTCACCCCGGATCTCAAGGGCAAGACCAATGCCCCCGAGCGGGAAGAAGTGGCGGACATGCAGGCGTTTCTCGATGCCGTGGCGGCGCGCCTACCCGCCTGAGGCGTTGTCCAGCACCGTGCCGAGTGCGTCGAGATAACGTTCGGGGGCTTCGATATGGGGCAGATGCCCCACGCCCTCGAATTCGATCAGACGCGCCTGCGGAATGCGTTCGGCCGCGGCCTGGCCCAGTGCCGGATAATCGCCCAGCTCCCGGGCCAGTTCCGCGTCCACCTGATTCCGGCCGATGGCCGTGCGGTCCCGCAGCCCGATCATCAGCACCGTGGGCACCTCCAGCCGGTCGAATTCATGCACCACGGGCTGGGCCAGCACCATGTCCGCGGTCAGCGCCATGTTCCAGGCAAAACGCTCGCCTTCGCTGCCCTGATATTGCTCCGCGAGCATGCGTGCCCAGGGCTCGTAATCAGCATCCCAGCTGCCGTCATAATAGCTGGCTTTCTGATAGGCCTTGATGCTGTCGTAGTCTTTCTGCAGTTCCGACTGATAGATCTGTCCAATGGCGACATAGGGCACCCCCTGGGCGCGCCAGTCCTCCAGACCGATGGGGTTCAACAGCACCAGCTTGTCCGTGAAGTCCGGATACTGTAGCGCAAAACGCGTGGCCAGCATGCCGCCCATGGAATGCCCCATGACGCGGGCCTGGTCCACGCCCAGCTGATTCAGCATTACCCGGGTATTGGCGGCCAGCTGGGCGAAGCTGTACTGATAGTGCTGCGGCAGCGACGAACGCCCGAAACCAACCTGGTCGGGTGCCACCACCCGGTAACCACGCTCCACCAGAAAATCAATGGTCTGATGCCAGTAGGCGCCGTTGAAGTTCTTGCCATGCAACAGCACGAAAGTACCCCTGGATTGCCCGTCCGGCTGGACATCCATATAGGCCATTTCCAGTTCCTGGCGCTGGCTTTGAAAGGTGAAAGTCTTCACCGGGTCAGGATAATCCGCGGAGTCATCGGCAAAGGCCGACAGCGACAGCAGTGAACCCAGTACAATGGCCCCCAAACGCATCATTTTTCCTCCCGCGCCGGATCGGCTTATCTTTGGCTGCAATGCCTTCATGGATGGATCTCATGATGCCTGCGCATGTCCGGAATGACCATAACGGCGTTCACGTGCGGGCAAGCGCAAAGGGCGCCTTTTCAGGCACAATGGCCAACGCAAACAGGGAGCACCAACATGAGTTATCGTGAATCGTTTTTTGCCGGCAGTGTGCCGCATAGCCTGGATCTGTCCGGTGACTGGACCGTCAAGGGCCTGCTGGGTCCGGTGCCGCTGCGTTTTCTGGGCCACACCAAGCAGTTCCGGCCGCTGGAAGGCGGCGTCTTCGAAGGCAACAACCGCTTTCTCGGGCGCATTCGCACGGGCTATTACCACGCCTCCATCGGGCCCAGCCAGCTGGACCCGGACCTGCAGGTGATCAACATCAACTATGACCGTCCGGAGAATCCGCGCATCATGCGCGGGCTCACCGACGAGGTGCGCTTTATCGACGAGCACACCCTGCTCGGCCGGGGCGTCTACAAGGCGAGCGCGAACAGCAAACCCCGGGTGATCTTCTGGTTCACCGTTTCGCGCTGAGGCCGCATCCCGGGCCCGGAAACATTACTCGAAAAAAAGCCCCGGTCATGCCGTTGGTCGGCATTCCGGGGCTTTCCGCATGAAAGATCATGCCTGCGGTGCCCGGCGGGCACCGCCGGCCGGTCTTACACGTCGGTCAGACGCAGATAGGAACGCTGCTCATCCCAGCCCTGCGGAAAGAGTTTTTCCGCTTCCTCGTTGGTCACGCTCGGCGGGATGATCACCTTGCCGCCGGGTTGCCAGTCCGCGGGCGTGGCCACGCCCTTGGCGTCCACGGTCTGCAACGCGTCGAGCACACGCAGGATCTCGTCGAAGTTGCGCCCCACCTGCATGGGATAGGTCATGGTCAGCCGGATCTTGTTGTTCGGGTCGATGATGAACACCGAACGCACGGCGGCCGTGCTGCTCTCGCCCGGATGGATCATTTCATACTGCTTGGCGATCTCGGTATCCGCATCCGCAACAATGGGGAACTCCAGGTTGGTGTTCTGGGTGTCATTCACATCCAGAATCCACTTGTTGTGCTCGTCCACCGAATCCGTGGACAGGCCCAGCGGCTTCACATTGCGCTTTTCGAACTCCTGCGCGAGTTGCGAGGTGCGCCCCATTTCCGTGGTGCAAACGGGGGTGAAATCCGCGGGATGACTGAAGAAAAAGCACCAGGAATCTCCGATCCAGTCGTGAAAACTGATCTTGCCCTGGGTGGTTTCCACTTCAAAGTTGGGGGCTGTATCGCCCAGTTTCAGTGACATATTCCTTCTCCTTGTCGGTTCGGCCTCGGGCCGGTTGTGTATACCAAGATCACACTAGCAGCCGGGCTCTCCCGGCGTAAGTGCATGACGATCCAATATTCCTATAGAGTCTATAGATAGTTCTTTCCGAAATATGCGTCTGCGGCGCCCGTCGCGCTCGGACCGCCCGGTACCGGCTACTCCTGAGCCGCCTCCACCCCGTCAGCACAAACCGGACAGGCCGGATCCCGGCTGAAGCCGGCGCTGCGCCATGCCAGCGCGGTGCCGTCAAAGCGGTGCAGTGTCTGCGCCACCGGTTGCCCGATCAGCAAATAGAGCGCCAGCAGCGCCTGAAAGCTGGCTACATGCCCCACCACCGGACCCAGGATGCCGGATTCGGCACAGCGTTCATCGCCGCCTTCGCTGTCGCCATAAAGGCAGGCATAACAGGCGCTGTCACTCTGACGGCGGTCGAAGGCCGCGAGCTGACCTTCGCGGCGAATGGCCGCGCCCGAGACGAAGGGGGTGTCCGCGCGCACACAGGCGTGATTGATGGCGCGGCGGGCGGCGAAGTTGTCCGTACAGTCCAGCACCAGCTCCGTTTCCGGCAGTAATGCATCCAGCACGTCTTCATCCGCACTTTCTTCACGCACAGAGCACTGGACTTCCGGATTCAGGTCAGAGAGCTGTTCCGCCAGGGCCCGGGCCTTGGGCCGGCCCAGATCCGCCTGCCGGAAGGCGATCTGACGGTGCAGGTTGTGTACTTCCACCTGGTCCGGGTCCATCAGGGTGAGTGAGCCCACACCCGCGCCGGCGAGATAGAGCGCGGCCGGGCAGCCCAGTCCGCCGGCGCCCACGACCAGTACTCGGGCGTGCGTCAGCGCCTGCTGGCTGTCCAGATCGAAGCCGGGCACCAGCAGCTGCCGGCTGTAGCGCAGAATCTTATCATCACTGAAACCGGTTTCGGCCATGGGTCACGCGCTCCTGCCCGGCCAGATCGCGCCGGGTTGCGATGTCGGTGAGTCCGGCCTGCTCCATTAAAGCACGCACCGCCGCGCCCTGATCATGGCCGTGCTCCAGCGCCAGCCAACCGCCCGGCGCCAGCCGTTCGGGAGCAATGCCGATGATGGCGCGGATGGCGTCCAGTCCGTCCGCGCCGGCAGCCAGCGCCGTTCGGGGTTCATGGCGCACGTCACCGCTGTCCAGATGGGGATCCGCGTCGGGCACATAGGGGGGATTGCTCACCACCGCGTCCAGCGGACCGTCCACCTCGTCGAACCAGTCCGAGCCCTGCACGAGCACATTGCGCGCCGCCAGCCGGCGGGCGTTTTCCCGGGCCAGGTCCAGCACCGGTTCCTCGATGTCGGTGACAATGACCCGCCAGCCCGGCCGCGCCAGCGCCAGGCTGATGCCCACGGCGCCACAACCGGTGCCCAGATCCGCCACCGTGATCTGCTGGTGCGCAAACAATTTCAGTGTTACCTCCACCAGCAGTTCGGTGTCGGGACGCGGGATCAGAGTATCCGGTGTTACCCGGAAACGATGATCAAAGAATTCGCGCATCCCCAACAGATAGGCCACGGGCACGCCCCGCGCACGTTCAGCCACCAGCTCCCGGAAGCGCTGCTCATCCGCGGTTTCGGGTTCATATTCGGGCCAGGTGTAGAGCCAGGCGCGGTTGCAGGTCAGCACCCGCGCGAGCAGCAGTTCCGCGTCCAGCCGCGCAGTGTCGGAGACCGCGGCCAGGTCCTCGCCGGCGGCGCGCAATAGATCATCCACCCGTGCCATGCGAATTCCTTGTCGTGTCGTTATTCAGATATTCGTATTGGGAATCCCTGGTCCATCCATGCGTGCGATTTGCCTTGTCATTTTTCGTCTGGAGTTTGTGTTCTGGCCCATGGATGCAGACAGTTTCAGAGCCTTCAGCAAGTGCCAGGACAAGGCACGTTCCGCCGCCCCTACTGGACGCTAGGGGCAAGGAACGCAACGCCGAGCCAGGCGAAAAAGGGCATGGCCCGAAGGGTTTCGCTCAAAATCACAACCAATTTACTCCGTGGCCTGATCGGAATCCAGAACGCTCAAGCACAGGAACCACCTCTGGGAACCGTATTTTGTGCGAAACAAATCGTACGCATGGATGGATCAGGGGTTCCCTGCCAGCTCCGCCAGTTTGCGGGCCTGATCCTCGGCCACCAGGGCATCCACTACATCATCCAGATTCCCGGCGACAATGTCATTGAGTTTGTACAGGGTCAGATTGATGCGGTGGTCGGTGAGCCGGCCCTGGGGGAAGTTATAGGTGCGGATACGTTCGGAACGGTCCCCCGAGCCCACCTGGGATTTGCGCTCGGCCGCCTGCTCGCGTTCCTGCTCCTGCCGGCGCATGTCCATGAGCCGCGCCTGGAGCAGCGACAGGGCCTTGTCCTTGTTCTTGTGCTGACTACGCCCGTCCTGGCATTCCACCACCACACCCGTGGGGAGATGGGTAACGCGCACGGCCGAATCCGTGGTGTTTACATGCTGGCCGCCGGCGCCGGAGGCGCGGAAAGTGTCGATGCGCAGGTCCTCGTTGCGCAGGGTCTCCTCCTCGATGCCTTCCGCCTCGGGCATGACCGCCACGGTGCATGCGGAAGTGTGAATCCGGCCCTGGGATTCGGTGGCGGGCACACGCTGGACCCGGTGCACGCCGGATTCGAACTTGAGCTTGGAGAAAACGCCGTCGCCAACCACACGGACAATGATTTCCTTGTAGCCGCCCTGCTCACCCTCGCTGGTCTGAACGACTTCCACGCGCCAGCCCTGCTGTTCGGCGTAGCGGCTGTACATGCGGTAAAGATCCCCGGCGAACAGCGCCGCCTCGTCGCCGCCGGTACCGGCCCGGATTTCCAGATAGACGCTGGCTCGATCCCGGGGATCTTTCGGCAGCATGAGCCGCTGCAGTTCGTCCTCGAGTTCCGCCAGGCGCTGCTCGCAGGCCTCGACTTCCTCGCGTCCCATTGCGCGCATGGCCTCGTCACTGTCTTCCACCATGGCGCGGGCAGCTTCCAGATCCCGGCGGGTGCGGCAATAGCGTTCATAGCAACCCACCACATCCTCGAGCTCGGCGAACTCGCGCGAGAGATCACGAAACCGGTTCTGATCGCCGATCACATCCGGGTCGGAAAGCAGATGCCCGACTTCCTCGTGGCGTTCGGCCACGCGATCCAGCTTGTCCTCCAGGCTTTTCTGCATGGCTTCAGTCGTTGTCCTCGTTGTCGTTTTCGCCCAGCAAAAGCTCGCGCGCCAGCTCCAGCGCTTCCTGCCGGTCCTCGGCGGCCAGCCGGCGCAGCTGAACACTGGGCTGATGCAGGATCTTGTTGATCAGATTGTGCCGAAAGCGGCTGATCACCTCCTCGGCGTCGTCGCCCTTGTTGAGTTGGCGCAAGGCCCGTTCGAGTTCCGCGTCCCCCAGGGCCATGACCTGTTCGCGGTAGCCGCGCAGGGTCTCCACGGCCTGACGCTCGCGGGTCTCGCGTTCGATATCCTTCAGGGCCCGGTCGATCAGCTGTTCCGCCGCGGCCGCCGCCTGGCGGCGCTGGCGAATGTTTTCCTCGATGGCCTCGTGAAGATCGTCCACCGTGTAGAGATAAACATCGTCCCAATCACCCACTTCGGGCGCAATGTCCCGCGGCACGGCTATATCCACCATGAACATGGGCCGGTGCCGACGCTGCTTGAGCGCGCTCTGAACCATCTTCTTGTCCAGCAGCGCTTCCGGGCTGCCCGTTGACGAGATCAGGATATCCGCCCGGGGCAGCCATTGCGGCAGCTCGTCCAGGGTGATGGCGCGCCCGTCCACTTCCGAGGCCAGTTCCTGCGCGCGCTCGCCCGTTCGATTGGCAATAATGAGCTCGCGCACACCCAGATCCCGCAAATGACGGGCCGCCAGCTCAATGGTCTCGCCCGCCCCGATCAGCAGGGCATGGCTCTTGCCCAGATCGGCGAAAATGTGGCGCGCGAAGGACACCGCCGCATAGGCCACGGAGACCGCATGGGCGCCGATATCCGTCTCGGTGCGAATGCGCTTGGCCACCGAGAAAACCTGCTCGAAATAGCCGGCCAGCTCGCGTCCCAGTGTGCCCGTTTGCTCCGCACGGGCGTGTGCATCACGCATCTGCCCCAGCACCTGGGGCTCGCCCAGGACCATGGAATCCAGGCCGCCGGCTACCCGCATCATGTGATGCAGGGCATCCTGGTCGTAATAGCTGTACCAGTGAGCGCGCAGATCGTCGGGCGCGAGATCATGCCAGTGCGCCAGCCAAGCCGGCAGATCCGGGCTATTTTCAACCAGGCAATAGCATTCGGTGCGGTTGCAGGTGGACAGCAGCACCGCCTGGGTTACGCCGGGCACCTCCACCAGGGAGTACAGCGCGGCCGCAAGATCCTCGGAGGCGAAGGTGATCCGTTCCCGGAATTCGAGCTCCGCGGTCTTGTGGTTCACAC
>CAJXLA010000103.1 GCA_913055795.1 uncultured Alcanivorax sp. | reverse complement strand
CTTCGCATTACCGAAATCTTTTATTCCCTGCAGGGCGAGGCGCGCACCATGGGGGTGCCCACCGTCTTCGTGCGCCTGACCGGCTGTCCGCTACGCTGCAGCTGGTGTGATACCGAGTACGCCTTTCACGGCGGCGAAAGCCGTGATCTCGAGGCCGTGGTCGAGGAGGTGCTGGAGCATGGCGCCACCCATGTCACCGTCACCGGCGGTGAGCCCCTGGCCCAGCCGGAGTGCCGCGAACTGCTGCGCCGGCTCTGCGATACAGGCCTGAACGTAAGTATCGAAACCAGCGGCGCGCTGGATATTGCCGATCTGGACGAGCGTGTGTCCGTGGTCATGGATCTCAAGGCGCCCGGCTCCGGCGAGAGCGAACGCAACCGCTGGGCGAATCTGGAACACCTGGGAGCCGGAGACCAGCTCAAGTTCGTGCTGGCCGATCGCCGCGATTATGACTGGGCGCGGATGCAGCTGGATCAGTATAACCTCGCCGCGCGTGTGGACGAGGTGTTGTTCTCCCCCGCCTGGGAGCAGCTGCCCGCGGCCGAGCTGGCGCAATGGATTCTGGAGGATCATCTGCCCGTGCGTTTCCAGATGCAGCTGCACAAGCTGCTCTGGGGGGAGGCGCCGGGTCGATGAGTCAAGCGAACGCCGTGGTACTGCTTTCGGGCGGACTGGATTCGGCGACCTGCCTGGCGCTCGCCCGGCATCATGGCTATCAGTGCCATACGGTCGCGTTCGATTACGGCCAGCGCCATCGGGTGGAGCTGGACGCGGCGGCGCGGGTGGCCGATCACCTGGGCGCGGCCTCGCACCGGGTGCTGTCCCTCGGACTGGGCGGCATCGGCGGTTCAGCGCTCACCGATGACAATATTGATGTGCCGGAAGAGCAGGGCGAGGGCATACCGGCTACCTATGTGCCCGCCCGCAACACGGTTTTCCTGTCCCTGGCGCTGGGTCTGGCCGAGGTAGTGGACGCCTCGGTGATCTATATCGGCGTCAATGCCGTGGACTATTCCGGCTATCCGGATTGCCGTCCGGAATTCATGGACGCCTTCCGTCATCTGGCCGCCGTTGCCACCCGGGCGGGTGTGGAAGGCCGCGGACCGACCATCGAAGCGCCGTTGCTGGAGCTGCCCAAGTGGGCGATCATCCGGCAAGGGGCCGACCTGGGCCTCGACTACGGCTGGACAGTGTCTTGCTACCAGGCGGATGAAGCGGGCCGGGCCTGCGGTCGTTGCGACAGTTGTCGCTTCCGCCGGCAGGGTTTCGCCGAGGCCGGTGTGCCGGACCCGACACCCTATCAGTGAGGCAAATTCCCTCGGACGACCCCTTGTCACAACGCCAAAAAACAGTATGATTTGCGCCTCCCGGTTGGGTCGTTAGCTCAGTTGGTAGAGCAGTTGGCTTTTAACCAATTGGTCGCTGGTTCGAATCCAGCACGACCCACCATATTTCCCGCTTGCGGCTCTCGTGTGCGCTCTGCAGCAGTGGACCTGTCCCCCGAGCCCCAGATTTTCTATCTCGGCTTCTCTGCAAACCTTCGGGTTCACGGCTTATTGACGTCTGCTGACGCATGCTCCATTCAGGAGTTAACGCATCGACTGGATGAAGAGAGCACGCCATGACTACCCGTATTCCTGTGGGCATCAGTGCCTGTCTGATGGGCGACAATGTCCGGCACGACGGCGGTCACAAGCGCTCCCGGTATTGCACCGACGTGCTCTCCCGGTCCTTTGAACTGCAGCCGCAATGTCCGGAAGTCGGGGCGGGGCTGGGGACGCCGCGTCCGGCCATGCATCTGGTTGAGTGTGACGACGAGCTGCGCCTGGAGGAAGTCCGGAGTGGTGCGGAGCACTCCACCGCGTTGAAGGACTGGACGCACGAGACCCTGCCGGGACTGGCCCATCTGCGTGGTTTTATCCTGATGCAGAAATCGCCCAGCTGCGGCATGGAACGGGTACGTATCTATAACGAGGCGGGCCATGTTCAACACCGCCAGGGACGGGGCCTTTTTGCCGCCGCCCTGATGGAGCACTATCCGCTGATGCCCGTGGAGGAGGCCGGTCGGCTGAACGACGACCATCTGCTGGAGCGCTTTGTCCAACGGGTCTTTGTGTATGATGACTGGATGCGGCTGCGCGAGGCCGGGCTGACGCCTAAAGCGCTGATCGATTTTCACACCCGCCACAAGTTCCAGCTGCTGGCGCATTGCCAGCGCACGTATCGGGAGCTGGGCCCCCTGCTTTCGGATCTCTCCGGCGGCCGGCTGGAGGCTGTGGCCGAGCACTACATAAGCGCGTTCATGGCCGCGCTGGAGCGCCCGGTTTCCCGGGGTGCGCACGCCAATGCCATGTTGCACCTGCTGGGCCATTTCCGCGACGTCATGGAAGATGATCAGCGCCGCGCCGTGGCGGAACAAGTGGATGCCTACCAGCGCGGCGAGGTGCCGCTGGTGGTGCCCATGACCCTCTTGCGTCTGGCCCAGCGCCATCACCCCCGGGATTATGTGGGCGGGCAGGAGTATCTCCAGCCCTATCCGGACCAGCTGGGGCTGCGTAACCGGGTATGACGCGACTGGTCTGGTATCGCAATGATCTGCGCCTGCGTCACGCCGGCTTGCGCGACGCGCTGGACAGCGGCGAGCGTGTGCGCGCGCTCTACCTGCTTTGCCCCGGACAGTGGGACCGGCACGGTGTGGCCCCGGCCCGGCGCTGGTATGTGCTGGAGAGCCTGCGCGAACTGGGTCAGGGGCTGGCGCGTAGAGGTGTTCCCCTGGATGTAATCGATGCCGGGGCTTTCGAGCACTGCCCCGAGGTGCTCGAGGATTATGTCCAGCGTCATGGTATTCACTCCGTCCACTGTTCCCGTGAGTATCCGCTCAACGAGAAACGCCGGGATCAGGCCGTGGCCGAGCGTATGTCCGCGCTGGGCGTGACGCTGCACGGCCGGGACGAAACCGTGCTGGTGCCGCCGCAAGCGCTGCGGACCGGACAGGGGACCCCCTATACGGTATTCACCCCCTACAGCCGGGCCTGGCACAGGCTGCTCGATCAGGCCCCGCCACTGCCGGAACAGCCGCCGCGAACCAGGATGCCGGTGACCTTTCCCGGTGAAGCGGTCATTGATTCTGCATTGAGCCAACTCCGGGTCCCGGAATCCGTGCGCAGCGCCTGGCCTCCGGGCGAGGCGGCGGCGCAGCGCCGTTTGACGGATTTCCTGCAGAAGGGATTGCCCGCCTATGCCAACCGGCGGGATGATCCGGGCAAAATGGGGACGAGCCGGTTGTCGGCCGCGCTATCGGCGGGAACCCTGGCACCCGCCGAGGCCTGGTGGCGCGCGCGCCAGGCGGCCGACGGCTCGGCCGGCGCCGCCTGGATCAATGAACTGGCCTGGCGGGATTTCTACCGCCAGATCATGGCGCTGTTTCCCCGCCTGAGCCGGGGTGAAGCCTTCCAGTCCGTGGATCGTATGTTGACGTGGGAAACAGACGAAGGGCTTTGGCGGGCCTGGTGCGAGGGCCGCACGGGGTACCCACTGGTGGACGCGGGTATGCGTCAGCTGACGCACCAGGGCTGGATGCACAACCGGCTGCGCATGGTTACGGCCATGTTTCTCAGCAAACATTTGATGATCGACTGGCGCCGGGGCGAACGGTTTTTCATGGAGCATCTGGTGGACGGGGATTTCGCCGCCAACAACGGCGGCTGGCAATGGAGTGCATCGGTGGGCACGGATGCCGTGCCCTATTTCCGGGTGTTCAATCCGGTGCGCCAGAGCCGGCGCTTTGACCCCAGCGGGCACTATATCGCCCGTTATGTGCCCGAACTGGCCCATCTGGATGCCGACAGTATTCACGAGCCCTGGAAGACGCCCATGCTGGCGCCGGATTATCCGGCGCCCGTTGTGGCCCATCAGGGTGTGCGCGACCGGGTGGCGGAGCGTTTCCGCCGGGCCCGGCAACAACTGGAGAAATCCCACGCATGAAAACCATCGCCGTGGTGGGGGCCGGTATCGGCGGGCTTGCCGCCGCCTGGTGGCTGTCGCGCCACTATCGGGTGACGCTGTTCGAGGCCCGGGATTATGCCGGCGGCCACACCCATACTGTTCCGGTCAGACGCGAATACGGACACTATGAAGTGGATACCGGCTTTATCGTGTTCAACGACCGCACCTATCCGCTCTTCCGGCGATTACTGGCTGAACTGGGTATAGACGGACAACCCACCACCATGGGCTTCAGTGTCCATGGCGGGGAGACGGACCCGGAGTATTGCGGCGATGGTCCGGGCGGTTTTTTCGCCTGGCGCCGCAATCTGTTCTCGCCGGAGCACTGGCGATTGTTGCGCGAAATCCTGCGATTCAATCGCGACGCGCCCCGCTTCGTCGACGAGCACTCGGGTGAGCCGTCGCTGGGCGAGTTGCTGGAACAGGGTGGCTACAGCGAAGGGTTTCGGCGCCATTATCTGCGACCCATGGGCGCGGCGATCTGGTCCTGTGGCGAGGGAGATATCGAGGATTTCCCGGCGCGCTTTTTCGTGGAGTTCTTTCACAATCACGGTTTGTTGAGCTTGCGCGATCGACCCCAATGGTATGTGGTGCCGGGAGGATCGGCGCGCTATGTGCAAGCATTGCTGGCCCGACTCGATGCGGATCTACGGCTGCACTGTCCGGTTCGAAGTGTGCGTCGTCTGGCGAACGGGATTCGTGTCGACAGCCAGGTCGGAACAGAGGATTTCGACGAGGTGGTGTTGGCCTGTCACAGCGACCAGGCATTGCAATTGCTCACCGACGCGAGTCCGGAAGAGACCACTCTGCTGAGCGGGATTGCCTGGCGCGAAAACGAGGTAGTGCTGCATACCGACACCCGTTTGTTACCGCGCAATCGTCGCGCGTGGTCGAGCTGGAATGCGCGCCTCGGCACCGGTGACGATCGCCAGGTCCGGGTCACCTATAACATGAATATACTCCAGGGCCTGGATGCCCCGGAGACCTTCTGTGTGTCGTTGAACAGTTCCGCGGACATTGACCCGGACCGGGTGCTGGGGCGGTATCGGTTTTTTCACCCCTTATTCACCCGGGGTGCGGTACGATGTCGGGAGAAAATAGGGGAGACCAACGGGCGTCATCATACCTGGTTTTGTGGCGCCTGGTGTGGCAACGGTTTCCACGAGGATGGTGTTGCCTCGGCCGCGGCCGTGGCGCGAGCACTCGGAGTGTCGTTGTGATCACGGGACATCAGCTGATGACGGGTCAAGTCTGGCACCGCCGCGATCATGAGGCGGTGCATGCTTTTGCGTATCCGTTGTCCCTGATACTGCTGGATCTGGCAGAACCGCACACCCTGCTGGCTCGGCATCCGCTCTGGGGACGCAGGTGGCGACCGGTGACTTTGCGCAGTCGGGACTATATCGATGAACGTAGCTTGCCCCTGCTGGACAAGGTACGCGAAACCGCGCGCCAATATGATCTTGATTTCAGTAAGGGTCAGGTGTTGATGCTCGCGCAGCCGCGTGCGCTCGGGCTTTTGTTCAATCCACTGGTGCTGTATTTCCATATTCCCGCCGGCGCCAGTGCGCCCGACGCGGTCCTGGCCGAGGTGCGCAATACACCCTGGGGCGAGCGACATTTCTATGCTCATGCAGCGCTCGGCCCGGAGCGGCACTTGCGGTTTGAACATGACAAGGGGTTTCATGTTTCGCCGTTTTTACCCACGGACTTGACCTATCAGTGGTTGGTGAACTGGACTGAACCCCTGAGCGTGCGTATCAAGGCGCGCGCGGGGGCTCGCGTGCTGTTTGAAGCCGGCATGCGGTTGAGCGCGGACCAGGCCGGCCGATCGAACATGATGACGGCCGGGTACCGGTTCATGATGCAGGGCCTGCTGACCCGGCTGCGGATTTACCGGCAGGCGTTGCGCTTGTGGCGCCTGCGCGCACCCTTTTATTCGCATCCAGACAAGCGTGTTCGGGAGGGAGGCTAGCGCCATGGATTTGTCGACGACGACCCGGGTCATGAAGACCGGACAGACGTCTCGTGTCGACCGGCTGGCCCGAGCGGCGGTTGTGCGAGCTCTGGCGCGCATGCCCAAGGGCACACTGCATATCCGGGAGCCGGACGGCCGGCGGATCACGCTGGGGCAGGGCGAACCCGAGGCCGAACTGACCATTACCGATCACCGCGCCTGGCGCCGCATGATGACCGGTGGTGCGCTGGGCGCGGCCGAGGCCTTTATCGCAGGCTATTGGGAAGCGGCGGATCTGGTCAGCGTAATCCGTTTTTTCGCGGCCAATGTGGAACCCATGCAGGCACGCGACCGGAGCGGCTTGCGGCGGCTGGCGCGCCCGGCGCGGGCGCTGTGGCAGTGGAGCCGTCGCAATACGCGGTCCGGGGCGAAACGCAATATCGAAGCACACTATGATCTGGGCAATGACTTCTTTGCGCTTTTCCTGGATCAGCAGATGCAGTATTCCAGCGCCGTCTATCCGTATGCGGGCGCTTCGCTCGAAGAGGCCTCCGGACACAAGCTGAGCCTGATCTGTGAGCAGCTGGATTTGACACCCGCGACCCACCTGCTCGAAATCGGCACGGGGTGGGGCGGTCTGGCCATCCACGCGGCTAGCAAGTACGGCTGTCGGGTTACCACGGCCACCATTTCCCCGGAGCAGTATCGTCATGCCCATGAAGCCGTGTGCGCGGCGGGTCTGGCGGACCGCATCACGGTATTGGAATGCGACTACCGCGAGCTGACGGGCACCTATGATCGGATCGTGTCGGTGGAGATGATCGAAGCGGTGGGGCCCGAGTATCTGTCCACCTATTTCCGCAAGCTGGGCGAGTTGTTGCGCCCGGATGGCTTGTTACTGCTCCAGGCCATCACGGTGCCGGACCGGCGGTACAAGACGGCGCTGCGCAACACCGATTTCATCAAGCGCTATGTTTTTCCGGGCGGCTTCCTGCCATCGGTGCGCGTGCTGCTGGACGAGATGAGCCGGCATACGTCGCTGACGCCGAGGGCCCTGCGGGATATTGGCCAGGACTATGCGCAAACGCTGGCTCATTGGCGGGAGCGTTTCGACGACGCCCGGGAGCAGGTGCGTGAACAGGGCTTTGACAGGCGGTTCCGGCGCCTGTGGCACTATTATCTGTGCTACTGCGAGGGCGCCTTTCGCGAGCGCGCCATCAGCACGGTACAGCTGCTCGCCGCGGGCCCGGAGCGCTAGCAGGCTGTTGAAAACCCGTTGCGTACTCAGGCTTTCAGGCTGGTTCGCAATCGAGGCGCCCTTTTGAAGGCGGGGTCTGCCCCGTCGAAAAAGGGCAACGATGAGTGCGGACCAGCCTGAAAGCCCCGCGGGGCGAGGCCTGAAGCGCCCATCTGGCGCACTTTGTTGCTCGGAAAGGGAACCACCCTTCCCGTCGCAACCAAGCACACCAGCTGAACGCTTCAGGCCACGCTGAGTGCGCACGGGTTTTTTCAACAGCCTGCTAACAGCCTGTTAGTCCTTGTATGACACAAATGCGCCCGCATTTCGGAGCCTGTGATATTCTGAGCATACAGTCCTGAAGGGGCATCTGGCCCCGGGTGAGGAGAACGATGACAGCCCAGGCGCAAGAGCTGGTCCGCCAGCATCTCGAGCAGGCGGAGCCGGCACCGGAACTGACCGAACAGCAGCGTGCGCGCTACCGCGAGGAAATCGAGACCCTGCTGCGTGAACGTGACGCCGTCCTGGTGGCGCACTATTATACCGATGCGTCGATTCAGGCCCTGGCAGAGGAAACCGGCGGTTGTGTCTCCGATTCGCTGGAAATGGCGCGTTTTGGCAAGGACCACGCCGCGTCCACCCTGGTGGTGGCCGGGGTTCGTTTCATGGGCGAGACGGCCAAGATCCTGAGCCCCGAGAAAACGGTGCTCATGCCCACGCTTGAGGCTACGTGCTCACTGGATATCGGTTGCCCGCCGGACGAGTTCGCTGAATTCTGTGATCAGCATCCCGACCGCACCGTGGTGGTGTACGCGAATACCTCGGCGGCGGTGAAAGCGCGCGCGGACTGGGTGGTTACGTCCAGTATCGCCGTGGATCTGATCGAATACCTGGACAGCCGGGGCGAGAAGATTCTGTGGGCCCCGGACAAGCACCTGGGCGATTATGTCCGGCGTCAGACCGGCGCGGACGTGCTGTGCTGGGACGGCGCCTGTATTGTCCATGAGGAATTCAAGGCGCGCGGCATCCAGGACCTCAAGCAGGCTTATCCGGATGCCGCCGTGCTGGTCCATCCGGAAGCCCCCGAGCCGGTGATCGAGATCGCCGATGTGGTGGGTTCCACGTCCCAGCTGATTCGCGCGGTCACCGAGCGTGACGATGATACCTTTATCGTGGCTACCGACCGCGGCATCTTCTACAAGATGCACCAGCTGGCGCCGGACAAGACGTTGCTGGAAGCTCCCACAGCGGGCAGTGGCGCCACCTGCCAGAGCTGTGCGCACTGCCCCTGGATGGCCATGAACGGCCTGGACAATCTGCTCCAGGTCCTGCGTCAGGGTCGGGACAGCGGCCAGGAAATCACCGTGGATCCCGAGCTGGCCGAGCAGGCCATGGTGCCGCTGAACCGGATGCTCGAATTCAGTAGCAAGTCGAAAGCCGAAAGTCGAAAGAAATAAAGCCGGGCGCCTTCGGCGCCCCTGCCTTGTTTCTTGCTACTTGCCACTTGCTACTTTCGACTTTTTATTAGAACTCCTGCGCCTCCTGGTGCAGCTTTCGCATTTCCTTCAGGCGGGATGCAATCCGGCTGTGCTGGCTGAAGTCGTCTTCGCTCGCATTGAGCGCGAAGCTCATTTGTTCCATTCCCTGTTTTTCCCGGCCGGTGAGAAACAGGTATTCGCCCCGAGCGCGGTGAGCGCGGGCACTTTGGTCCAGCTGGCCGTGGGCGTCCGCCAGCATTTGCCACAGGTAGGGATCCCGGGGCCGGTCCAGCAGCCGCTCATCCAGGACCTCGCGCGCTTCCCCCGCCTGCTCGTTACGCAGCAGATTCCGGACGAGCATGACCGAGGCGGCATGATTGCCGGGCATGATTTCCAGCACCTCGTGGAAGCGCTTCACGGCCGCTGCATGATCCTGGCGCGCGGCAGCGAGTTCCCCCTGGGCGAGCCAGTACCAGAGTTCGTTGGGCTCGGTGGAGCGCAGTTGTTTCAGCACTTCACCGGCCCGGTCGAATTGTTCGGCACGGATCAGCGCCAGCGCCAGTCCATAGCCGCCGGCCTGTTCCTGAATGCTGGTGCCGCCGTCATAGCGCTGTTCGAAATAGCGCACGCCGCGTTCGGCCTCCGCGAAGAAGCGCGCCCGTATGCGGGCGCGGATCAGATAAAAGGACTGCCTGCTGTCCAGCCCGGGACGCTCCATGCGCGCCGCCCGCGCGCGTGAATCGGCGATCCTTTCCTTGGTCAACGGGTGCGTGAGCAGGAATTCCGGGGGTTCGTTGGCGAATTGCTTGCGGCGCAGCATGCGCTGGAAGAAATCCGGCATGGCCATGGGATCGAAACCGGCGCGGGTCAGGGTCTGCATGCCCACCCGATCCGCTTCGCGTTCGTGATGGCGCGAATAGGCGAGTTGCGACTGAATGGCACCGGCCTGGCTGGCGGCCATGCCCGCCATGCCCGCCGTGCATGAATACATGCATCAGCGGACAGGCGAGCAGGATCAGCCAGGGCAGGGCACCGAGCAGGTGCACCTTGTGCCCCTCCCAGAGCAGGAAGCCCATCACCGCCAGGGCGAGCGCCA
>CAJXLA010000102.1 GCA_913055795.1 uncultured Alcanivorax sp. | reverse complement strand
CCGTCGCAACCAAGCACACCAGCTGCACGCTTCAGGCCGCGCTGAGCACGCAAAGGGTTTTTCAACAGCCTGCTAAGCCGGGAATCAAAACTGTGAGTATTTCGCGCCCTGCATTCCAATGACTCTATAATTCCGGCACTTTTACCCCGCCGCCCCTTCCAGGGGCTGCACATCGGGCCGGGGACGCTGCAGGGCCTGCCAATGCTCGTATTGCGTCTGCATATCCAGCCAGACCCGGGCACTGCCCACACCTGCGGCTTCCAGGCGTATGGCGAGATCCGGGCTGATGCCGGCATGTTCATTGATGACGCGGGACAGCGTTGTCCGGGCCACCCCCAGCCGCTGAGCCGCCTCGGTAACGCCGAGCCCCAATGGTTCCAGTACTTCTTCCTTCAATATTTCGCCAGGATGGGGAGGATCATGCATCATCGCTCTTTCTCGCTATAGGTGGCGAATCCTTTTAATCATTATCTTATGATTTAGTGTGTAGCGCGACATGCCGCAACTGGCTCCGAAAATGCCCTCGGATACTGGTGACAGGCATCACCGCCCTTCCCTGGAGAGGCCGGCACCACCGGGGGTGTGGGCGCCTGGCGACCGCCTGTCGGCCAGGATGGAGTAAAATATTGCGTAATTTCGTCCGGAGGCGGTAAAGTAGATTCAGGGTGGCCGGACATTCGCCAGCCCGGGAGGATAGTCATGAGCAAGACCAGGCTCGAACACACCCCGGAAACTGTCTCGCTTTCCGACCTGGCGAAGAAGGCCTCCAGTTATATCGCCCGCCTGGTCGAGGGCACCTCCAGGCAACTGTTGGTGCTCCGGCACAACAAGCCTGCGGCGGTCGTGATGTCCATTGAGCGCTATGAGGAACTCTCGCGTCTGATCGAGGAGCTGGAGGACGCCCAGGACGTGAAGGCAGCAGAGCAGCGCGTAGGCGATTTGAATACCCTGGATTTCGATCGCGCCTTCGACAACGCGCGCCCCGCAGACGAAGCATTCCGCTAACCGCGCACTGCCAGGGAGGGCCTTCGGTTGGCAAAATCAGCTGCACAATGGGACGTTCGCATACACGATGAGGCTCAGGCCGAGATCAATGCCATCAAGGATCCCCGCCTGCGTACGCAAATTCAGAAAGCCATCACCAAGAAGCTGGCTGCGGATCCAGTCCAGCTCGGCAAGCAGCTAAAGGGCGACTTTTATCCCTTGATGCGTATCACCATGGCCAGCTATCGAATCCTGTACCTGGTGGACGAGCGTGGTCGCCGTGTTTTGGTGACCAATGTGATCCATCGCAAGACGGGGTACACGATGGCCGTACACAAGAACGTGAAAGCCCGTACCGAGGCGCCCTCCGACGACTCTCACCGCGAATAAGCGCGAACTGCGCCCTACTGTGCGAACTGCGCAAGGTTTTTACACAGTCTGCCAGCCCGGGAGATCAGTAGTAGGCGTTCTCGCGCACGGAGTGGTCGGTAACGTCGGTAACGCCCTGCAACTCCGGAATGCGCTCCTGAAGCGTGGTTTCCACATTCTGTTTCAGGGTGACGTCCACAATGGCGCAGCCCTGGCAGCCGCCGCCGAATTCCAGCACGGCCACGTTCTCGTCCGTGAGTTGCTGCAGATTGCAGTTGCCGCCGTGGTTGGCGAGCATCGGGTTGATCTCGGCGTCCAGGATGTACTGGATGCGCTGCTCCAGGGGCGCGTCCTCGCTGATATCCGGTACCCGGGAATTGGGTGCGCGGAAGGTAAGCTGGCCGCCCATGGAGTCTTTCTTGAAGTCGATCCGGGCGTCCTCGAGGAAACGCGTGCTCTCGCCTTCCACATAGGCATGGAAGCCGTCATAGTCGTAGCGCACATCGCCTTCCTCTTGCTCGCCCCGCGGACAGTAGGCCATGCAGCACTCCGCGTGCGGCGTACCGGGACGCTCGACAAAAATACGCACGCCCATGCCCTCCTTGTTCTGCTTCGCGAGCAGCTCCCGGAGGTATTCCTGCGCGTCCGGCGTGATTTCGATCAGCTGATCCTGCGCTTGTTCAGCCACTTCTTCGTTCATGGCACTGCCTCTGCTGTGTCGATTTCCCGACCATTTTAGTCAGGTATTTCCCTTTTGGCCAGCACCTTGTTCCGGCGCCAGCGGTTACTCTTACTGTGGGAGCGGCATCCCTGCCGCGACTTCGCCGGGATTGGTCGCGGCAGGGATGCCGCTCCCACAACGCATAAACCCTTTCTGCGACGCCGTCCAGGGCGAGCCGGATACAGCCCATCCGCGGTACAAGAGAAAGGAAGGTGCTGATTCCCCATGATACCATCCGCCGTTTCACGATCCCGGAGCCGTGTTTTGCTGGACTGGTCCCGCACAAGGCGTATCCTGGCGCTGGCGCTGCCCATCATGGGCGCCATGGTCAGCCAGAGCCTGCTGAACCTGGTGGATACCGCCATGGTGGGCGTTCTGGGCGGCGATGCACTGGCCGGGGTGGGACTGGGCGGCTACGCCACCTTCATGGCCATCAGCATCGTCATCGGTCTGGGCGCGGGCGTGCAGGCCATGGTGGCCCGGCGCAAGGGCGAAGGCGAGCGTGCGCACTATGCCGTGCCGCTCAACGGCGGGCTGCTGCTGGGCGTAGCCTTTGCCGTGCCCCTGACCCTGCTGTTCTTCTTGGGCGCCGACGCGCTCATGACGGTCGTGGCCCGCCAGGAAGGGGTGCGCGAGGTAGCCATCCCCTATTTCCAGGCGCGGGTGCTCTGTGTGGGCGCGGTGGCCATGAATTTCGCCTTCCGCGGATACTGGAACGGCATCAACCGCTCCTCGGTTTATATGCGCACCCTGGTGGCCACCCACCTGCTGAATATCGCCATCAGTTACGTGCTCATCTTCGGGGTTCTGGGCTTTCCGAAGATGGGCGCCGTGGGTGCCGGCATCGGCACCACCGTGGCGCTGTTTATCGGCAGCGCCCTCTATTTCGTCCAGACCGCCCTGCACGCGCGCAAGAACGGCTTTCTGCGCGAACTCCCCGGACGCCGGGTGCTGTCGAATATCCTGAGCGTGGGCTTGCCCAACTCCATGCAGCAGCTGCTGTTCGCCTCCAGCCTGATGGTGCTGTTCTTCATCGTGGGCCTGGTGGGCAGCGCCGAGGTGGCGGTGGCCCATGTGCTCATCACCCTGGTGCTCTTTTTGATCCTGCCCGCCATCGGCCTGGGCCTGTCCGCCACCTCCCTGGTGGGCCAGGCGTTGGGTCGCCAGGAGCCGGAGGACGCCTACCGCTGGGGCTGGGACGTAACCCGCCTGGCCGTGGGCCTGTTGTTCCTGCTCGCCATCCCCATGTGGCTCTTTCCCGACCGGATTCTGGGGCTGTTCCTGCATGAGCAGGCCCTGGTGGAGCTGGGCCGGGCGCCGCTGCGCATCACCGGTGTGCTGGTCTGCCTGGACGGCATCGCCATTGTCTTTACCCACGCCCTGCTGGGCGCGGGCGCGGCACGGTCGGTCATGGTGGTCACGCTCTGTGTGCAGTTCTTTTTCTTCCTGCCCGCCGCCTATATCATTGGTCCGGTGCTGGGCTTCGGCCTGCTGGGCATCTGGCTGATGCAGGCCACACAGCGGCTGATTACCGCCGTCTGGCTGGGCTGGCTCTGGGTGCGCCGGCACTGGATTCATATCGAGCTTTGATGGAGTTCAATCATGCGGAATGACAATCCCGACCCCGACCCCCCGCAACCAGACAATGCCCCCCAACGCCAGAAGCCCGGCTTCAAGCAGGTGGTACTGAGCGTACTGGCGGCCGTGTTCGGCATTCAAACCCAGGAAAACCGCGAACGGGACTTCAAAAAAGGTGATCCCCGGGACTATATCGCCGTCTATGTGGTGCTGGTAATCGCGCTGATCATCGGCATGATCGTGGTGGTAAATCTGGTGCTGGAGAGCGCCGGAGCCTGAACACTGATAACACCTGCCCATAATGATATAAAAAACGATTCCTTTTCCGTATAAGGCCCCTTTGCTATCGTGCTCATCGCTGGCGGGGCTCCCGCCGGTCGCGAGACACCAACCAAGCGAACGGGACGCCATGTACGTCTATCAGCCGCACGACCAACGCATTGTGGAAGAACGGGTAGCCCAGTTCCGGGGCCAGACCCAGCGCTATCTGGACGGCGAACTGAGCGAGGACGAATTCCGCCCGCTGCGGCTGCAGAACGGGCTCTATATCCAGCGGTATGCGCCCATGCTGCGCATTTCCATTCCCTACGGCATGCTCTCCAGCGAGCAGCTGCGCATGATGGGTCATATCGCGCGGGACTACGACAAGGGCTTCTGCCATGTGAGCACGCGGCAGAACGTGCAGTACCACTGGCCCATGGTGGAAGAAACACCGGAGATCCTCGCCGATCTGGCGAAGGTCGAGATGCACGCCATCCAGACCAGCGGCAACTGCATCCGCAACATCACCACGGATGAATACGCCGGCACCAACCCCAATGAGGTGGCGGACCCGCGACCCTGGTGCGAGATCATCCGCCAGTGGGCCACTTTCAATCCAGAGTTCGCCTATCTGCCGCGCAAGTTCAAGATCGCGGTGAACGCCGACCCCGATGCCGATCCGGCGGTGATCGGCGTGCACGATATCGGCGTGCAACTCAAGCGCAACGACGCCGGCGAGCTGGGCTTCGAGGTCTGGGCCGGCGGCGGCATGGGCCGCACCCCCATGACGGGTCAGGTCATCGGCGAGTTCGTCGAATGGCCCGACCTGCTCGCCTATCTCGAAGCGATCATGCGCGTGTACAACAAATACGGCAACCGCGAAAACAAGTTCAAGGCGCGCATCAAGATCCTGGTGAAGGCGCTCGGCGTGGAGCGCTATCGCGAGCTCACCAACCAGGAGTTCGCCGAGCTTCAGGGCGGCCCCATGACGCTGACCCAGGACGAACTCGACCGGATCAACGAACACTTCACGGTGCCGGATTATGCCGACGAACCGGCCATGCCCGAAGAACTGGAACGGGCGCTGGACAGCGACAAGGACTTCCGGCGCTGGTACAAGGTCAATGTTCGTGATCACAAGGTCACCGGCTATTCGTCGGTCACCCTGACGCTCAAGAAAACCGGCCGGGTGCCGGGCGACCTCTCGGACGAGGAACTGGAAGAACTCGCCGACCTGGCGGATCAGTACAGTCACGGCGAAGTCCGCACTACGCATCAGCAGAACATGGTCATGGGCGAGGTGCGCAAGCGCGACCTCTATACCTTGTGGCAGGAACTGGACCGGCTCGGCTTTGCCACGCCCAATCTGAACCTGCTGACCGACATTGTCGCCTGCCCGGGCGGTGATCTGTGCTCGCTGGCCAACGCCAAGTCCGTGCCCATAGCGGAGTCCATTCAGCGCCGGTTCGACGATATCGACTTCGTCCATGACCTGGGGGAACTCGATATCAATATCTCCGGCTGCATGAATGCCTGCGGGCATCACCACATTGGCCACATCGGCATTCTGGGCGTGGACAAGAAAGGCGAGGAGTTCTACCAGATTACCGTGGGCGGCCGCGGCGACCGCGTCACCCGTGTGGGCGAAAAACTGGGGCCGTCCTTCAATGCGGAGGACGTGCCCAATGTGGTGGAAAAACTCGTCAACGTCTATGTGGAAAACCGCGTCGCCGAAGAGCAGTTCATCGACACCTATGAACGCATCGGTATCGATCCCTTCAAGGAGAAGGTTTATGCCTGAGCAGTACATTCTCGATGGCCGGATTCAGAACAACCCCTGGCAGTTTGTTTCGGCCGAGGACTGCGAATCCGGCGTACCACAAGGCAGCCACCTGATCGTGCCGCTGACCGTCTGGCAGGAGCACCGCGAGGACCTGCTCCAGCGGAACGATCCCCTGGGCGTGTGCCTGGAACCGGGCGAGGAACCGGCGGATCTGGCCCATGATCTAAATCAGCTGGCCGTGGTGGCCATTCATTTCCCCAGATTCGCCGACGGCCGCGGCTACTCCTATGCCCGCGAGCTGCGTAGGCGCTACCACTACGAAGGCGAAGTGCTGGCTACGGGCGACGTGCTGCGCGATCAGATGTTCTATCTGCAACGCTGCGGCTTTAATGCCTTCCAGCCGCGCCCGGACCGTGACATCGAGGACGTGCTGGCAGGCCTTAGCGACTTCAGCGTCACCTACCAGGGTGATGTGCATGATCCGCGCCCGATCTACCGGCGCTCCGACGAAGAAATCCGGCTCCGTCAGAGCGCCTGATCCGTCTTCGCCTGAAGGCTACAACGTGACAGGGTCACCCGTTATCCGGTTTTTGATACCGTCGCAGTAACCCGATTCACCAAGTCGTAGCCCACGGCGGAGACTGGTTCCGTCTTCGCCTGACGGCTACGACGCGACAGAGCGGTGCGCCACACCATCCTGATTTGTCGGGCTACAGTTGAAAAATCTTCTGCTCCAACCTCCCGACGCCGAATGTATATGCCATTGCCATATACTGCTACGCCGCCTAGACTGGGCTATAGGAAGAACAGGAAATTCCATGGCCCATTCGACTCTTTTCAAGAACAACCGCAGCCAGGCTCTCCGCCTGCCCCGGGATGTGGCCTTCCCTGAAGAAGTGCGGGAAGTGCACATCATCAAACAGGGCAAGGCCCGCCTGCTCGTACCCCGGGACGCCCTGTGGGATGACTGGTTCGAAAAAGCCGAGATAACGGATGATTTCCTGACGGAGCGGGAACAACCCCGGATCAACGAGCGCGAGAAGCTCTAAAAGCCTGCTATCGTCCGGGTCAGCAACACGGAAGACAACCATGCTTCAGTACATGCTCGATACGGATATCGTCATCTACACCATGAAGGCCCGGCCTGACCATCTTCGGAAAACCTTCAATGCGCGGGCTCCGCAGCTGTGCCTGTCCACCATTACCCTGGCGGAACTGATGTACGGAGCACAGCGTTCCAGCCAGCCAGACACCAACCTGGAAACCATCGAGGGATTCTGCGCTCGTCTCGAAGTGCTGGAATTCGATGCTAATGCCGCCTGGCATGCCGGCCAGATACGGGCCGAGCTGGCCCGGAATGGCACCCCCATCGGTCCTTTTGATGAACAAATCGCGGGCCATGCACGCGCCCATGGATTCATTCTGGTCACCAATAACCTTCGCCATTTCCAACAAGTTCCGGGACTGCGCGTGGAAAACTGGATCGACCCCAACCGCACGGAATAACAGGCTCTCAGCTCCAGCAATAAATCCCGCCGGCGGTATGCCTTGTACGACACCCTTCTGGCAAGCGGAGGAAACGCAAAGGAGAGGTCTTCACCAGCTCCCCTTACTTGCACCCATCGCTAAAGACTTACATACTTCTATCGTATGCGACTAACTCCAGAACAAGCATCAATCATCAAGAAGACCGTGGCGGAGATTTTTGGCGCGGACGCGGAAGTACGTCTCTTTGGTTCACGCCTGGACAATCAGGCGAAAGGGGGCGACATCGACCTCTTGATCGAGTTGCCGCGGCCCTGCCAAGACCGCGTGGCCCGTGAATTGCGCTTGTCCGCGCGTCTTGAACTCAGGCTCGGCGAGCAACCGATTGATATTCTGGTGGTTGATCCGGAAGTTCACCAAAACCCCGTGCATGAACGGGCTCTGACGACAGGTCAGGTTCTATGACCCCTTCCAGGGACTGGAACGACCGGTTTCCAATGGAGCGGCTACTCTGGACGCTCGACGTCGTGCACCGGGAAGGCCACCATTTGCTGTACAGCTGGAACAGCCTGTTTGCACAGGACCGGCAACCCGATGAAGACTGGGTCAAGACGCTTGATGACCATCCGGAGGAAGCTATCTACCTTGAAGCCTTTGTGTCCCGCTTCGGACGGATGCAAGACACCATCGCACACAAGCTTCTCCCGCGTTGGTTGGAAGCATTGGCCGAATCGCCCGGCAGTCAGATCGAAATGCTGAACCGGGCCGAACGTCTGGGCGTCATCGAAAGCACCGAAAACTGGCTCATGGCCCGCAAACTCCGCAACCGCCTGATTCACGAATACATGCGGGACCCCGGGGACTTCGCGGCCGCTCTCGATGAAGCGCGCAAGGCCGCCCTGATCCTGACGGAAACCTATAACCGATTACGCGATGATTTACCCCGGCGCCTGTCGGTTAGCGAAGATGATCTCCCGCCTTCCCTGCCCTGAAACCACAGGATGACCAACCTGGAACCATAACTCTCCAATTCCCTTGCCAGGGGAGAGAACCGAATTTTTCAGCTGCTTGCGTCTTGCTGCTTTCGTCTTTCGACTTGCTTCCGTCTTCGCCTATCGGCTACGACGTGACAGGCCTCGCACCTTACCTGGAATTATTCATCCCGCCATGGACCAGCCGGGCCCCGGCCGGCAGCGCCTGCTCCCCGCCGGCGCGTTCCACCGCTTCCTCCACAAAGGTACCGATCTCGCGCACGGCGCGGGACGCCTCGGGCAGCCAGCCGGCCAGGGCCTGGAACACATGGGTCATCCGGTCCCAGACCTGGAGTTCACAGGGCACGCCCTGCCCCCGCGCCCGCTCGGCCAGGTTGAGCGCATCGCTGAGCAATACCTCGGTCGAGCCCACCTGAATGAAAAGCGGCGGCAGACCCGCCAAATCCGCGTGCACCGGCGAAATCAGCGGCTCCGCCGGATCATAGCTGCCGTGATAGGCCCGGGAGATGAACCGCAACGCGTTCACGGGGATCATGGGGTCCTGATCGGCGTTGGTGACAATGGACTCACCGGAACAGGTGAGATCGGTCCAGGGGCTGATCAGCACGGCACAGGCCGGCAGGGCCACACCGAGCTGGCGTAGCCGCAACAGGGTGACCAGGGCCAGATTGCCGCCGGCGGAATCCCCGGCCAGCACGATATCGCTGGGCGCAAAGCCCCGGTCCAGCAGGGCCCGGTAGGCGCGCACGGCGTCTTCCAGCGGCGCCGGATAATGCCAGTCCGGCGGCTGGCGATAGTCCAGCGCCAGCACCCGGGCGCGGCAGGTTCGGCTGAGCCGCCAGGTGACCGCCCGGTGCGAACGCGGCGAGCCGAAGAAATAGCCGCCGCCGTGGAAATAGAGCACCACACGCCCGGCAATGGTTTCGTCCCCACGACTGACCCACTCGCCCGGCACACCGCCCACATCGGCGGGCGCGATATGCACATCCGGATGCACGGGCAGCGCCAGCGTCACCGTATCGAAGCCGAGCTGAGAGAATTTCATGATGCGGCGCGTGAGCGGCGCGCGGGCGACCACCGGCTTGACCACCCGGCGAAACCAGCCGGCCACGGCCCGCCCCTGCCAGCTCCAGGCCGGTCGTTGCAGATTGCGGTTTTCCATGCGGACAGACTCCGTAACCCGGGCGCGCCAAGGCTACAAAGTCCGTTCCAGGAGCGCAAAGCCAAAACAATGGAAACCGGAAGCCGATCCTCCTAGGATGGGCCCTGTCAGCTCAAGACAGGGACAAGGTCATCATGATCCAGCCACGCTCTGACAACCATCCATTCCGGAACGGGGCGCCCGCGCCAGCCCGCCGGTGCGGGAGCACGGCCTGATGCCCGGACCGGCACGCCTTACCCGCTGGGCGCTCAACCTGGGCCTAGTGCTCGTGTTCCTGCTGCACGTCACGGGCACGGTTCGCCTGCCGCTGCTGGACCAGTTCGAACGCATGGCCTATGACCTGCGACTGAACCTGCACACCACACCGGAGCAGGACGAGCGCGTCGTCATCGCCAACATCGACGAAAAAAGCCTGGCCGAAATGGGTCAGTGGCCCTGGAAC
>CAJXLA010000101.1 GCA_913055795.1 uncultured Alcanivorax sp. | reverse complement strand
TTCAGGCCCTTTCTTTATTCCGCGAATATGATGCGCTGGTGGTCGGCGTCATGACCGCCGGCGGCCGGGTGGAACAGCCCGTGGGCCGGCACCCGGTGGACCGCAAGCGCATGGCCGTGGTGGACGACGGCAAGCCGGCGGTGACCCACTACCGCGTGGAACAGCGTTTCCACGGCCACACGCGCGTGCGGGCAAGGCTGGAAACCGGCCGGACCCACCAGATCCGGGTTCACATGGGCTGGTTGCGTTATCCCCTGGTGGGAGACCCGGTCTATGGCGGCCGTTTGAAGCTGCCCCGCGGTGCCGATGAATCCGTGCGCCAGGCCCTGCGCGCCTTTCCGCGTCAGGCCCTGCATGCGCACCGGCTGGGCCTGGAGCACCCGGACGACGGCGCGTATCGGGAGTGGCGGGCACCCTGCCCGGAGGACCTGCAGCACCTGCTGGCCGTGCTGGACACCGATCAGGGCAAGGGAGCATGACCGCGCCGGATACCGGTGCCTGGCTGCGCCCGGCCTGGCAGCCCCATCCCCGGGTTCGCCTGGCGGTCACCACCCGCACCGGAGATTGCTCGCCACCGCCCTGGCAGGGGTTCAACCTGGGCCTGAATACGGGAGATGATCCCGAACGCGTACATGCCGCCCGCCAAAAGGTTCATACCGGACTGGCCACCGCCCGGGGGCCGGCCTGGCTGCAGCAGGTTCATGGCACACGGGTGGTGCAGGCGGACGGCAGTGAACCAGAGGCTGACGGCGTCTGGACTGCACAGTCAGGGCTCCCGTGCGGCGTGCTTACCGCCGATTGCCTGCCCGTGCTGCTGGCGCGTACCGATGGTACTGCCGTGGGTGCCTTTCATGCCGGCTGGCGGGGCTTGCAGGCGGGTATACTGGATGCCGCTGTAGAAGCCCTCGCCCCGGAAGGCGAACCCCTCGCTGCCTGGCTGGGCCCGAGGATTTGTCGCCACTGCTATCAGGTGGGCGAAGAGGTTTACCGGGCCTTTACGGATACTTATCCCGGAGCCGAAAACGCTTTCGATCCGGATGCCGAGCCGGGTCATTGGCGGGCGGATCTGCACCACCTTGCCGAACTTGTGATGCGCCCCCTGGGTGTGGTCGACATTGAGCGCGACCCGCACTGCACCGTTTGCCACAATCATCTGTTTTATTCTCATCGTAAAGAAGGCCGAACCGGCCGTTTCGCTTCCCTGATCTGGCTGGCCTAGCCCGGAATCGGCTGATTTCGCTGATCGGATCGAAATCGTGACTTGAAACCCGCCAAAATACCCTTATGTATTGTGGCAGTTTTGCAAGCGATGATTTTTGAGGCAACTTTATGAACATGGACCAATTAACCAGCCGGCTCCAGCAGGCGCTGGGTGACGCCCAGTCCCTGGCGGTGGGTCAGAGCAACACGGCGATCGAGCCGGAACACCTGATGCTGGCGCTGGTGCGTCAGCAGGGCGGTTCGGCCCGGCCGTTGCTGGAGAAAGCCGGCGTCAATGTGGACGACCTGGACACGGCCCTGGCGGTCGCCATGGACGGGCTCGCGAAGGCGGGTCAGTTCAGCGGCGAAGTCTCGATGTCGCGCAATCTGGGGAATCTGCTGAACCTGGCCGACCGTGAAGCGCAGCAACGCAGTGACCAGTACATCTCCACCGAAGCGGTACTGCTGGCCGCCTGCGAACTCGGTGGCGAAGTGGGCAAGATCTTCAAGCGCGCCGGTGTCGAACGCAAGACACTGGAAGAACAGGTGGAAGCGGTACGCGGAGGTGAAACCGTGGATGATCCCAATGCGGAGGAACAGCGTGAGGCGCTGGATCAGTACACCCTGGACCTCACGGCCCGGGCCGAGGAAGGGCAACTGGATCCGGTGATCGGCCGGGACGACGAGATCCGGCGTACCGTCCAGGTGCTGCAGCGCCGGACCAAGAACAATCCGGTGCTGATCGGGGATCCGGGCGTGGGCAAGACGGCCATTGTCGAGGGGCTGGCCCAGCGCATTGTCGACGGCGAGGTACCGGAAGGCCTCAAGGACAAGCGGGTGCTGTCGCTGGACATGGCGGCTCTGATCGCGGGCGCCAAGTACCGGGGCGAATTCGAGGAACGGCTCAAGGCCGTACTCAAGGAGCTGGCGAAAGAAGAGGGCCGGATCATCCTCTTCATCGACGAGTTGCACACCATGGTGGGCGCCGGCAAGACCGAGGGGTCCATGGACGCCGGCAATATGCTCAAGCCCGCGCTGGCGCGCGGCGAACTTCATTGCGTGGGCGCTACCACCCTGGAGGAGTACCGCCAGAACATTGAAAAGGACGCCGCGCTGGAGCGCCGGTTCCAGAAGGTCATGGTGGACGAGCCCACGGAAGAGGACGCGGTGGCCATTCTGCGCGGACTCAAGGAGCGTTATGAGGTCCACCATGGCGTGGATATTACCGACAACGCCATTGTGGCCGCGGCCAAGCTGTCGCAACGCTACATCACGGATCGTCATCTGCCGGACAAGGCCATTGATCTGATCGACGAGGCGGCCAGCCGCATCCGCATGGAAATCGATTCCATGCCCGAGGAAATGGACAAGATCGACCGGCGCCTGATCCAGCTCAAGATGGAGCGCGAGGCGCTGGGCAAGGAAAAGGACGAGGCCAGCCAGAAACGCCTGGACAAACTGGAAGAGGATATCCGCGAGCTGGAGCGCGAATACGAGGATCTGCGCGAGATCTGGGAGGCCGAGAAGGCCAGTGTGCACGGCGCGCAGCAGATCAAGGCGGATCTGGAAAACGCCCGCGTGGAAATGGAACAGGCGCGCCGCGCCGGCGATCTCTCGCGCATGTCCGAAATCCAGTACGGCCGCATTCCGGATCTGGAGAAGAAACTGGAGCAGGCCCAGGAGCACGAGCAGACCGAGGAAACCCGGTTACTGCGTTCCCGGGTCACCGAGGAGGAAGTCGCCGAGGTGGTGTCCAAGTGGACGGGCATTCCCGTGGCCAAGATGCTCGAAGGAGAGAAGGACAAGCTGTTGCGCATGGAGGATGCGCTGCACGAGCGTGTCGTGGGCCAGGACGAGGCGGTCGCCGCCGTGTCCGATGCCGTGCGCCGCTCGCGCGCCGGCCTGTCCGACCCGAACCGGCCCAACGGCTCCTTCCTCTTCCTCGGCCCCACGGGCGTGGGCAAAACGGAGCTATGCAAGGCACTGGCATCCTTTCTCTTCGATACGGAAGACGCCATGGTGCGCATCGACATGTCCGAGTTCATGGAGAAGCACTCCGTGGCCCGGCTCATCGGTGCGCCCCCGGGCTATGTGGGCTACGAGCAGGGCGGCTATCTGACCGAAGCGGTCCGGCGCAAGCCTTATTCCCTGCTGTTGCTGGACGAGGTGGAAAAAGCCCATCAGGACGTGTTCAATGTCCTGCTCCAGGTGCTGGAGGATGGCCGCCTGACTGACGGCCAGGGCCGCACCGTGGATTTCCGCAACACCGTGATCGTGATGACGTCGAACCTGGCCTCGGATCTGATCCAGCAGATGGCCGGTGAAGGCGATTACGACAAGATGAAAAGCCAGGTCATGGAAGTCGTGGGGCAGCACTTCCGGCCGGAGTTCATCAACCGGGTGGACGAAACCGTGGTCTTTCACCCGCTGGCCCGGGAGCAGATCCGCGGGATCGCCAATATCCAGCTGGACGAGTTGCGCCAGCGCATCGCCGATCGCGATCTGGGAATCGAACTCACCGATGCAGCGCTGGACCGGCTCGCCGAGGCCGGTTTCGATCCGGTTTACGGCGCCCGGCCGCTCAAGCGGGCCATCCAGCAGGAGATTGAGAACCCGCTGGCGCGCAAGATCCTGGCCGGTGAATACCAGCCGGGCAGCACCATCCGGGTGGATGTGAATGGCGAGGCTTTCGCCTTTACCTCCGGATAAGGCCCTCGTTCATCGGAGCCGTCACGAAAAAGGCCGGCATTGCGCCGGCCTTTTTCGTTTGTTGCTCCAGTGAACCCGGTACTCTAGTCGTCCTGACTATTCTGCTCGTTACAGCGCTCCAGCGCCTTCTTGGTCTTTTCAATCATGGCCTGGCGCTCCTCCTGGGTCAGTGTCTCCATTTCACCGGTTTCAGGGTTCTTGCGTCGGATTTGGCTCGTCGTGTTGAGTGTTTGCAGATTTTTTCGATGTTTCTCGCAGCGCTCCTGGTTCACCGGTTCAGAGCTATCCTCTTTCTTCTCCTTTTCCTGAGCAGCCTGGCGCTCTTGCCTTGATTGCTCCCGCTGCTTTTCTAAACGCTCCATCGCCTTGTCCTGGCTGGAAGAGGGCGGATTATGGGCTTCCACCTTGCTCGCCTCGCGGCCTTTCGGCTTTTCGGCTGAATAATGCGTTACACCCTGGTCATCCACCCATTTATAGTACTGCTCCGCCGATACCGTGGGGGAAAACGTACCTGACAGAATCAAGACCATCGTCAACAGTGCGATCCGCATGGTGAAACCTTCTTTCCGGGGAGAGCAGGCGTGAGTGCCGCGAAGATGCCCGCCTATACACACTCTTTTTCAAGCACCATGCTCACTTCCTCAAGACGCTTCTCTTTTTCTGCATTCCATTCCGCCGACACGCCGTCCGGAACTTTGGGAGTAGGGCTTGGCTGGTTCTCTTTGTATTGGACGAACTCTTTGGTTTTTAACAGGTTTTTCTTTTCGTTACTGTACTGTTCGCACTCCTCCGGGGACAGATCTTTCGTCGTCCGGCCATCCCGGCTACCCGACTCCTGGGCCAGAGCAGGCCACGGTGCCAAAGCCACCACGAATGCATATGTAATACCTTTATTCTTTAAATTGTTCATAAGATCCATGACAGGCTCCTAGAAGATTTTCTACGCGGAGTATGGTTCCAATGGTTTTATGGTGCAAGCAAACCGGCACACCGTTGTTTGACACGGTCCACAGATATGCCTGACAATTCAGGAGAATCCGAACTTAAGTATGCGGAACAAGACCGGAGATCGGGACCCACAGCCGCTTACCGGTGGCTGTGAGGCCGGGACCCGGGGCGCCGTTATCGCGGCGTCCGGCGCAGCAACCCTGCAGATCAGTCCCCCCGTATGTCTGTGCTCCCGCCGGCAACCGCCGCGGTGGGCCCGCCGGGTGGCGCCCCAAAGGGCGTGGCTCGAAGACAGGCCTCCTGAACCGTGCTCCGTTCCGCTTTGCCGGCTTCCGGCGGGGCGGTGTTGGACGTTCAAACAATCGAGGTGAACAAGTGGAAGAATTGAGCGGTGGCGAAATGGTCGTCCGCGCCCTGGCGGATGAGGGTGTCGAATTCCTCTTCGGCTATCCTGGCGGGGCGGTGCTGCATATCTATGATGCGCTGTTTCAGCAGGACAAGGTGGACCATATTCTGGTGCGGCACGAACAGGCCGCCACGCACGCGGCCGATGGTTATGCCCGCGCCACGGGCAAGCCCGGAGCGGTGCTGGTTACCTCCGGGCCCGGCGCCACCAATGCCGTAACCGGAATCGCGACAGCATCCATGGATTCCATTCCCATGGTGGTCATTTCGGGCCAGGTGATCACGGACTGGATCGGTGACGATGCTTTCCAGGAAACGGACATGGTGGGGATCTGCCGCCCCCTGGTGAAGCACAGCTGGATGGTGCGCGACCCGCGCGATATCCCGGAAATCTTCCGCAAGGCCTTTTATGTCGCCACTACCGGTCGTCCCGGGCCGGTACTGATCGATATACCCAAGGACATGACGGCGCCGCACAACCGCTACCCCTACGAGTACCCGGAGCATGTCCATATGCGCTCCTATAATCCGGTTACGCGGGGGCACACGGGCCAGATCCGCAAGGCGGTGAACGCCATGCTCCAGGCCAAGCGGCCGGTCATCTACGCTGGTGGCGGCGCCATCCAGGGCGAGGCCCATGAGGTGCTTACCCGTCTGGGCCGCCAGTTGAACTTCCCGGTAACCAATACTTTGATGGGGCTGGGCGCCTTTCCGGGGTCGGATCCACAGTTTCTGGGCATGCTGGGCCAGCACGGTACCTATGAAGCGAACATGGCCATGCACCATGCCGACTTCATCCTCTGTGCGGGCGCGCGCCTGGACGACCGGGTTACCAATAACGCCGACAAGTTCTGCCCCAACGCTACCCTGGTGCACATTGATGTAGATCCGGCCAGCATTTCCAAGAATGTGCCGGCCAACATACCCATCGTGGGGCCGGTGGACCAGGTGCTGGGGGAAATGCTGGCCATGGTGGAGCAGTCGGAACAGCAGCCCGACCAGAAGGACCTGGACCGCTGGTGGGAAGAAGTCCAGGGCTGGCGACAGTATCATGCGCTGCGCTATGACCACGACGCCGACGGCCCCATGAAACCCCAGCATGTGGTCGAGACCCTGTACCGGGTGACCGAGGGCAAGGCCTATGTCACCTCGGACGTGGGCCAGCATCAGATGTTCGCCGCCCAGTTCTACAAGTTCGATCATCCGCGTTACTGGATCAACTCGGGCGGACTCGGGACCATGGGTTTCGGTTTCCCGGCCGCCATGGGGGTGCAGTTCGCCGATCCGGATGCCATGGTGGCCTGTGTCACGGGCGAGGGCAGCATTCAGATGAACATCCAGGAGATGTCCACCTGTCTGCAGTACGGGCTGCCCATCAAGATCATCAACATCAACAATCAGGCGCTGGGCATGGTGCGCCAGTGGCAGGACATGCAGTACGGCGGCCGGCACAGTCAGTCCTACATGGATTCGCTGCCGGATTTCATTGCCCTGGCAGAAGCGTACGGGCACGTAGGCATGAAAGTGGAACGCGCCGAGGATCTGGAAGGTGCCATGAAGGAAGCCTTCGCCATGACCGACCGTCTGGTGTTCATGGATATCTATGTGGACCCGGCCGAACACGTCTATCCCATGCACATAGCCGGCGGCGCCATCAACGACATGTGGTTGTCGAAGACCGAACGCACCTGAGGACCCGCAATGAGACGAATCATCTCCATTCTGATGGAAAACGAACCGGGCGCCTTGTCGCGCGTGGTGGGGCTGTTCTCCCAGCGCGGTTACAACATCGAGACGCTGACGGTGGCGCCCACCGAGGATGAGACGCTGTCGCGGCTGACGTTGACCACCTTCGGGGACGACGAGAAGATCGAGCAGATCACCAAGCATCTCAACAAGCTCATTGAGGTGGTCAAGCTGGTGGATCTCACCGATGGCGCGCATATTGAGCGCGAAATCATGCTGGTCAAGGTCAAGGCCACCGGTTCGCAACGCGCCGAGGTGAAACGCAGCGTGGACATCTTCCGCGGCCAGATTGTGGACGTGACCAGCACCGTCTACACGGTCCAGCTCACCGGAGCCACGGACAAGCTTCAGGCCTTTATCGACGCCATCGGGGAGACCCAGGTACTGGAGGTGGTGCGCTCCGGCGTTTCGGGGATTTCACGGGGTGAGAAGGTGCTCAACCTCTAGCAAACCCCTTGCGCGCCCGGGCTTTCAGGCTGGTGCGCAATCGAGGCGTCCTTTTGAAGGCCGGGCCCGGTCCCGTCGAAAAAGGGCAACGATGCGTGCGGGCCAGCCTGAAAGCCCTGCAGGGCGCGGCCTGAATCGGCTATATGCGGCACGGGGTCGCTCGGAAAGGGAATCACCCTGTCCGTCGCAACCAGGCACACCAGCTGCACGCTTCAGGCCGCGCTGAGCACGCAAAGGGTTTTCAGCAGCCAGGCAAGTCGGGCGCCGGGTGACTGGCCCCAACGTCTCCGGCGGCGTACCATGCGCCCGCATACCGCACGCGAATCAGTAACAGGGGAGAATCGATGCAAGCCTATTACGACAAAGACTGTGATCTGTCCCTGATCCAGGGCAGGAAAGTGGCCATTATCGGCTATGGTTCCCAGGGCCATGCGCATGCCAACAACCTCAAGGAGTCCGGCGTCGAGGTGGCCGTGGGGCTGCGCGCCGGCTCCGGATCCGCCCGCAAGGCTGAAGAAGCCGGCTTGACCGTTAAAACCATCGAGGAAGCCGCCGCCTGGGGCGATGTGGTCATGATTCTGCTGCCCGACGAAAATCAGGAGCAGGTCTACAACGAGCAGATCGCGCCTCATCTCAAGGATGGTGCGGCCATTGCCTTTGCGCACGGCTTCAATATCCATTACCGGCTGATCGAGCCGGCCGAAGACAAGGATGTCATCATGATTGCGCCCAAGGGGCCGGGTCACACCGTGCGGTCCACTTATGAAGAAGGCATCGGCGTGCCCTCGCTGATCGCGGTCTTTCAGGATGCTTCCGGCAAGGCGCGCGAGCTGGCGCTGTCCTATGCCTCCGCCAATGGCGGTGGCCGCGCGGGCATTCTCGAGACCAGTTTCCGCGAGGAGACCGAAACGGATCTCTTCGGGGAGCAGACGGTGCTGTGCGGCGGTACGGCGGCGCTGATCCAGGCCGGTTTCGAAACCCTGGTCGAAGCAGGCTATGCGCCCGAGATGGCCTATTTTGAATGCCTGCACGAGATGAAGCTGATCGTGGATCTGCTCTATCAGGGCGGCGTGGCCGATATGCGCTATTCCATCTCCAATACGGCGGAATACGGCGACTTTACCCGCGGCTCGCGCATCATTACTGACGAAACCCGTCAGGAAATGCGCAAGATCCTGACCGAAATCCAGAACGGCGAATTCGCCAAGGAGTTCGTGCTGGAGAACCAGGCGGGCGCACCCACGCTCAAGGCGCGGCGGCGCATGGCGCGCGAGCACCTGATCGAAAGCACGGGCGAGCGCCTGCGCGGCATGATGCCCTGGATGAAGGCGAGCAAGATTATCGACAAGGACAAGAATTGAGTCCATGCCGGTTGGGGAGACAAAAACGCGGCCTGCGGGCCGCGTTTTTGATTCCGGTGGCACTGCGCTAGGCTGGAGCCGGGTCGGCACAGGAGGGGTAATGAGCGAAGAGTCTGATCTGGAGCCGGAGGACGAGCGTTTCGAGGTGGTCGAATCGGGGCAGGGCGCGCGTCGGCGCGGTGTCTATCTGCTGCCCAATCTGTTCACCACGGGCGCTCTCTTTGCCGGCTTTTACGCCATTGTCGCGGCCATGAACGGTTTGTTCGAGCATGCCGCACTGGGCATTATCGTGGCCGCCATTCTGGATGGCATGGACGGCGGCGTGGCGCGTTTGACCAACACGCAGAGCGAATTCGGCGCCCAGTATGATTCCCTTTCCGACTGTGTCGCTTTCGGGGTGGCGCCCGGGCTGGTCGCTTATGCCTGGGGCCTGACGACGCTGGGCAAGGCGGGCTGGGCGGCGGCCTTTCTGTATCTTGCCTGTGCGGCGCTGCGTCTGGCCCGTTTCAATGTCCAGGCGGGCGAAGCCGACAAGCGCTTTTTCGTGGGCCTGCCCAGTCCCACCGCTGCCGGGACCGTGGCCGTCATGGTCTGGCTGGGCGCTACCCGGGGGTTCACCGGTGACGATCTGCCCTGGGTGGTGGCGCTGGTTACCGCCGGCCTGGGTCTGCTGATGGTCTCCTCGGTGCCGTTTCATTCCTTCAAGGAATTCAATATCGGCCGTGTCCCCTTTCGTGTACTGCTGGGCGTAATTGTGCTGTTGGCCGTGGTTTTCGTGGATCCGCCGGTGGTGCTGATGGCGGTGGCTCTGGCTTATATTGCGGCCGGGCTGGGCATGGCCGGATTGCGCTGGTGGCGTCGCGGAGCCCCATTGCCATGGCGGAATTGAGCGTCACAAATCCGCTTAGCAGGCTGTTGAAAAACCCGTTGCGTACTCAGGCTTTCAGGCTGGTTCGCAATCGAGGCGCCCTTTTGAAGGC
>CAJXLA010000100.1 GCA_913055795.1 uncultured Alcanivorax sp. | reverse complement strand
CACTCGAAAACGCCATCGACGAGGACATCGCCGAGGACGTGCGCACGGACATGATCGTCGAGGCGGCGAACGGGCCGCTCACGCCGGACGCCGACGACGTGCTGACCGACCGCGACGTGGCGGTGTTCCCCGACGTGCTGGCGAACGCCGGCGGTGTCATGCCCATGAAGGTCCGCGCCGTGATCGCGGAAAAGGCGCTGGGCGCGACCCTGTGCGCGCGGGTGGCCGGTTACACCGAGGTGGAGCGGGCCGTGGCCATGGCGGAAAGGCTCCATGTGCCTTTTCTCGCGGACGTGGCCGCCCGCATGGATCCGCACCGCGCCCAACCCATGCTCGAGCGCATCAGCGAGGCCAAGATCAAGGCGGTGGCGGACGAGCTGGCGAAGCGAGCGGACGTCATTACCCTCGGGCGTTTCGTGGATGCGTTGCCGGTCAAAATCACCGAATCCGTCCTGGCGGATATGGACGACGACGCGGCGGTGCTGCGCAGCGCCTTCTTCGTCAACGACCGGTCTCACCTGGAAGAGGTGACCGGCCGGCTGTCCGAAGAGCGGCTGCGCCGGATCATTGCCGCGGCGCGCGCGCAGGGCCTCTACCGTGAGGCCCTGGCGCTGATGCAGTCCGTGGGCGCGGATCTGGGCACCCGTCTGGCGGACCTGGCCGCGGCGGAGTCGGGTTTCTTCGAGGGGCTGATGGAAGAGATCCACACCCGGGAACTCTGGGCCGACGCCTTGCCCCTGGCGCGGATCATGACGCCCGAAAGCCGCCGGCAGCTGCTTCAGCTGCCGCGCCTGTCCGAGGAGGACGTGCTCGCAGGTTTGATGGATGCCTGCGAGCACGAGGATCTGTGGGAAGAGCTGGAAGGCCTGGCGCCGGATATCGCCCCCGGGGCAAAGGATGGGTTTATCCGCCTGGCCGAACAGCGCGGGATCGAGCTGCCGGAAAACCTGCGCGGCTGAACCGGCGGGCGCCGGAAACCCCTCGAACAAGAACCACCGAGAGCTCAGCGGCTTGAAGTGCATTCTCTGTGACCTCTGTGCTCTCTGTGGTTCACAAATTTTGGGGGCTATGCGGAACCACCGCTGGTACCAACCACAAAGACCACAGGATCCACAAAGGCGGTTGAACCGGATTTTCAGTATCCTCAATACGCTCTGTGGTGAGTTCGACCCTCGGGGCATCCGCCAAAACCCGGGAAATAACCACAGAGATCACAGAGAGCACAGAGGAAAGAAAAGTAAACGGCGTTGGTGGCCGGGTTGTTGCATGGCCTTTAACGCTCTGGAAGGGACCCCTCCTTTGTGTTTCCTCCCCTTGCCAGGGGAGGAAAGGCCTGGATCACCCGCGATGGCTTTTCAAGGCTTCTGCCCCTTCTCAGAGGGTGTTCCTCTGTGCTCTCTGTGATCTCTGTGGTTCATTCAATTTGGGGCTGAATCCGGCACCACCGCCGGAACCAATCACAGGAACCGCAGGGTGCACAAAGGCGGTTAAACCGGGTTCTCAGTACGCCGGGCAGGCTCTGTGATGCACTCGTCTGACGCCGCGCTTCGCTCAGGCCTTCAGCGCCAGAAAACCCGCGAAGTTGTACCACTTGAAGAACATGTCCACTTCATCGAAGCCGGCGCGGCGCAGGATTTTGATGTTCTCGTCGGGCCGGTAGGGGATGAGCACGTTCTCCAGCGCCTCGCGCTTTTGCGCGATTTCGGTGTCGGTATAGCCGTTGCGGCGTTTCATGTCGTAGTAGAGCTTGATCCAGAGCCGGTTCAGAAAGGCGTCATTGCCCAGAACCTTCTCCACCAGGATCAAGACGCCGCCCGGATTCAGCCCCTCGACAATGGATTCCAGCAGCGCTTCGCGGTTCATGGGCCGCACGAATTGCAACGTGAGGTTCAGGATGACCACCGAGGCGTTATGGAGTTCCACCCCCTCGTTCAGATCCGCTTCGTCCAGCTCCACCCGGCCGGAGGCGTGCTGATCGGCCAGGTTCTCCTGCGCCTTGTCCAGCATGGCGCGTGAATAGTCCAGCCCCACCAGGGTGGCCTCCGGGTCCACGGTCTGGTCCACGCTGCGCAGCGTAATGCCGGTTGAGCAGCCCAGGTCATAGACCCGCGAGCCGGGCGTGGCCATTTCGCCGGCCAGTTCGCCCATCATGCGCTGCAGCTCCCGGTACTGCGGGATGCTGCGGTCGAGCATGTCGTCGAAGACTTCCGCCGTGTTTTCCCCGAAATCGAAGTCGCTGATCGCCTGTTCCTGCTCGGCGAAAAGACGGTCTTTCTTCTGCTCGCTCATCATGGCCTCTCGTCCGCGTGGAACCGGGAGTATAGCGACGCCCGGCACCCGGAATAAAGCCGTGGATGCCCGTGCCGTGACATTGGACCGATTCCGGTCAGGCCTGTATATTTCGCATCAAACCAGAGCCCGCAGTGCCGGGCCATCGGGAATAGGGAGGAAGCACAGTGCGGGAACGTCAACCGGGCGAGAAAAAGCGCAAGGGCGAGTGGGTCGAATACCTGCCCATCCGGCGCACCAAGCTGCGTACCTATCTGATGAGCCTGGGCGTGCTCATCGGGCTGCTGGATCTCAATCACATCGATGTGGTGCCCTTCGCTATCGGGGTGGTCTTTATTGCCGCCGCGGCCTGGGTCCATGTCTGGTCCAAGGGCCATCTGGACAAGAACGCCTCGCTGACGCGTTCCGGCCCTTATCGCTGGGTCCGTGATCCCTTTCACTTCGCCAATTTCTTCATCGACCTCGGGCTCTGTCTGATCGTCAACAACTGGATCTTCACGCCCATCGTCATGGTCTTCTGGGTGATCGCCTACAGCCACCGGCTGGGCGAGGAAGACGAAATGCTGGAGGAACTCTTCGGCGATGACTACCGCGAATACCGCGCGAAGATTCCACGCATGATTCCCTACAAGCCGCCCATGGACAAGAAGTACGACAAGCCCTTTTCCGTGCGCCATGGCCCCATTTACCACGGCAAGGTGATCACGCGGCTGTTCCGTTTCGCGTCTTATCCCTACCTGCTGCTGGCCGCGGCCTGGCTGGGTGACGCGCGCGAGGAGGTGCTGGATGTCTCCGCCCATGGTCTCTTCTGGTGGGCCGTGTTCGGCTATGTCTTCTTCCACTGGCTGAGTGAAGTAGCGGCCAAGCTCACCACCAAACGCGCACCGCTGTTGCCACTGGCGCTGTTGCGTCAACCCGCGCCGGCAATCCTTGGCGTCGTGTGGATTGCGGTGCTCTGGGGCGTGGAGCGTGTACCCGTGGATACCCGGGACTTCGCCCTGGAGCTCGGCACGAGCGGGGTAGCGGCTGTGCTGGTGGGCGTGGTCGCGGTGGTCATCGCCGGCATACGGGTTTGGGCCAGCGCGCGCTTTCGGCGCCTGATCGAGGGGCTGGTGCTGAGCCTGGCAACGCTGTTCACGCCGCTGCCCTGGCTGGCGCTGGTGCCGGCATGTTACTTCGCCGCGTCCTTCGGCTACGGCGATCCGCAGCGGGCGGAATCGGACATTGATCACGTCTTCCTGCCCGCCGAGCGGCTCTGGCCGGCACCGGCCTGGCTGGCCCTGGCGGCGTTGTTCGTCGCCGCCCTGGTGCCGTTACTGCTGAACTGAGGCCGTCTTCTTCGCTCCCAGGAAGCGCTGCACCGCGTCCACCGTAGCCTGCGGCGCTTCCTCATGGGGCACATGCCCGAGCTCATCGAAGATCATGAGCTTGCTGTCCGTAATGTCCTCGGCGAAACGCCGGGCACTGGCCAGCGGAATCAGCTTGTCCCGGCCGCCCCACAGAATCAGGGTGGGGACATCGAGCTGCGCGAGCCGCTTTGAGGGCGCTTGCGAAGCAACCCCGGCCTCAAAGCGTTCGAACAGGGCCTCGCGATTGCCCTTGCGCAGGGTGAGTTCATAATAGCGGTCCACCAGTTCCGGGGTAATCTTTTCCGGATCCCCATAGACCTGACGCACACTGGATTCGATCATCCCGCGCGGCAGCAGGCGGCTCATGAGCGGCTTCATGCCCGGCACCTGGGCCATCTTGAAACCAATGGGCATGTCTTCCGGGTCGAGCGGATAGCCCGCCGCGTCCACCAGAATCAGTTGCGAGACACGCTCCGGCGCGGCCACAGCGGTTTCCCAGGCCAGCTGACCGCCGAAGGAATTGCCGGCGAGCACCACCTCATCCAGTTTCAGCTCATCCAGCATGGCGGTGACGAAATCCACGTAGCGCTCCACGCTGTAGTCCTCGCCCGGGTAGGGCCCGGTCAGGCCGAAGCCGGGCAGGTCGAAGCGGATGACCCGGCGCCGCTCGTCCAGCGTCCCGGCCCAACCCTTCCAGGTGTGCAGGCTGGCCGAGGTACCGTGCAAAAGCACCACGGGCGGGCGGTCATTGCGCGGGCCCGTGTCCCGGATATGCACGTCCATCCCCTGGACCTGCACGAATTCCGACGGCGGCTGCGCCCAGCGCTCGCTCAGTTCCTCCGCCGAGCGCGCCGGGGCCCAGCTTACGGCCACGGCCACCACAGCGGCGACCAGCAGCACGGCCAGCAATCCCAGAATGATCCGGGCAAGCAATTTCATGGTTGTCCCCCATTGGCTGAATGAGCGCGCATGGTAGCGCAGCGGACAGAGCCGGTGTTAATACAGCGCCGTTTGGAACCACCGAGAGCACCGGGAGGCAAGGGCGTGCGGGGTTGCGCCAGTGCCCGCTCCGTCTGCTGTGGGGGAATTCCAGAGCGTGGTGCCCCGGTTCTGCGCGGATTTGATGTGACCACAGAGATCACAGAGGGACACAGAGAAGGCGCATACTGACTCTGTGCACTCTGTGTCCTCTGTGGTTATTTTTTTCGGGTTTGGGGAGCTCCCCGGCGGTTTGTTCGAACCACTGAGACCACCGAGGGGCACAGTGAATTTCTGTTCGACCGTTGTGCTTTCTGTGGTTCACGACTGACCTGTGACCTCAGAGCGGGTGCAGGTCATAGCTTGAACCGTTCTATGCCCTCGGCCAGTTTTTCAACGTTGAAGTTGATGAGCAGGCCGGTGTCGATTCCGGCAAGCTTTATGTAGGTCAAAAGCTGTGCCCTGTGTATCTCGCGTACTTGATCGATCGCTTTCAGCTCAACCACCAGTTGGTTGTCCACCAGAACATCAAGACGGTAGCCGCAGTCGAGTTGCATGCCCTTGTAGTGCACAGGCACAGGGTGTTCAAGCCGGAATGATATCCCGTTCAGGTGAAGCTCGTGCGCCAGGCAGTGTTGATAGGTCGATTCCAGCAGGCCGGGGCCGAGGGCCCGGTGTACCTCGATCGCGCAGCCGATGATTTTGCCGGTGAAAGCATCCCTTTCCATGACTTCCATGGCGCCTCCGTGCTCTGAGTGTCCTTTACAGCACCGTTTTTTACCACAGGGTTTCCAGAAGGAATACGGTTCGTTGGGCCCACTGCGCTTTGAAGGCAATACGAGCGTTGTGCCGGGCTTCGGACGGGTTGAATGGACCACAGAGGTCACAGAGGGGCACAGAGCACGCGAATTTCACCTCTGTGCTCTCTGTGTCCTCTGTGGTTTTTTCCGGGTTTAGCGTGCTCCCCGGCGGTTTGTTTGAACCACAGAGACTACAGACGTGCACAGAGATCACTGATGATCATGCCCGCCGCCACATCCTCTGTAGTGGATTAATCCGAGCCGGTGGGATGGTCCACCACGCGCAACGGCGGCCGGTCCTCGTCCTCGCTGCTGAGTGCGCCGTGGTTGCCTTTCCAGGGCAGCAGGCGCATGCCGCGGTGGTCATCGTTGTGGTCCACGAAGGGGTACTTGATGATGTCGAAGTAGGGCGAATGGTCGAAATCCGCCGCGAAGAAGATCCGGGGATGGCGCCGGTATAGCCGTGTGGCGCCGTCCTCGGTGCGCTTGACCAGGGGCAGGATCGGATACTGGATAAAGGCGAAGGCCGAACCCACCGCCGAACCGGACAGGGTACGCAGCAGCTGGCCGGCCAGACGCGAGAACACCGCCAGGCGCCAGCGCCGGGGCAGCCAACCCCAGGGGGCGAGCAGGCGCAGGATATCCAGCCAGGACGGCGCCGGCGACAGGCCCAGCCGGCTGATGGCGTAGCGAATCACTTCCTGGCGGTCGTGGTGCGACAGGCCCCGGGGCCTGCAGATCCGCACATGGCCCAGCTCCAGGCTGGTCAGCGGCTGCAGGATCAGGCCCCGGTCGAGGCGCGCTTCCAGCACCAGTTGGGTGTCCGACTCACAGGGCTGGTATTCGGTTACGATGGCGCGCAGGGCCGGGTCATTGATGTCGTGCAGCCGGCCCAGATAGAGCAACACGCGCGACCAGCGGCTGGTGCTCAGCGTTTTGATGCGCTCGTCCAGCCGGCTCTCGCCGTCCACCAGAAGCACGTCACAGGGACGCAGCTCCTGGCGCAGCTGATCGAAGTCCGACAGCTGCACGCGCCGCGAAGGCCGCTCGCTCTGCAGCCAGTCACTGCACCACTGGTAGAAACGGTTGCCGGTCAACATGGCGCCAGCCTAGCAGGGTAAACGTCGCGTATCGACAGCAAGCCTGTAAAGGGGGCCGCTCCCACAAGCCGATCAACCCATTTGTGGCGATCCCTGCAGGAGGATATCCACGGCCCGGTCCACCACCTCCAACGGCGTATAAAAGTGCGGCGAGAACCGGATGCCGCCGCCGCGCCGGGCACAGACCACACCCGCGGCCCAGAGCCGGTTACAGGCGGCGTCCGTGTCCTCGTGAAGCGGCCGGAAGGTGAGGATGCCCGCGCGCCGCTGCGGATCCGAGGGCGTGATGATTTCAAAGCCGCCTGCGTCGTGCAGGCGTTTTTCAATATGGGCCACACGCTCTTCAATCAACTCGGCAATGCGTTCCGGGCCCACCTCCAGTAACAGCGACAGGCTCGCGGACAGGGCATGGGCGCACAGCAGATTGGGACTGCCGCACTCGAAGCGCTGGGCGGATTCCGCCGGGCGCCAGTCGCGCTGGCCGAACTGCCCGGGCTGCTCCACCATGTGCCAGCCGTACTGGTGCAGATCCAGTTGATCGCGCACGGAGCCTGGCCGGCTGTAGAACACCGCCAGGCCCTCCGGGCCCAGCATCCACTTGTGCCCGTCCGCCACGGCGAAATCCGCTTGTGCCGCCTGCACGTCCAGGGGCTGGGCGCCCAGGCTCTGGATGGCGTCCACACAGAAGAGAATGTTGCGCTCGCGACAGGCCCGGCCCAGGCGCTCCAGATCCAGCCGCAGCCCAGTGCCGTAATGCACGGAGCTGGCCGACAGCAGTCGCGTGCGGTTCGTGAAGGCCGCGATCAATGCGCCCTCCGGGTCGTCCCCGTCCACGGGAACCTCGATGACCTCCACCCCGTGCGGCTCCAGCGCCTGCCAGGGAATCCGATTGGACGGGAATTCGTGATCCATGATCACCACCTGATGCCCCGGCTGCCAGTTCAGCCCCTCGGCGATCACGGACAGCCCCTCCGAGGTGTTCTTCAGCAGGGCGATATCATCCGTACTCCCGGCATTGAGCAGGCACTCAAACTGCTCACGCAGGTGGCGCTCCACGGCCAGCCAGTCCGGGTAATCCCGCGCGCCCCGGTGCACCGCCTGATCGGCAAAGGCGCGCACGGCCGCACCGGTGCGCGCGGGCCAGGGCGCCACAGCGGCGTGGTTGAGATAGCACAGCCCGTCGTCCAGGGGGAATTCGTCGCTGAAGTCCGTCACACTGCCTCCTCGAGCCGGTTGGATCGTCAGCTTATCAGAGCCGCCCCGGTGCGCGGAGGCTGGGCATGACAGCTGAAAGTGCTAGACTGCCCGGTCATGGAAGCCCGCTACCTTGCGGGCCGGCATTACAGGCTTTCGGCGGAGAGAAGTAGATGGGGGATCTGGAAAAGGCGACCCAGCGTGCCCGGGAGTTTCACCAGCGTGAACGCGAGATTGTGGACGCGGCTCTGGAGCTCTTTCTCGAGCACGGCGAGGACAAGGTCACCGTGGAAATGATTGCCGACCGGGTCGGGATCGGCAAGGGCACCATCTACAAGCACTTCCAGACCAAGAACGAGATCTACCTGCTGCTTATGATCCAGTACGAGGAAGAACTCGCCCGGGTGTTCGAGGAGATTGCCGACTCCGACGACAAGGAACGCCTCACCCGCGAGTATTTCCGCTTCCGGATCTCGGACCCGCAGCGCTACCAGCTTTTTGACCGCCTGGAGCACAAGGTCATCAAGGACCAGGCTGTGCCCGAGATGGTGGACAAGCTCCACCGCATCCGCGAGTCCAACTTCGAGCTGCTGGGCAACATCATCAAGGAGCGCATCGACGACGGCACTCTGGAAGACGTCCCGCCCATGTACCACATCTGCGCCGCCTGGGCGCTCGCCCACGGCGCCGTGGGCCTGATGGAGAGCCCCTTCTACCAGGGCATGATCGAGGACAAGGACGACTTCCTGGACTTTCTCATCAATATCGGTATCCGCATGGGCAACAAAGGCCAACGAGGCAACAAGAGCAAGACGGAATGAGCGCAACGACCCCTGACTCCCTGGCCGAGTTGATCGAAAAGGCCGAGAAGGGTCCCGAGGGCCTGCCCCCGGTGCACAAGTGGGAACCGGACAACCAGCAAACCATCGACATGCGCATCGCCCGGGACGGCACCTGGTATTACCAGGACAGTCCCATCCGGCGCGAAAAGATGGTGCGCCTGTTCTCCACCGTCCTCCGGCGCGACGGCGACGACTATTTCCTGGTCACCCCGGCCGAGAAGCTCGGCATCCAGGTGGACGATGCGCCCTTTGTGGCGACCGAGATGGAAGCCGTCAATCCCGAAGGCCGTCCCCGACTCGTGTTCAGCACCAATGTCGGCGACGCCGTGGTGGCCGGCCCGGACCATCCCCTGGACGTGGTGAAAGACCCCGACACCGGCGAACCCGCTCCCTATGTCCATGTCCGCGCCAACCTCTGGGCCCTGATTGATCGGCCGGTGTTTTATCGACTGGTCGAGATGGGGGAAGCCGTCGAGGAGGGCGGTGAGACCTCGCTGGTGGTGGATAGTGACGGGGAGCGGTTTGTGGTTGGGCGGTACTAGCCAGAGCAAGGCAGGAAGCGCATTTTAGGCACGCGGGGTGCACTGGCAGGAGTTACATTACGAGGTTCTTTGTGGCAATCCTCGTGGCGCTGGCGAATCCCGCGTTAAGTCAGACTGAGTTGACTTGCGTTGGCGAGGTGGCAAACGGCTACCATGACTTTAAGCCCAAGTATGAAGTCCATGAGAAAGGAAGGGAGATTAAGTTCTCATATCGATGTGATGGTTCCTGGCCTCAAACATGCAAAATTCAGGTTGGCGGGAAAAGAACCACGGCAGAAAGGTACCTTAACAGCTCGGACGAATTAGTTATTGGTCTAGCCCAGGATTTGGACGTACTCTTTTACGTCGATTCACGGAAGATCCAGATAAAGATGAAGTACGGGTCTGCGGAAGAGCAGCGTTGGTTCTCCGGGATTTGTTCTATGTGAACTTTGGGGGCAGGCGTCACATTTCACATAGGGGCCGTGATACCAGGCCCCGGAACTACAGGCCGACGGTCGCTCGCCAAATCTCAGAATGCGGATCGCGGCTCGGGGACAGATCTGACATTTCACTGCACCGAATGTGAAATGTGAGGCCTGACCCCGGATACACGTGAATAGTAAAGACTAAGTCACAATTTAAGTCCGATTTTTTGGGATGCCGCGAGAAGTTTCGGGAATTTTTGCAATGGATTGGATAAAACGAGTAGCCAAATTCACAGTCGGG
>CAJXLA010000099.1 GCA_913055795.1 uncultured Alcanivorax sp. | reverse complement strand
CCCGCCTTCAAAAGGGCGCCTCGATTGCGAGCCAGCCTGAAAGCCTGAGCACGCAACGGGTTTTTCAACAGCCTGCTAGGCGCGAGGCCGTGCGGCCCACACCGGGGCCGCAAGCAAGCCTGAGGCTCATCCGGCACGCGGGCCCCTGGCGGGTGTCCTTATCCCCGGGCGCGCATTTCGTCCACGGACCAGTGCGTATCCAGATCGCGCAGCAGATAAAGCGCGATACAGGCGGCCAGCATGGGCCAGGCGGCGAAGAACAGCAGGTTGTCGAAGGGATTGATGTATTGCTGCCAGGACGACAGCGTGGAAATGCCGTGGAGAATCAGCACGGCACCATAGGTCCACCGGCGGAAAGCGCCGGCGACAAAGGCGAGAACCAGCACCAGTTCCACGGCGCCGATGACATACATCAGGGTATTGCCCTCGATGGTGATGCCGTAGAAGCCCGCATAGACCTTGCCCGCGTGGCCCGGATTGAAGAATTTATCCAGGGTCCACATCAGCATGACGATAAAGATACCCAGGCGCAGGAAGAGCAGGGACAGGGGAATGCGTTGATCCATGGCGGTTCTCCTTGTTGTCCGGAATCCAGTTCGGATGCGTACCACAACCACGCGTTACATCACACGGGCCTGGTCTGCGTTGTTTGTTCCCCGGCCGGAGACTGTCCAGAAGCCGCTCGGTAAGGGCGGCCGAGCGCGGAAAGGGTCGGGCGTTCGTCATGGTGTCATGAATTTCATCCACTTGAGGAATCACCTGATCCGCATGGCCGGTGACATGCGAACTAGGCGTAGGGCGAGGGCACCGGCCATCCTCTCGGACGGGCCGTTTGGGGAAACCTGGACCGGCCGAACTGGAATGCAAATCGTTCTCGTTTGATTTATGATGCGTCGAACGTCGCGGCACCCGTGCCCAAGATCGTCCGAAGGGGAGTTCCGAATGCGCCGCTTACACCGCTGGCTGGGTCTGGTGCTCATGGCGCCCTTTGTGGTGCTGGCGATTACCGGAACCATTCTGGTTTTCGAGGATGAGCTGGACCCGCTGTTGAATCCGGAACTGGCGGTGGGCGAGATTCCGCCCTCGGAGTGGGTCTCCGAGCACCGCATCCGGCAAAACGCGACAGAAGCGCTGGGCCAGGGTGTCGCGCCGTTGCGTTTGCTGGCGCCGGGCGTGCAGGCCGAGACCTTTGTGGTGGATTTCTTCTATCCCCGGGACGACGGCAGCATGCAGTTCAGCCGGGCGTCGGTGCATCCGGCCACCGGCGAGGTGCTGGCGGTGCGCGACTGGGGCTCCTATTTCACCTCCTTTGTGTACCGGATTCACCTGTCCTTTTTCGCCGGCGCGCCGGGCGAAGATGTGGTGGGTTATGTGGGGCTGGGCGTTACCCTCATGCTCATTGCCGGGCTTTACCTGTGGTGGCCGCGCAAGCGCTGGGCGCCCGCTTTCGTGCCCGGCCGGCCGAAGAACGCGGCGGCGCTGAGTTTTCGCTGGCACCGGGTGTTGGGTTTCTATGCCTTCCTGGTGCTGCTGCCGATCACGCTTACCGGGGTGGGGCTGAGCTTTCATACGCCGGTGGAAAAGGCCATCCAGGCGACCCTGCCCACCGGTCATGGTGAGGATCCGAAGGCCGACGGCCAACTGGATACGCCGCTGACGGTGGATGACATTCATGCCCGGGCGCGCCAGGCCTACCCCGAGGCGGAAACGCAGTACAGCTATTTCGCCGATGCCGAGCAACCCTACTGGCAAATCCTGATGCGCACCCCGGAGCGGGTGCACACCAGCATGCCGGATCTCGAACTCTGGCTGCACCCGGAAACCGGCGAGATCATCCAGCGCTATGATGCCCGCAAGGACGCCCGCGCCGGCGATCATGTCCAGCATTTGCTCTTTCCCATCCACAACGGCCAGGCCCTCGGCATGACGGGGCGGCTGATCGTGCTCGTCTCGGGTCTGTTGCCACTGTTCTTCGCGATTACGGGCTTCATTATCTGGCGCTATCGGCGAGAGCGTCGCGTGCGCAAAAACGATCCACGGCCGGCGATGGTGGATGCTGGCGGGGAAGTGGTGGCCCAGTGACGGCCGGCCCGGGTGGGGGAGTTCAGGATGCCCCGGCGGCCAGCGCCTGGAAACGTCGGCAGTCTTCCGGGCTGCTCATGAAAATCAGACGGACACCGGGGCGTAATTCCGTATCGTCAGCGGGATTGAAACTCCAGTTGTCGTCGGCATCGCTGAGCGCGATCACCAGAAACTGATCCAGCTCGAAGGCACGGACGTCGCCCACGGTCTTGTGCGCCAGGGGCGAGCCCTCGGCGATGATCCAGTCCTCGACCCGAAGCGGTTCCTCCTTGTCGTGGAGCATGTGATCGAGAAAGGACACCACCGAGGGGCGCACCATCTCCGAAGACAGCCGCATGCCGCCGATGGTGGTGGGCGAGACCACCGAATCCGCGCCGGCGCGGCGCAGCTTGTTCGCGCGTTCGCTGTTGGTGCAACGGGTGACGATGCGGATGTCGGGCCGGAGCATGCGCGCCGAGACCACCACGATCAGGTTCTCGTTGTCCTGGCCCAGGCAGCTGATCACACCAGCGGCGCGCTCGATCCCCGCGGCGCGCAGCTGCTCGTCTTCGGTCGCGTCCCCGATAATGGCGGGGAAGTTCTCCCCCACGCGTTCATGGAGTTCGCGCACGGTGTCTTCTTCGGTGTCGATGAGCACGAAGTCACGCCGGGTGGCGTGAAGCTCGTCCACCACACGCATACCCACGGTACCGCCACCACAGACAATGATGTGTTCGTTGAATTGATCCGCCTTGCGTTTCATGGTCTTCATCCATGTCAGTCGCTGGATATTGCCGTCGGAGAGAAAGGCGGCGAGGCCCGAGAGCAGATACAGAATGCTGCCCACGCCGCCGAGGATGAGGAAGATAGTGAACAGCCGTCCGGCTGGACTGGCCGACAGGTCGATGACTTCACCGAAGCCCACGGTGGTCAGGGTGATCACCGTCATGTAGGCGATATCGACGAAGCCGTAGCGGTCGCCGGCGAGCACGGCATAGCCGCCCATGCCCACGCCGAAGACCATCAACGCGAACACGGCAGCACGCAGCAGTTGCCGGGCTTCCTCGCGAATCCGCATGACAGGCGTCCGATTGCCTGATTCGGGTTTCAGTGTGCGAGAGCGGCCAGGCGCGAGCAAGCGTTTTCGCGGCGCCTTTGCTCCCCGCCATTGCAGTGCGCGCGCGCGGATGGTCCAATCCGGTTCCCGGCCCACGGGGTGGTCGGTGTACGCTGCCGTCGATCACAGCAAGGTGCCGGTAACCGCATATGGTCCACCCGGATCGCGAATCACCAGCAGCCGATGCGCATGCGCGCCCGGCCGATGCCCTTCTGGACGCGCTGCGCTCCGGTCCCCAAGGCCTCGCTGAAAACGAGGCCGGGTCACGGCTGACCGAATACGGGCCCAATCAGTTGCCGGAACCGCCGCGCGACGGCCCCCTCAAACGGCTCCTGCTGCAGTTCCACAACGTGCTGATCTATGTGCTGCTGGGCTCGGCGGTGATTACCGCGCTGCTGCGGCACTGGGCGGATACCGGCGTGATCCTGGCGGTGGTGGTGATCAACGCGGTGCTGGGTTTCGTCCAGGAAGGCAAGGCGGAAAAGGCACTGGGGGCCATCCGCCGGATGCTCGCGCCGGTGGCCACGGTCGTTCGCGACGGCACGCGCCGGAGCCTGCCGGCCGAGCAATTGGTGCCCGGCGATATCGTGTAGGTGGAAGCCGGCGACCGTGTACCCGCGGACCTGCGGCTGCTGGAGGTGCACGGGCTCATGGCCCAGGAAGCGGTGCTGACCGGCGAATCCGTGCCCGTGGAGAAATCCACCCGCGCGGTCGCCGCCGACGCCGCCCTGGGCGACCGCGCGGGCATGGCCTACAGCGGCACCCTGATCACCGCCGGCCAGGCGCGCGGTTTGGTGGTCGCCACGGGCACGGCCACGGAAATCGGCCGCATCAGCGGTCTGCTGGGCGAGGTGGAGCCGCTGGTCACGCCCCTGGTGCGGCAGATGAATCGCTTCGGCCGCTGGCTGAGCGGTGGCATCCTCACGCTGGCGCTGCTGATCCTGGTCTTCGGCTACTTCGTGCAGCACCTGCCCTTCGGCGAGCTTTTCATGGCCGTTGTGGGCCTGTCCGTGGCCGCCATTCCCGAAGGCCTGCCCGCCATCCTCACGGTGACCCTGGCCATCGGGGTCCAGGCCATGGCTCGGCGCAACGCCATCATCCGGCGCCTGCCGGCGATCGAGACCGTGGGCGCGGTGTCGGTCATCTGCTCGGACAAGACGGGCACGCTGACAAGCAACGAAATGATGGTGGCCACGGTGGTTACCGGTGCCGGGCGCCATCTGCGCGTGACCGGCTCCGGCTATGCGCCCGAGGGCCGGGTCGAGCGCGACGGTGAAGCGGTCAATGCATCCGAAGTGGCGGGCCTGGTGGATCTGGCCCGCGTGGCCTGGCTGTGCAATGACGCCGAACTGCGTCAGGACGACGGCCAGTGGAATGTGGAAGGCGATCCCATGGAAGGCGCGCTCGTGGCCCTGGCGCGCAAGCTCGATATCCGGACCCTGGACAACGACGGACCCTGGGTGCGCACGGACCTGATTCCCTTCGACGCCCAGCACCGTTTCATGGCGACGCTCAACCATGACCATCAGGGCCACGCCGGCGTCTTTCTCAAGGGCGCGCCGGAGGCGGTGCTGGATCGGTGCCGCTGGCAGCTGAATGCCGACGGGGAACACGAGGTTCTGGACCGCGGCTGGTGGGAACGCAAGCAGGAGGAAATTGCACGTGGCGGTGAACGGGTGCTGGCACTGGCGGTGCGCCCGGAAGCACCGGAGAAAACGGTGCTGGTATTCGAGGATGTCGCCGATGAGCTAATCCTGGTGGGCCTGGTGGGGTTGATCGATCCGCCGCGGCCGGAAGCCATCGCCGCCGTCGGGGAGTGCCACAAGGCCGGGATCGCGGTGAAGATGATTACCGGCGATCATGCCCTGACGGCTTCGGCCATCGCCCGGCAGGTGGGCCTGACCCGGGCGGAGTCGGTGCTGACGGGCAAGGATCTGGACGCACTGGACGATGCACAACTGGCCGAAGCGGTCCGGGAAAACGACGTCTTCGCGCGCACCAGCCCGGAACACAAGCTGCGCCTGGTCATGGCATTGCAGAGCCATGGCCTGGCGGTGGCCATGACCGGCGACGGGGTGAACGACGCGCCCGCGTTGAAGCGCGCCGATATCGGCATCGCCATGGGGCGCAAGGGCAGCGAGGCCACGCGCGAGGCGGCGGATCTGGTACTCGCCGACGACAACTTCGCCTCCATCGTCGCGGCGGTGCGCGAGGGCCGCACCGTCTACACCAATCTGAAGAAGGTGATCGGCTGGACGCTGCCCACCAACGCGGGCGAGGCGCTGACCATTATGGTGGCGCTCTCTGTCGGATTTACGCTGCCGATCAACCCGGTACAGATCCTGTGGGTGAATCTCGTGACCGGCATCACCCTGGGCGTGGCCCTGGCCTTCGAGCCCATGGAAGACGCCACCATGGCACGCCCGCCCCGGCGCCGGAACGAGCCTCTGCTCACACCGGCCATCCTCTGGACCATCGTGACCGCGTCCTCGCTCTTCCTGGCGGCGGTCTACGGCATCTTCCTGCACGCGAAGGCGCAGGGCTATCCCATCGAACTGGCCCGCACCATGGCCGTGAACACCCTGGTGGTGATGGAGATCTTCTATCTGTTCTTCATGCGCAACTTCTACACCACCTCGATCAACCGCAAGGCGATTCGGGGCACGCCCGTGGTCTGGCTCACCGTGGGACTGGTGGTCGCTGCGCAATTCGTCATGACCTATGCGCCGCCGGCGCAGCGACTCTTTGATACCCGCGCCGTGCCGCTGGTCGACGGCCTGCTGATCGTGGGTTCGGGCGTGGTGGTGTTCGGGCTCTTGGAGGTGGAGAAGCAGGTGCGGTTGCGTCGTCAGGGCCGGAAGGCGGTGGCCGGTGTCAGTGCCGCACAATGACGGGACCGGATTCTCCGGCCGCGCCCTGCAGCAGACGCTCCCAGACGGTTTCCTCGGCCAGGTCCACATGCTGCAGGTCCGCGATGGTCAGCCGGGACAGGGCCTCGCGAATCACCCGGTTGATAATGCGCCAGCCCCCTTCCACCGCGCAGTGGCCCACCAGCGAACATTCGCAGCCGCTGGACTTGGCGCATTGCGTCATGGCCAGCTCGCCATCGATGGCTTCCAGCACGGCCAGCAGCGTGATCTGTTCACCCGGATAAGCGATGCGGTAGCCACCATGCGCACCCTTGCGCGCGGAACATAAGCCCCTCAGCGTCAGCAGACGTGTCACCTTGCGTACGGTGGCCAGTGGTATATGAGTGGCCGCGCTGATTTCGTCCAGCGTGCGCACCTCGTCCTGCGCGGCCAGCCAGCCCGCGATTACGACGCCGTAGTCGGAGAGCCTGCTGATTCTGATCATTGTGTGTTCCTTAGGTATACCAAAACGGTATTGAAAATCGGGTTCAGCTCTGTAAAATATACCATAACAGTGTAACTTTACCCGTTCCGGACGCCAAGCTTTGTGCTGGCCGGAACCGGGCTTGCAGGGAGGAAATTGTGACCGCAACACCGAAGTTTATTCGTGACATTCTGGCCGAGCGCGGGCACATCGCGCCCGACCGGGCTCGGTTTATTGCCAACACGGCTGAATACCTGTTTCGCGAGGACTGCTCCGGGAAGAGCGATTCACGGATCCGCAAGGGACTGGCCTCGGCCCGGGATTGCTGCTGTGAGCTTCGCAATCTGGTACTGGCCGCGCTGGAGGGTCCGGCGCGTCCGGGTGGTGTTCGCAACGGCTGAATACGCGTAGGGTACGCGGCTCGAAAGACCGAAGAGGCTGAATCATGACGTTTGTAGTAGGCGAAGCCTGTATCAATTGCAAACACACGGACTGTGTAGAGGTTTGCCCCGTAGACTGCTTCTACGAGGGGCCGAACTTTCTGGTCATTCATCCGGACGAGTGCATCGACTGTGCGCTGTGCGAACCGGAATGCCCGGTGGATGCCATCTTTTCCGAGGACGAGCTGCCCGATGATCAGGAGGAGTTCCTCAAGATCAATGCGGACCTGGCGGAAGAGTGGCCCAATATCACGGAGATGAAGGATCCACTGCCGGACTACCAGAAATGGGCCGAAGTCACGGACAAGCGCGAGCATCTGGTGCGCGAGTGGCCTGGTTGAACCGGGGCCGGCGCGACTTCAGTCGGGCACCCGGTCGAACCAGGGCCGGGCCTGCTCCAGCTGGCCGGCGAGGCTGAACAGCTTCTCCTCGTCGCCGTGCCCGCCCACGAACTGCACACCCAGCGGCAGGCCGTTGTCGCATTCGTGCAGCGGCACGGACATGGCCGGCACCCCGGTGACATTGGCCAGTTGCGTGAACGGCAGCGCCTCGAAACTCTTGAACGCCAGTTCCTCGATCTGACCGCTGCGGGCAATGGCGCCGCCCAGGCCCGCCTTGAGCGCAAGCCGCAACGCCTTCTGTTGCCAGCCCGGTGTGTCATTCGCGCCGATGGCCGCCGGTGGCATCGCCATGGTGGGCGTGAGCCAGAAATCATAACGCCCCAGGAACTGATCCAGCGCGATCATGTATTGCTGCCAGCGCCCCTGCCGGATGACATAGTCGTCCGCGCGCATGGCGCGGCCCGCGGCCGCCATGCCCAGGGTGTCCGCCTCGAACCCTTCCGGCCCGCAGCCGGTCTGTTCCTGCACTTCGTCCACACTCACCGCGCACTGGGCGAACCAGACATGGAGCCAGTCCATGCACATCTGCCGCATGTCCATCGCCGGCGAGGCTTCTTCCACGTCATGGCCCAGCTCCTCAAGCAGCCGGGCGGTGTCCTCCGTCGCTTTGACCGCTTCCGGGTCCACCGACAGGCCCAGCGGCGAGGCGGTGGCGAAACCGATTCGCAGCTTGCCCGGTGACCGGGCGGCGGCGTTGGCATAGGTTCCCTGCGGTGGCGCGATGCGGAAGAGACTGCCGGTTTCCCCGCCATGGGTGTGATCGAGAATCACGGCGCTGTCACGCACCGACCGGGTGAGCACATGGTTGACCGCCATGCCGTGCTGGGCCTCGGTAAATTCCGGCCCCCAGGGCGTGCGCCCGCGTCCGGGCTTGAGGCCGAAGAGCCCGCAGCAGGCGGCGGGAATCCGGATACTGCCCCCGCCGTCATTGGCGCCCGCCGCGGGCACCGCGCCCGCGGAGACCAGGGCGGCCGAGCCGCCCGACGAACCGCCGGGGGTATGGCCGGTATTCCAGGGATTGCGGCAGGCGCCGAAGGCCTCGGGTTCGGTAATGCCCTTGGCGCCGAACTCCGGGGTATTGGTCCGGCCGAAGGGCACCAGCCCCATGGCTTTCCAGCGCTGTACAAGAGTAGAGTCCCGTTGCGCGCGGGCATCGGCGTCTTTCAGTGCCCGGTTGCCCTTGTAATGCGGCGCGCCCTCGATCTCCTGGAACAGATCCTTGGTCAGCATGGGCACACCGGCCAGGGGCCCGCTCAGGCCCGCGTTCAGCTGTTCGCGCCCACGTTCATAGAGTGGATGCAGCAGCGCGTTCAGTTCGCCGTTGACCGCCTCGACCCGTTCAATGGCCACATCCAGCAGGTGCTCCCCCGTAACCTCGCCGCGCTCGATGAGCCCGGCCAGGCCCGTGGCGTCATACTGACGGAATTCCTCGAATTTCATGGCTGCCCCCGAGTTGTGCAACGTATTTACTATGCCATACCCGAAACCAGTTCGCCCGTGGGCGGGATGCCTCCGGGAGCACACTTTGGCCCCGGATGACAGTGAAACCGGTTATGCAAAAGTGTTCCTATTGCGGTAGTCGGGTTTCGGGAGGTTGATCACATGACTACAGCCACGGCGCAGACGGCGTCCGGGGCGCAGCTCAAGGGCGCGGATGTGGGCGTTCCGGTTCGCAAGATGCAACAGGAATACAGCGACGCCATTCCGGATTTCTGGTTTCAGGACAATGCGTTTTTGAGCATGTTCTTCGCCGGTTTCTCGGCGAACCTGCCCGAGGGCGAGGCCCAGTTTATTCACAGCGTCCGTCTGTTTCAGGACCGCATCCGGGATCCCGTGCTGCGCGCCCAGGTCAAGGCCTTTATCGGCCAGGAGGCGCATCATTCGCGCGAGCACAATGCGCTCAATGAAAGCCTCAAGAGTCGTGGCTATCGACTCGACCGGATCGAGGCGCTGGCGCGCAAGCTCAATCAATTAATGCGGGATTATCAGTCGCCGGAAAAGCAGCTGGCGGGCACGGTCGCCGGCGAGCACATTACCGCGCTGATGTCGGATTTCTTTCTCAACAAGCATCCGGAATACCTGCGGCAAATGGCGCCGGTGATGGAAAAGATCTGGGCCTGGCACGCCATCGAGGAAACCGAACACAAGGCCGTGGCCTTCGATGTCTATGACCAGCATGTGGGTGATCGCAACCTGCTGCGCCGCACCATGATCGAGATCACCATCGTTTTCTTCTCGCTCAATACCGCCCAGGCCATCGCGTTGATGCACAAGTCCGGGCAGTGGACCAACTGGCGCATGTGGCGCGAGGCGGTGCGGTTCACGCGCAAGATGGTCCGGGATCTGGGCCGGGATTATCTGGATTTCTACAAGAAGGATTACCACCCCTGGCAGCACGATAATAGCGCCGCGCTGGAGTGGGCGCGCCGGACTTATCTGGAAGACAGCAGAACCAGCGCCTGAT
>CAJXLA010000098.1 GCA_913055795.1 uncultured Alcanivorax sp. | reverse complement strand
GAGGAGAGGGCCACGGCCACCCGGGCGGCGAAGATCATGGGTCTGAACGTGGCGGGCGTGGATATCCTGCGCTCCAGCCATGGTCCCGTGGTCATGGAAGTGAACTCCTCGCCCGGGCTGCAGGGCATCGAGAAGTCCACCAACAAGGATGTGGCCGGCATGATCATCCGCTTCATCGAAAAGGAACAGCGGCCCTACCGTACGGGCACCAAGGGAGCCCGGGGTTGATGCGCGCACCCTTCGAGCTGGCGGGGGAGAAGGTCACCGCGGGCAGTCATCGCTTTATCCAGGTCCCGGTGGCCCAGCTCTATACGCAGACGCCGGTCAGCATTCCCGTCCATGTCCTCCACGGGCGACGCAGTGGCCCGGTGCTCATGGTCAGCGCGGCCATTCACGGCGATGAACTCAATGGCGTGGAAATCATCCGGCGCCTGTTGCGCCATTCCGCGCTGCGCAATCTGCGCGGCACCCTGCTGGCCGTGCCGGTGGTCAATGTTTTCGGCTTTATCCATCACTCGCGTTATCTGCCCGACCGGCGCGACTTGAACCGCTGCTTTCCCGGTTCGGAATCCGGCAGTCTGGGCGCGCGCACGGCGCGCATGTTCAAGACCGCGGTTCTGGATCACGCCACCCACGGCATTGATCTGCACACCGGCGCCATTCACCGTTCCAACCTGCCCCAGGTGCGTGCGAATCTGGACAACCCGGAAGTCGCCGATCTGGCCCAGGCGTTCGGTGTCCCCGTGGTGATGCATTCCGAGTTGCGCGAAGGCTCCCTGCGCGAGACCGCCGATACTGCCGGTGTCCCGGTCATTACGTATGAGGCGGGCGAAGCGTTGCGCTATGACGAATCCTGTGTCCGTGCCGGTCTTCGCGGCGTGATCAATGTCATGCGTCATCTGGAAATGGTCCGTTCGCGTCCGCGCAAGCCGCGCCAGGCCCAGGTGGCGCGTTCGTCTTCCTGGGTTCGCGCGGAAAACGACGGCGTCTTTCGTTCCCTGGTGGCACTGGGCCGGTACGTGCGCGAGGGGGAATGCATCGGCCGGATCAGCGACCCCTTCGGTACCACCGAGCAGGATGTGGTTGCTGCCAGCGACGGCATCCTGGTGGGCCGCAACAATCTGCCCCTGGTCCATGAAGGCGAGGCCCTGTTTCATATCGCGCGCTATGAGGGCGGCGAAGACCTGGCCCGCAAGGTAGAGAGTTTCCAGAACAAGCTGGACAATCACGAGGGAGCCGAGGACGAGCCGCCCATAGCACCCTGACGGACAAACGAGGCGCAAGTAGCAAGGCGCAAGGGGCAAGGAGGGCAGCAAGCGAATCGCCTTGCATATTCTTGATCTCGATCAGTCCGGGCGGGCGGAATTGTGCTAAGATTCGCGGCGATTTTCTCAAGCCCCGGACGCAGTGATTGTCCATGCGATATGGTTCTGGTTTTCTGGCCTGCTTGTTCCCGCGCAAACTCTTCTTTTTGCTTCCCTTGCCGGCACTGCTGGCGTACAGCCCCTCCGCCCTGGCCGTAACTGGCGAAATGGACCTGACCGGATCCACGGTGGGGCTGGTCTGTCTGGCGGTCTTCGTCCTCGCTTATCTATTGGTGATGAGCGAGGAAAAACTGGACATGCGCAAGTCCAAGCCCGTTTTGCTCGCCGCGGGCATTATCTGGGCGCTGATCGGCTGGGTGTATGCGCAGGCGGGCAAGGCGGAGCAGGTGGAACCCGCCTTTCACCAGACGCTGCTCGAGTTCACCGAACTCATGCTCTTCCTGCTGGTCGCCATGACCTACATCAATGCCCTGGAGGAGCGCCGGGTCTTTGATGGACTGCGCGCCTGGATGGTTCGCAAGGGCTTCAGCTTCCGCTCGCTGTTCTGGACCACGGGCCTGCTGGCGTTCGTCATTTCGCCCATCGCGGACAACCTCACCACGGCCCTGTTGATGTGTGCGGTGGTGACCAAGATGGCCGAGGGTCATCCGCGTTTTATCAACCTCGCCTGTGTCAATATCGTGGTGGCGGCCAACGCGGGCGGCGCCTTTTCCCCGTTCGGCGATATCACGACCCTCATGGTCTGGCAGTCCGGCGTAATCGAGTTTCACGAATTCTTCTCGCTATTGCCGCCGGCCATGGTCAATTACGCCATTCCCGCCATGGTCATGAACTTCTTTATTCACAACCGCAAGCCGGAACCGGTAAACGAGGAAGTGGAACTCAAGCGCGGTGCGCTGCGCATCATGGCCCTGTTCCTGCTCACCATTGCCACGGCCGTGGTTTTTCATACCCTGCTGCATCTGCCGCCGGTACTGGGCATGATGACGGGGCTGGGCTATTTGCAGTTCTTCGGCTATTTCCTGCGCAAGACGCTGCCGCGTTCGCTGGATCGCAAGCGCCGCATTTATGAACAGCGCGGCGACCGGGAAAAACTGGAACGGCTGGGCTCTGTCGTGCCCTTTGATGTCTTCTCCCGCGTGGCTCGGGCCGAGTGGGATACGCTGCTGTTCTTCTACGGCGTGGTGATGTGCGTGGGCGGACTCGCCTTCCTGGGGTATCTGAGCATGCTCTCGGAACTGCTCTATACGCAGTGGAACGCCACCGGCGCCAATGTCGCCCTGGGTCTGTTATCCGCGGTGGTGGACAACATCCCGGTCATGTTCGCCGTGCTCACCATGGATCCGGCCATGTCCCATGGTCAGTGGCTGCTGATTACCCTGACCGCCGGTGTGGGCGGTAGCGTGCTCTCCATCGGGTCCGCCGCCGGCGTGGCCCTGATGGGGCAGGCGCGCGGCTCCTACACCTTCCTGGGCCATCTGCGCTGGGCGCCGGTGATCCTGCTGGGCTATATCGCCAGCATCCTCGTGCACCTGCAGATTAACGTGGCGAGCTTCTCTATCTTCTGAGGAAGATAGAGAAGAGACGAAAGCGGAAAGACGAAAGACGAAAGAAATAATGTGGGCCGCGTAAAGCGCGGCCGGCAAAATTTCTTGCTACTTTCTGCTTGCCACTTGCTACTTTTTAATATTCCGGCCGCTTGCTCATGGGCAGCTCGCACAGATCCTCGATCACGCAACTCCCGCATCTTGGTTTGCGCGCCAGACAGGTGTAGCGCCCGTGCAGGATGAGCCAGTGGTGGGCGTCCTTTTTGAACTCGTCCGGCACCACGCGTAGCAACCGTTGCTCCACCTCTTGGGTGTCCTTGCCCGGCGCGATCCGGGTTCGGTTGCAGACGCGAAAGATATGGGTGTCGACGGCGATGGTGGGCTCGCCGAAGGCGGTATTGAGAATGACATTGGCCGTTTTGCGGCCTACGCCGGGCAGTTTCTCCAGGCTGGCACGATCGCGCGGGACCTCGCCGTCGTGTTCGTCGACGAGAATCCGGCATGCCTTGATGATGTTGTTGGCCTTGCTGTTGTACAGCCCGATGGTCTGGATGTAGTCCTTCAGGCCCTCGACACCCAGCTCCAGAATGGCCTCGGGCGTAGGGGCTACCGGAAAGAGTTTCGCGGTGGCCTTGTTCACGCTCACGTCCGTCGCCTGGGCGGAGAGCACCACGGCCACCAGCAGCTCGAACGGGGACTGGTAGTTCAGTTCCGTGTCCGGACGGGGGCGTTGGGCGCGCAGGCGTTCGAAGATGGCCCGGCGTTTTTCCCGGTTCACTTCAGCCCTCGTCCGGTAGTTCGTAGGGCAGGTTTTCCCGTCGCCAGTCCAGCTCGCCCGCATCCGTGAAGAGCGCCCCCTGATGCGTATGCCGCAGTACGGCCAGCGCCTCGCAACGGTCCCCCGCGATGACGGCGTCGACTACCTCGCCGCGCCCGCGGCCCTGATCGTCGCGCAGCGCCGTGCCCGGTTCCGGGGCGCCGTCGGCGGGCCAGCTCAGTGTCCGCATGCGTTGTTTCAAATGGCCCCGGAAGTGCATGCGCGCGACGACTTCCTGGCCCACATAGCAGCCTTTCTTGAAGCTGATACCGCCCAGCAGGTCATAGTTCAGCTCCTGGGGCATGAAACGTTCCTCGCCACCGGGGCGCACCTGGCCGTCGCCCGCGCGAATGGCCAGCAGCCGGCCATGCAGGGCGCCGCCGACTGTGAACCTCTCGGGCAGCCCGTCGAGCACCGCGGCGGCGGCGTCCGGCGCGGCGATGACCAGATACTGCTCGGTCTGCCCCGGCCGGGCCAGCTGCACGCCATTTTCGGTGGTAACGGCCTGCCCCGCGTCGGGCCGGGGTAACCCCATGGATTCCAGTGCCTTGCCGGCATCGCTGAGGCGCAGGATCACGCGGTCGCTGTCCTGATCCAGGCTTACTTTCGAGCGCAGAATGAACTTGCCCAGCGCCTTTTGGGCGGCCTCCACCAGATGCCGGTCGAGCAGCAGCCGATAACCGTCTTCGGCGGGCAGCACGCGCATGCTCACCACGCCCCGGCCCTTGAGGTTGAGATGCATGGCCGGCTGGGTGGCACCGGCATCGACGTCCTTCACGTCGGCGGTAATCTGGCCCTGGAGGAAATCCGGGGTGTCCGCGCCATGCGCGTGAATCACGGCCAGATCGTCGCAGATGGCCGCCAGCGGGCCGTCGTCGGGTGCCGGGCCCGAGCCCAAATGCAGAAGGGTGCCGTCTTGGGCGTGAACGGCCCGGTCGGAATCGCGGTATTGCTGCCAGTTGGTCATAGATCGTTGATGATAGATAATGCGCGCTCCCCTGTCAGCAAGGTTGGGTTATGACGCCCGAGGAAGCCGAACGCAAGCGACGCCATGTCTGGCAGTGCCGTCGGGGCATGAAGGAAGTGGAGTTCGTTCTCTACGCCTATCTGGAGCGCTTCTACGACGAGGACTCCACGGCCCATCGGGACTGCTTCGCGCGCTTGCTGGAGTGCCAGGATACCGAACTCTTCGAATGGTTTACGCGTCGCTCCCGTCCCGAGGACGCGGATCTGGACCATTTCATTGATGAGGTGCTGACGCGCATTGCCGAATCCCGTTGAACTTGTCTCCGGACGCCAACGCCGGTTCTGGCAGGCGGCGGGTGTGGTCGCGGCCTGTACGGGCGTGTCCCTCAGCGGTCTGCACTGGGGCTGGAAGCTCGCCGCACTGCTGTTGTTCGGGCTGGGAGCGTTCTGGTGGGAGGGCCGGCGGCCCCACCCGGTGCGGATCCGGCCGGACGACGATGAATGGCGGGTTCTGTTCAGTGATGGGGTCGAGCGTGCCGCGCGGCCGGGAACCGCGCGCGGGCTCTGGCCCGGTGCCATCACCCTGCGCTGCGGGGTTCGCCGGCTGGTGATTTTCGCGGATGAGTGCTCGACAGCCGATTTCCGGCGCCTGAAACGCATGATCCGGAACCTTTGACGGCCGCTACGCTTCGGCCGCGAAGCGGATCTTGACGGCATTGTCGGGCAACAGAACCGTGTCCCGGGCATCAGACAGCGGCCGGGGGTAATCCAGCAGATAATGCAGACCCCGCGACTCGTGCCGCGACAGCGCCGCGCGGATCATCAGATCCGCCACCACCACCAGGTTACGCAGCTCGATCAGATCGTTGGAAATCCGGTAGTTGCTGTAATACTCATGGATTTCGCGCTTGAGCAGATCAATGCGGTGACGGGCGCGCTCCAGGCGCTTCACCGTGCGCACAATGCCCACATAGTCCCACATGAAGCGGCGCAGCTCGTCCCAGTTGTGGGCGATGACCACATCCTCGTCGGAATCCGTCACCAGAGTGTCGTCCCATTCGGGGGCGTGCACGGGCGCGGGCATGGTCTCCAGATGGGCCGCGATATGCCGGCTGGCGGCGGTGCCGAAGACAATGCATTCGAGCAGGGAGTTGCTGGCCATGCGGTTGGCGCCGTGCAGACCGGTAAAGGCGGTTTCGCCGATGGCATAGAGTCCGGGCAGATCCGTACAGCCGTTGAGGTCCGTGATGACGCCGCCGCAGGTGTAGTGCGCCGCGGGCACCACCGGAATGGGATCACGGCTGATATCAATGCCCAGCTGCAGGCATTTCGCGTAGACCGTGGGAAAGTGGTTGATGATGAAATCCTGGCTCTTGTGCGTGATGTCCAGATAGACGCAATCCAGTCCCAGGCGCTTCATTTCGTGGTCAATGGCCCGGGCCACGACATCCCGCGGGGCGAGTTCGCCACGTTCGTCGAAATCCGGCATGAAACGCTCGCCGTCCGGGCGGATCAGGGTGGCGCCTTCGCCGCGCAGGGCCTCGCTGACCAGAAAGTTGCGGGCGTTGGGGTGAAACAGGCAGGTGGGATGGAACTGCATGAATTCCATGTTGGCCACCCGGCAGCCGCCGCGCCAGGCCATGGCGATGCCGTCGCCGGTGGCCACGTCCGGATTGCTGGTATAGAGATAGGCCTTGCTGGCACCCCCGGTAGCCAGGACTACGGAACGGGCCAGAAAGACATCCGTGTTGCCGGTGCTGTGGTTGTGAATATAGGCGCCCCGGCAACGGTGGCTGCCCTCGTCGTCGCCATGGATCAGATCCACGGCCACGCGGTGTTCATAGAGATCCACGTTGGGCCGGGCCTTGACCTTGTCGATGAGCGAACTGGAAATCGCCAGCCCCGTGGCATCGGCGGCATGGATAATGCGCCGGTGGCTGTGCCCGCCTTCCCGGGCAAGGTGGTAGTCGCCGTCGCCACCGGCGCCGTGCAGGCGCGTAAAGGCGACGCCTTCGTCGATCAGCCAGTGGATGGCCTCCGGACCATTCTCCACGGTAAAACGCACGGCATTGTCGTGGCACAGGCCGGCGCCGGCTTCGTGCGTGTCCGCGATGTGCGATTCCATGGAATCCTCGTGGTCGAGCACGGCGGCGACGCCACCCTGGGCATAGTAGGTGCTGGCGCTGGTGAGTTCGCCCTTGGACAGCAGGGCGACATTGACATGGTCGGGCAGATGCAGGGCCACACTGAGTCCGGCGGCGCCGCTGCCGATGATGAGCACATCGTGTCGATGAATAGCCATGGAAACTCCCGGCGGGCTGGGCTGGCAGGTTGTTGAAAGTCCCCGGGGCGTGGCCTGAAGCCCCCATCCGCTGAACCGGGTCGCTCGGACCAGGGAATCTCCCCGTCCGCCGCAACCGCGCACACCGGCGGCACCCTTGGGGCCATCTTGAGCGCGAAAGGGCTTTTCCAACAGCCGCCAGTATACCGGCGCGCACCGGGCGGCGCGCAAGCGCCGGGATGTCGCCTGTTCGGGTCATGGCCTGTAGACTGCACCTTGATTCGCCCACGCGGAACAAAGCGCCTGATGCACGGTCTCAGCACAGGGCTCCGGGGGCGTCAGACAGTCGGGGGACGCGGGTGACAACCGACAAGCAACTGGTAAAACAGGCCGGACGCGGGGATGAGCGCGCTTTCGAACTGCTGGTGCTCAAGTACCAGCAACGCATCTTTGCGCTGATCAACCGCTATGTCCGCGACCCGGATGAAGTTCAGGACGTGGCCCAGGAGACCTTTATCAAGGCCTGGAACGCGTTGCCGCGTTTTCGCGGCGAAAGTGCCTTCTATACCTGGCTCTACCGGATCGCGGTGAATACGGCCAAGAATCATCTGGTCTCGAAGGGGCGGCGGCCGCCGGGCTCGGATGTAGACGCCTCCGAGGCGGAACAGTATCCCGGCGGCGATCAGTTGCGGGATATCGGAACCCCCGAGTCCCAGGCGTTGTCAGAAGAGCTGAGAACCGTGATCGGGCAAACCATCGAAGGCCTGCCCGAGGAGTTGCGGCGGGCGGTCACGCTCCGCGAGTTCGAGGGACTGAGTTACGAGGACATTGCCGCGATCATGGAATGTCCCGTGGGAACGGTCCGGTCCCGGATTTTCCGGGCCCGGGAAGCCATTGATCAGGCCATGAAACCCTTGTTGTCGGATCAATAGGGTCAAAAACAGGTGCGTTATGAGTGGATACACCCAACAGGAAGCGTTGTCGGCGCTGGCCGACGACGAGGCCGGCGAGCTGGAGTACCGTCGCATACTGCGCGAATTCGATGATGAGGATGGCGCCACCTGGTCGCGCTGGCATCTCGCCCGCGATTTGATGCACGGCCAGGACAGTGTGGCCGTGCCCCGAGATTTCGCCGCGGGCGTGCGCCGGAATCTGGGCAAGGGGGGCCGGCCGGCCTGGATGACGGGGGCGGCGCGCCTGATGGTGGCCGCCTCCGTGGCCGCCGCCACCGTGGTGGGCTGGCAGTTCTGGGACGGCGCCACGACCACCGGCGCGGGACAGCCGGTCGCGAGCAACCTGGAACGGGCCGCCCGCCTGAACGCCTCCGCCGGTGAAGCCGCCCTGGTTTCCGGGGGCCAGCAAGAGACCGTGGATAGCAAACGCGAGCGCTCCGTGCGCCTGCCGCGTGAGCGCGAGCAACATCTGAACAACCTCATGATCCGTCACAGTGATCTCACGGCCCGGCATACCGGGCAGGGCATCACCGCCAATGCGCGTCTGGTGAATCTGGAATCCCGGAATGACTAGCAGGCTGGTTCTCATGGCCGTGCTGGCGGCGATGCTGCCTGCGGCGAAGGCAGCCGAAGGGGAGCCACCGGCGGCACGCGAGCTGCTTGCCGATATGGCCGCGGCGTATCAGCAGCACAGTTTCAGCGGTCGTTTTATCTACATGCGGGCAGGCCGGGTGAGCACGCTGGCACTGGAGCGTGCCGTCATCGACGGCGAGGTCTATGAACGCGTAAGCCGGTTGCAGGGACCGGCCCACGAAGTCATCCGCAATAATGGCCGTACCGTGTCCGTGCATCCGGACGATTCCAGCACGCTCTTGTCCTCCAGTGACGGGATCGCGTCGTTCCGGTTCAACGACCGCAAGGATATCCCCGAGCAATACGCCGCACGCCTGGGTGGAGCGGGCCGTGTGGCCGGGCGCCCCGCCTGGCGGCTGCGCCTCGAGCCCCGGGACGGTTATCGCTATGGGTACCGTCTCTGGCTGGATCAACAAAGCCATCTGGTGCTGAAGTCCGAGGTGCTGAACGGTCGGAATGGTGCTCTGGAACGGGTGGAATTCCTGTCCCTGAATCTGAACCCGGGGCTGGAGCGAAAGCATTTCGCGCTGCCGGAAGACGCCGGCAAGGCCTGGTCGGCGGAAAGCGAGGACGAAGACGCCGGGCCGCAAATCGAGCCCGGCTGGCTGCCCGAAGGCTTCGCCATGGCCACCCGGGATCATCACCGCATTCAGGGCCGTACCGGTGTGCTCCATTCCGCGACCTATAGCGATGGGCTGGCCACCTTTACGCTCTTTGTGGAGCCGGCGTCGTCCGCGAAACCCGACGGCAACCTTCGACGCAAGGGCCCGACCGTGGTGCTGGCCCGACCGCTTCGCCAGGCCCGGCGCAGCTTTGTTACCACCCTGGTGGGGGAGGTGCCGGCGGACACCGCCCGGCGCGTGCTCAAGCACGTGAGCCTGGAGACCAGGGGTGATTGAGGAACAGGGGCGCGTGGTGGCCCGGGAACCGGACGCGGTCTGGGTGGAGACCGTGCGCAGCGGCAGCTGTGCCGCTTGCAATGCCGGCCGGGGCTGTGGTCAGCGGATGCTGGAGCGGTTGCAGTCCGGCGGCGCGGCCCGGGTTCGTGCGCTCGCCGACGGCGCCGCCGAGGTGGGCGACCGGGTCGCCATTGGTATACCGGAGCAGCTGTTGCTGCGCGGCACCCTGCGGGTCTATTTGTTGCCTCTGCTGTTGTTGTTCGGCGGAGCCCTGGCGGGCCAGCATCTGGGCTCCGGTGACGAAACGGCCCTTCCTTTCGGTCTGCTCGGTCTGGCCGGGGGCTTCGTCTACAATCGCTGGTACAGTCGCCGCTACCACAACGATCCATCCCATCAGCCCCGTGTTCTGCGGATTCTGCCGAACGCGGATGCTTCTTTCCTTGAACGGCAATCACAATAGAGGTCTTCATGCCAACAGCCATGCGCAACCCGAGATTGACGGTACTGCTGCTGGGGCTGCTGATGATCAGCTGCAAGCCCCAGGCCCAGACCCTGCCGGACTT
>CAJXLA010000097.1 GCA_913055795.1 uncultured Alcanivorax sp. | reverse complement strand
GGCCCTTTTTCTGGAGGTAGTTATGAACAGGATTAAAGATCAGACTGGTTTTACGCTCATTGAGCTCATGATCGTGGTGGTGATTATTTCCATCCTGGCCGCTGTGGGTTATCCGGCCTACCAGAGTCAGGTGGAAAAGGGACATTTGTCGGAAGGGCAAGCGGCGCTGACGCAGTTCGCCTCGCAGCTGGAACGTTGTTACTCACGCTTTGGCGCTTATAACGATGGAGAGTGCGACGCTTTAACTGCAGCCAATAATGATAATTACTATTCGGAAAATGATACCTACAAGATTACAGTAGACGCGGACGCCAACACTTTTGAAGCCACCGCGGAACGCGAAAAAGCTACAAGTTTGAACAAGTGTGGCGATCTTACGCTTTCGCATACCGGCCAAAAGGGCGTCAGTTCCGGAGCCAGCAAATCCGCGGACAAGTGCTGGTAAGCTGACATGTCAGTGCGCGTGCGGCCTGCGCCGGTTTGCGATTTTTCCTACATGATGGGATCCGTCTAACGGACAGCGGCCGTGCGCGCCTGATGCTAGCCTGCTTCGCCCTGAAAGGACACAGGGAGGCAGGTGCTTATGACCCGGAGGCAGCAAGGCTTTACGCTGCTGGAGTTGCTCATGGTGCTGGGGATCACAACGATCCTGCTGACCCTGGGCGTGCCCGCCTGGCAGAATCTGGTGGAGCGTATGCAGGTGGGGAACTGGCAGCGCCAGCTCCATGGCGCATTGAACTATACGCGGGCCCACGCCATTCATTCGGGCATCCCCACAACCATGTGCGCACGCGGCAACGGCGGCGGCTGTGCGGCGGATGGAGGCAACTGGCACCGGGGCTGGCTCGTTTTCGAGGACGGCGCCGGCCATCGTGATTGCCAGCCCAATGACGCGGGGAGCCGGTGTCAGCACTCCGGCGCCCGGATCCTGCGTGTGAATCGCGGTCCGGAGGAGCTGCGCATTGTGAACAATCACAATATCGCGCGGCGGGTCCACTATAACCCCATGGGGCTGAGTTACGGCTATACCGGCCGTTTCACCGTCTGTGCGCGGCACAAGGATGTGGCGGACAAGGGGCTCGTCATCGCCAATACGGGGCGCATCCGAGGCACCCATGCCGACGAGCTTCTGGATTGCCCCCGAAAGGACGCCTGATCTGGCGTATCATGGAGCCCGGACAAGGCCGCCGGGACGCAAGCAATGCAGGATCTGGTCATCATCGGCGCGGGCATGGTGGGGCTGTGCTCGGCCCGGGCGCTGGCCGCGCGCGGTTACAGCGTGACCGTGCTGGATGCTTGCACCGCGCGTCCGTCCGCCTCCTGGGCCGGCGGCGGTATTCTTTCGCCGCTTTTTCCCTGGCGGTACCCGTCCGCGATCACCGAACTCTGTCGGCCCGCCGTGACGGAATACCGCGCCCTGGCGGACGAAATTACCCGTGTGGGGGGTCCCGACCCGGAAATCCGTGTGCCGGGCATGCTGGTATTTGCCCACGACGAGCACGAGCAGGCCCGGGACTGGGCCCGGCGCGAATCCCTGACGTTGCAGACCCTGCGCGCATCGCGGCTGGAAGCCGGTCTGCCCGACCGGGAGGCGCTCTGGTTGCCGGATGTGGGCGTGGTGCGCAATCCCCGCTTTCTCACCGGGATACGGGCCTTGCTGCAGGCCCTGGGCGTTGCCGTGGTGAACGAGCCCGTTGTCGCCCTCGAGTCGGTGTCCGGGGGCTGGCGCGTGCGCACCCGCGATGGGGCCCGGGATACGCGCCAGGTCCTGGTAGCGGCCGGGGCCTGGAGCCGGGCCCTGTTGCAGCCGCTGGGCCTGGACGGGCCCCTTATGCCGGTCAAGGGGGAAATGCTGCGTTATCCGCCACTGTCGCACGGTCCCGGGCGCGTTCTGCTGGGCCCGGATGGCTATCTGGTGCCCCGCGCCGACGGCAGTGTTCTGGCCGGTTCCACGCTGCGCGAGGACGATGACGATATGCGCCCGACCGCCGAGGCGGCGCGGCAATTGCGTCGGGCCGCCGAGCATCTCTGGCCCGCACTGCGCGATTACGAACCCGTGCTGCAGTGGGCGGGGACGCGGCCCGGCATTCGGCGCGAAGCGCCCCTGATCGGGGCGGTACCGGGCCAGGACGGGCTCTTTGTGGCGACCGGTCATTACCGCAATGGCCTGACGGCCGCGCCCATGACGGGGCGTCTCATCGCGGCCCTGATGGACGGCGACACGCCGCCGCTGGATCCCGCGCCCTATGCGCCGGAGCCGGGATGACAAGGCAGCGCGGGCTTATTCCGGGCCGGCTTCGTCCAGCTGCAGTTTCTTCAGGCGGTAGCGCAGCGAGCGAAAGCTCATGCCCAGCCTGCCCGCCGCCGCCGTACGGTTCCAGCGGGTTTCCTCCAGGGCCTTGAGGATCTCGTCCTTTTCGATTTCGGTGAGATACTCCTCCAGCGGCTGGTCCGGCGGGCGACCCGCTCCACCAGGCCCGGCGGGCGTGGCGGCTTCGCGCTCGGTCGGGAGTTGGAGGTTGTCCTCCCGGATGACGGCATCCTCGGACAATGTGAGCGCCCGCTCCAGAATGTTTTCCAGTTCGCGCACATTGCCCGGAAAGGGATAGCGTTTGAGCGCCCGCCAGGCATCATCCGAAAGCTCGGGCTGCTCCAGGTCCCATTCGGCGCAGAGCCGTTTCAGGATGGACTCGACCAGGGGAGGAATGTCGTCCGGACGCTCGCGCAATGGCGGCACATGAGTTTCGATGACGTTCAGGCGGTAGAACAGATCCTGGCGGAACCGCCCGGCCCGCACTTCTTCGGTCAGAAACTGATGGGTGGCGCAGAGAATGCGCACGTTGACGGGCACTTCCCGGGATTCGCCCACCGGGCGCACGGATTTTTCCTGGATGGCGCGCAGCAGCTTGACCTGCATGTGCAGCGGTAGTTCAGCCACTTCGTCCAGAAAGAGGGTGCCGCCATCCGCTTCGCCGAAGAGGCCCTTGCGATCCTCGTTGGCGCCGGTGAAGCTGCCCTTGCGATGGCCGAAGAACTCGCTCTCCATCAGTTCCGTGGGGATGGCTCCGCAATTGACCGGGACGAAGGGCTCGCCGCGGCGCGGGCCCAGCGCGTGAATCCGGCGCGCGATCAGTTCCTTGCCCGTGCCCGATTCGCCGCTGATATAGACCGGGGCCTGACTGCGCGCGAGCTTGCGGGCCTGTTCGCGCAGCTGGTCCATGGCCGGCGAGGCACCGATGAGCTCGCCCAGCTCTTCCTCGCCCGGGCGGTCGCCGCGAATACCCAGCCCGTCCTGAACCAGCTCGCGCAGCCGATCCAGCGACACCGGCTTGGCGATAAAGTCATAGGCGCCTTCCTTGAGCGCTTCCGTGGCGGTTTCCATGCTGCCGTACGCCGTGATCACCGCCACGGGCGTTTCCGGCATGCGCGCGTTGATGTGGCGGACCAGCTCAATGCCGTTGCCGTCGGGCAGGCTCATGTCCGTTATGCACAGATCGTATTCGGCCCGCGTCAGCTCATCCCGCGCTTCCCGGACCGTGGCCACCGCATGGGCGTCGAGTTTCATCCGGCCCAGGGTGATGGTGAGCAGCTCCCGAAGATCCGCTTCGTCATCCACCACCAGCACGGATTGTTCGTTGAATGCGGTCATGGCTATTCGAAAACGCGCTCGGGATGGGAAAAGGTTATCACAAAGCACGCGCCTTCATGCCCGGGTTCGTAGTCCAGACGGGCCTGATTGGCCTCGCATAGCTCGCGGCAGACGAACAGGCCCAGGCCCGTACCGTTTTGTTCGGTGGTAAAGAAGGGCTCGAACAGTTGCCCACGCACCGCTTCCGGCACGCCCGGACCGTTATCGAGCACCCGCAGCCGGGGTAACCCGGTGGTCTCGTGCAGGCCGATTTCCAGGGTGACCTGCGTGGTTTCGCCGCCATGATGCCGGGCATTGCCGATCAGATTGTCCAGCACCTGGGTCAGCTGGAGCATATCGAAACGGACCTCGACGCCGGGCCCGTTTTCCCGAATGAGGAGCTGGTCTTCCGAGACACCCTGTTCCAGCCACCGGTCCCGGATTTCCTCGACTACATCCCGCAGCGGGCGGCGCTCCACATTGCCGGTGGGCCGTCGGGAGAGATAGAGCACGTCATTGATGATGGCATCCACCCGGTTGACGTGATTCTCGATCATGGTCAGCAGGCGCTGGTCGTCGGCGTCACGTTGATCATCGGCGAGCAGCCCGGCGGCATGGCGGATGGCGCTCAACGGGTTGCGGATTTCATGGGCGATGGTGGCGGACATGCGCCCCAGCGAAGCGAGCTTGAGCTGCTGCGCTTCCTGCACCACCCGGGAATGGTCTTCCAGGAAGGCGATGACCGGGGCCTGGGCGCCTTCCGCCAGGCGCGCAAAGCCCATGTTGATGGTTTGCGCGGCGGGCGACACGGTTACGGGTTCGGGTGTGCGGGCGGGATTCGCCTGCCATTCGCGGAAAGCGTCCACCAGGTCCCGCGGCGCGGTCTGCCCCTCCAGCGGGCCGTCAAAGAGATTGCGGGCCGAGCGGTTGGACAACAATACGCGTAACTGGGCGTCGAAAACCACAATGCCCGTGCGCATGCGTTGCACGATATGCCGGTTCAGCTCTTCCAGCTGCTCGATTTCCTGCTGTTGTTGTTCGGCCAGCGCCTCGCTGCGCGCCAGCCGGTCCGCGATCTGGCGCACGATCAACGACACCACGAACAGGGACAGGCCCAGCAGGCCCGCGCCGGTAAGCTGGAAGGGCTCTTCATGGACGCGCAGGCCGTGGAAGAACTGTTCCACCAGGATCAGAATGGCGGCCAGCGCCGTGATCAGCAGGCCCCGGCGTCCGGGCAGCAGAATATTGGCGGCGGCCACCGTCACCATCAGCAACGCGGTCAGCGGATTGCCCAGGCCGCCGCTGGCGTGAATGAGCAGCGTCAGCAAGACGATATCGCCCACCAGGGGCCACAGGATCCAGCTCCAGTGGCGCTCGGCGGTGACAAAGTACTCCAGCGGCGGGGTGATAATGGCCAGAACGAGAAAGCCCGCTACCGCGTACAGGAAAAGCCGCGGCTGATCCTGGCCCAGGGCCGGCCCGGGCAGGTCCGCCTGGAAGACAATGAACAGCGCCAGGCTCAATACCAGGCGATAGGCGGCGTAGACGCGCGCCGGGGTCCAGCCCTGGTCAGTGCGGGCGGCCGCTCTACTCACCGGGGTCGTCGAGATAGGCCTGTTGATGGGCCTGGCAACAAAAAGCCAGGTTGCGGTACTGAAAGGCCTCGCTGGACGGCACATGGACGCCGCACCGGGCACAGGGCAGCATTTTCTCGCCGCTTTGCGTGTTCGCGCTGCGGTCCGGTCCACGCAGGTAGCCGGTGCGCGTCAGCGTGGCCTTGATCAATTGCCAGCCCAGATAGGCCAGCGCCAGGATGATCACGATCCGGATCAATCCCATGGGCGTCTCCTGTGCGGTCGGGGTTAAAAGCCGGTCGTGAGAGAGTACAATTCCGTTCCCAATCAGGAAAGAGCGGGGCTTTTCGAGCACCCAAGCGAGTTGCGTTATGCGTCTGGTCATGGCCCAGGTCAATCTGGTGGTGGGCGACATCGAGGGCAATACCGAGCGCGTATTGGCCGCGGCCGGTAAAGCCCGACAGCGGCTGGCCGCCGACCTGGTGGTGTTCCCCGAACTGACCCTCACAGGCTATCCGCCCGAGGATCTGCTGCTGCGGCCCAGCCTGGATACGCGTATCGGGGAGGCACTGCGGCGCATCGGAGCCGAAGTCCCGGTACCGGTGCTGGTGGGTTATCCGGCCCGCCAGGGTGAAGCCCGCCGCAATACGGTGGGGCTGATCCGGCCGGGCGCCACGGCGCCGGAAGCGGAGTATCACAAGCAGCGCCTGCCCAACTACCGGGTCTTTGATGAAAAGCGCTATTTCGAGCCCGGTGATCAGGTCTGCACGGTGGAGGTGGAAGGCGTTACTTTCGGGCTGTCCATCTGCGAAGACGTCTGGTTTCCGGAGCCCATGCAACAGGCCCGTGACGCGGGCGCTCAGATCGTTGTGAATATCAATGCTTCGCCCTTTCGTCGGGACAAGCACCCCGAGCGTCTCGAGCAGGTGGCCGGACAGGCCAGCGCTCATGGCCTGCCCATTTGCTATTGCAACCTGGTGGGGGGGCAGGATGAGCTCGTCTTTGACGGCGGCTCCTTTGTTACGGATGGCGAGGGCGAACTGGTCGCCCAGGGCGCTTTCTTTCATGAAGGGCTGATTCCCGTGGATATCGATATCCGGGATGGTGCGCCTGTCGTGACGGGCGAGCGGCTGGCCCTGGCCGACGAGGACGAACGTCTCTATCAGGCCCTGGTGCTCGCCGTGCGTGATTACATCCACAAGAACGGCTTCCAGGGCGTTGTCATCGGTCTGTCCGGCGGCATCGATTCAGCCATGACCCTGATGATCGCGGTGGACGCGCTGGGCCCGGACCGGGTGGAGGCGGTCATGATGCCCTACCACTATACCGCCGACATGAGCCGCGAGGACGCGGCCATCCAGTCCGCCAACCTGGGTGTGGGCTACCATGTGTTGCCCATCGAGTCCGCGGTCACCGGTTTCATGGAGCAACTGGATCCGCTCTTTGCTGACAGTGCCCGCGGTGTCACCGAGGAGAATCTGCAGTCCCGCTGTCGGGGGGTGCTGCTCATGGCACTGTCCAACAAGCATGGCTCCCTGGTGCTGGCCACGGGCAACAAGAGCGAGCTGGCCGTGGGCTACGCGACCCTGTACGGCGACATGGTGGGCGGTTTCGCGCCGCTCAAGGATGTGTCCAAGACCCGGGTCTATCGCCTGGCGCGCTGGCGCAACGCCCGCGCCGGCGAGGAGCTGATACCGGCGCGCGTAATCGAGCGGCCCCCCTCGGCGGAGCTGGCCCCGGACCAGGTGGACGAAGACAGTCTACCCGGTTATGACACCCTGGACCCCCTGCTGGAACTCTATGTGGAACAGGATTACAGCGCCGAACGCGTCATCCGGGCCGGTTTTGACCGGGACACCGTCTACCGGGTCGTAAAGATGGTGGACCGCAATGAATACAAACGCCGCCAGGCTTCGGTGGGACCACGGGTCAGCCGGCGCGCCTTCGGCAAGGATCGCCGCTATCCCATCACCAACGGCTGGCGGGCCGGAGACTGAAGCGGAAAGAAGAAAGCGGAAAGACAAAAGAGGTTCAGGGTGGGCGCCTGCGGCGCCCTTGCCTTGGTTTCTTTCGGCTTTCCGCTTTTAGCTTGCGACTGACGTTCGATTTGTCAAAGCAAATCGAACGTCAGGAGACTCAATAACCCCTTGCTCTCCGGCCCGGGCCACCAGGCCAGCTCCACTTCGCCGTCGGCATTGAGGTAGTCCGACTCGGGCCAGTTCTCGCGCAGCACCTTCAGGCTCTGTTGGCCCAGTTCTTTCTGGTCCAGTTCCTGGTAGGCGCGGGTCATGATGGCCAGGGCCTCGGGGACCGCCGGGGTGCGCTGGTAATGAACGATGACGTGCCGGGCGCGGTTGGCGGCGGCGATATGAGCGCCCCGTCGGGCATAATAACGCGCGGCGTGGAGTTCGTGCTCCGCCAGGTTATTACGGATGAAGAGCATGCGCGCGCGCGCATCCGGCGCGTATTCGCTGTCGGGAAAACGATTCACCAGTTCCCGGAGCGCGCTGAAGGCATCCTTGCCCGACTGCATGTCCCGCGCGGCACGGTCGCGGGGGAAGATCCGGTTGAGCAGGCCACGATCCAGATAGAAATTGGCCAGCCCTTTCATGTACAGCGGATAATCGAGACGTTGGTGATTGGGGTAATTGCGGATGAACCGCTCGGCGGCGGCGATCGTGGAGGGATAGTCATGATTGCGGTAATGCGCATAGATCAGGTCCAGCTGGACCTGTTCCGCATACTCGCCGTAGGGAAAGCGCGAGCGCACTTCCTCCAGGTCCTCGATGGCGGCGAGAAAGGCTTCCTCGTTCAGCGTCTTGTGGGCCTGGCGATAATGCTCCGCCTCGGTGAGTTCGGCGGTATCCGGTTTGCTGGCGCAACCGGCCAGGATCAGCAGTGCGGTCAGGATCAGGGCAAAGCGCATGGTATCGTCTTTCGGCGTTACAATATTCGAGCGCGGCATTTAACCACAGGCGTACGGACATGGGACAGCGGCAGGCGGACAAAATTCAGCGGGATGCGTGTGTGCCGCCGGAACAGGCGGGCCAGCGCCTGGACCAGGTGGCGGCGGCGCTGTTCAGCGAATATTCGCGCTCGCGCCTGCAGACCTGGATCCGTTCCGGGGAACTGCGGGTCGACGGTCGCTCGGCGCGGCCGCGTGAACGTCTCCAGGGCGATGAATATCTGCAGCTGGAGGCGGTGGCCGAGACCGTCATCGAGGACCGTCCCGAGCCCATGGATCTGGACATTGTCCATGAGGATGAATCCCTGTTGGTGATTAACAAGCCCGCCGGTGTGGTGGTGCATCCGGCGGCCGGCCACGCCGACGGCACCCTGATGAATGGCCTGTTGCACCATCATTCAGCGCTGGAAGCGTTGCCCCGGGCGGGCATTGTGCATCGGCTCGACCGCGATACGACCGGCCTCATGGTCGTGGCCAAGACGCTGCAGGCGCACAAGGAACTCGTGGATCAGCTCCAGGCGCGCTCGCTTTTCCGCGAATACGAGGCCCTCGTGGCGGGCGTGATGACCGCTGGCGGCCGGGTGGAGCAACCGGTCGGCCGGCACCCGGTGGACCGCAAGCGCATGGCGGTGGTGGCTGACGGCAAGCCGGCGGTGACCCATTACCGGGTGGAGCAGCGTTTCCGCGGCCACACGCGCGTGCGGGCACGCCTGGAAACCGGCCGAACCCACCAGATCCGGGTCCATATGGCCTGGCTGCGTTATCCCCTGGTGGGGGATCCGGTCTATGGGGGGCGGCTGAAATTGCCGCGCGGCGCGGACGAAACCCTGCGTGAGGCCCTGCGCGCCTTTCCCCGTCAGGCTTTGCATGCCCGCCGGCTGGGACTGCAGCACCCGGACGATGGCGCTTACCGGGAATGGCAGGCGCCCTGCCCCCGGGATCTGCAGGATCTGCTGAGCGTACTGGAAACCGATCACCGGACGACTTCATGAAGAGCCCCCATCTCGGGGCATGGTTATGGCCGGACTGGCGCCCGCACCCCCGGGTGCGCGTAGTCGTCACGACCCGGATCGGTGATATTTCGCCCCCGCCCTGGCAGGGGGTCAATCTGGGCCTGAACACGGGGGATGATCCCGAACGCGTTCGCGCGGCCCGGGAAAAGGTCCACGCTGGCCTGGCCACGGCCCGTGCACCGGCCTGGCTGCGTCAGGTACACGGCACGGGCGTGGTCGAGGCGGATGATCACGAGCCGGAAGCCGATGGCGTCTGGACTGCGCAGCCGGGTCGGCCTTGCGGGGTGCTCACCGCCGATTGCCTGCCCGTGCTGCTGGCGCGAACCGATGGTTCTGCCGTGGGCGCCTTTCATGCCGGCTGGCGGGGTTTGCAGGCGGGCATACTGAATGCCGCCGTCGAGACTCTGGCCCCGGAAGGCGAGGCGCTGGCGGCCTGGCTGGGCCCATGCATCTGCCGGCGGTGCTATCAGGTGGGCAAAGACGTTTATCAGGCTTTTACGGCATCCGATGCCGGGGCAAAAAGCGCTTTCGATGCGGATCCGGAGCCCGGCCACTGGCGCGCGGATCTGCACCATCTGGCCCATCTGTTCTTGCGGCGGCTGGGCGTGACGGCTATTGAACGCGACGGCCACTGCACCGTCTGTCACAACCACCTTCTTTACTCCCATCGAAAGGAAGGCTCAACCGGCCGTTTCGCTTCCCTGATCTGGCTGGAATAGCCCGTATCCACTTGATTTCCGGGTGGAAGCAAAATCGTTGCTTGAAAGCCGCCAAAATACCCTTATGTATTGTGGCAGTTTTGCAAGCGATGAATTTTGAGGCACGCATATGAACATGGAACAACTGACCAGCCGGCTCCAGCAGGCGCTGGGCGAGGCGCAGTCC
>CAJXLA010000096.1 GCA_913055795.1 uncultured Alcanivorax sp. | reverse complement strand
CCTGCTGGTGGCCATCCATGGCGGGGGACGGCGAAGGCGAATGCAGGGGCATGCCGGCTTGTTCGGCGCGGCCCGTGTCCGCCAGCGCGTCGGGCTCCGCCGCGGCGGACGAAGGGGCCGTCGCGCACTCGCCCGGCTTCAAGTCCGCTATCACTCTGTGGAGCGTCTTGAACAGGAAGTCGTGGATCATGCGCTGTTCGCGGAAGCGGACTTCGTGCTTGGTGGGGTGGACATTGACGTCCACCTGGGCCGGGTCCAGTTCGAAGTAGAGGACATAGGCCGGGTGGCGGCCGTGGTAGAGCACGTCCGAATAGGCGCGGCGCACGGCGGTGTTGATCACCTTGTCGCGGATGATGCGCCCGTTGACGAAAAAATACTGCAGATCCGCCTGGGCGCGGTTGAAGGTGGGCAGGCCCATCCAGCCGTGCAGGCGCAGGCCGGCGCTTTCCACGTCCACGGGGACGGCGTTTTCCATGAAGGGGGTGCCGCATAGTTTGGCCACGCGGCGGGCGCGCTCGTCCTCGGTGTTGGCCGCGGGCAGCTGGTGCACGGCCTTCTGGTTGTGCGTCAGGCGGAAGGCGGTGTGGAAGTCGCTGAGCGCGATGCGGCGGAAGACTTCCTCCAGGTGGTTGTATTCGGTTTTCTCGGTGCGCAAAAAGCGCCGGCGCGCGGGGGTGTTGAAGAACAGATCGCGCATCTCGGCGGTGGTGCCTTGCGGGTGCGCGGCGGGTTTCACCTCGGGTTCCATGTCCCGGCCCTCGACGCGCACCTGCTGGCCCTCGGCCTCGCCGCCCGGGTTGCTGGTGAGCGTGAAGCGCGAGACGGAGGAAATGGCCGCCAGCGCCTCGCCGCGAAAGCCCAGGCTGCCGATGGCCTCGAGATCCTCCTGGGTGGCGATCTTGCTGGTGGCGTGGCGCGACAGGGCCAGGGGCAGATGCTCGGCGGCGATGCCCGGGCCGTCGTCGCGCACCCGGATCAGGCGCATGCCGCCCTGCTCCGCTTCCAGGCCCACGCTGGACGCGCCGGCGTCCAGGGCGTTTTCCAGCAGCTCCTTGGCCACGGACGCGGGCCGCTCGACCACCTCGCCGGCGGCGATCTGGTTGGCGAGTCGGGGGTCGAGGGTGTGAATCGGCATCCTGCGTTTCCGTTGCGGGTGAAGGGCCTCATGGTAGGCGGGGCAAATCGGAATGGAAAGTGGACGCTTTTCCTTTCCGCCGAGGCTCACCTTGGCAGGATTGCACCACAGAGGTCACAGAGAGCACAGAGACTGGATCCTCCAACCTCTGTGCTCTCTGTGATCTCCGTGGTTATTTCAAAGCGGTTGTTGCCTGACTCGGGCGGATTCACTATCGGGACGATACGGCTCTGCGTTCTCCCCCTGGCAAGGGGGAGTCAGAGGGGGTCACGGGCTCTGGAATGGACCCCTCCTTTGCAATTTCCTCCCCTTGCCAGGGGAGGAAAGGGACGACATCAGCCGTCGGGGATCCCTGTTTTTTTGCGGGCGAAGCCGAAGGCGAGCCCATCGGGTTTTCTTGCTCCTTGCCACTTGCGCCTTGCTCCTCGAATTCCGATCACGGAATCCGGAGCGTCTGCCCCGGCCGGATCACATCCCCGTCGATATCATTCGCCGCGCGCAGCTTCTGCGGGCTGACGCTGTATTGCCGCGCGATGCCGCTGAGGGTGTCGCCGCGCTGGATTTCGTACTGGTCGGTGTCGTTGTTGCGCCGGGCGGCGAAGAGCGTGCCGGGTTTGGGGTGGCGTTCGAAGTAGGATTTGGTGCCTTCCAGAATGGAGCGCGCCATCCGGTACTGGTAATCGGGCGAGGTGAGCTTGCGTTCTTCCTCGCGGTTGGAGATAAAGCCGGTTTCCACCAGTACGGACACCATGCTGGGTTCCTTGAGCACGGCGAAACCGGCCTGCTCCACTTCGTCGCGGTCGCCGTGGAGTTCGGTGATCTGGTCCATCTGCCGCAGGATGCGCTTGCCCAGATAGATGGAGTGGGTCATGGACCCGCTCATGGTCATGTCCGCGAGCACGCCCAGCAGGCCATTGTTGTTCTGCTCGGACTGGGCAACACCGGCAACGCGGTCGGATTCGTTGGCCATGCGCGCCAGGTATTTGGCGCGGGCACTGGTGGCGCCGCTGTTGGACAGGGCGAACACCGAGGCGCCGTGGGCCTGAGGATTGCCGAAGGCATCCGCGTGAATGGAAATGAAGACATCGGCCTTGTGGCGCTCCTGGGCGATCTTGCGCCGCTCAGCCAGGGGCACATAGTAGTCGCCGTCGCGGATCATCACCGGCTCGATGCCGGGCTCGTCTTCCATGAGTTTGCGCAGACGCTGGCCGATATCAAGAACCACACGCTTTTCATGGGTTCCGGAATGGCCGATGGCGCCTGGATCCTCGCCACCGTGGCCGGGATCAATGGCGACCACCATGGCGCGGTGGCCTTCCTCGGTCTCGGCGCCGGCCATGCTTTTGACCGGTTTCTTCTCCTCGTCGTGCAGATCCACCACCAGACGCCAGCCGTGCGGGTCCACGGGCTTGAGCACATTGGTGCGCGGGCGCACGGCCTTGTTCAGATCAAACACCACCCGGGTGGTGTGGTTCTCGTGCCGACCCACGCGGATGCGGTTGATGGGGCTGTCGGCGATGTCGAGCCGGTCCACATCGAAATCCAGCTCGGCCTGTTCCAGATCCACCACGATGCGGTGGGGATCGGTGAGCTTGTCCAGAGTGTGGTCCACGCGCTTGGGCAGATCGAAGACGACGCGGGTGTGGTCCGGTGCGCGGTGCAGGCGCACGGACTCGATGGTCTTCACGGCCTGGACCGGGGTGACGGCCAGCGCCAGGAGACAGCTGGCGACCAGCAGGCCGGGCCAGCGAAGGCGGCTTAATCGCGCCATAGCAGTTCCGCGGTGCGCTCCTTGTTGTTTTCGTTCAGCCGTACTTCCAGATCCGGTTCGGGCAGCGCCTCGGCTGCTTGCCGGGGCCATTCCACCAGACAGAGGCTGCTGGTATGAAAATAATCCCTTATGCCAATAATTTCCAGCTCTTCCGGGTCCGCAACCCGGTACAAATCAAAATGATACACGCTTTTTCCAGAAATAACATAAGGTTCGACCAGGGTATAGGTGGGACTTTTCACCGCGCCGGCGTGCCCCAGGGCCCGGAGCCAGCCCCGGACCAGGCAGGTCTTGCCCGCCCCCAGCTCGCCTTCCAGCCAGACCACACCGGCGGGCACCTGGTTCGCCAGCTCCGCGCCCAGGGCCTCGGTGGCCGCTTCATCGGCCAGGTGACGGGACTCAGTCGCCACAGTCGCCTCCGTTGACCTGACCCCGGATTTCGGGGAGCAGATCCGTGGCCAGCAAACCGCGCTGGCCCCCGGCCCCGGCGCCCCGGTCGGCGGCGCGGGCATGCACCAGGGTGCCCACGCGCGCGGCGATGGACGGCTCCAGCCCCTGGGCCAGCAGGCCGCCCAGCACGCCCGAGAGCACATCCCCCATGCCGCCGCTGGCCATGCCGGGATTGCCGTCGGTGCATAGCCCCAGGGGCTCGTCCGGGCCGCCGCAGACCAGCGAACCCGCGCCCTTGAGCACCACGACGCCGCCGTAGCGCTGCTGCAGCTTCTGCACCGCCTCGAAGCGCCCGGCCTGGATGCTGCCGGTGTCGGTATCCAGCATCCGGGCCGCCTCGCCCGGATGCGGGGTGAGCACCTGATGCCGGAAGGCGGCGGCGTTGTCGTCCGCCGCCAGCAGATTGAGGGCATCGGCGTCCAGCACCCGGGCCAGCCCCGAGGCCAGAACGCGGGCCATGAGCGCGCGGCCCCAGCCGTGCTGGCCCAGACCCGGGCCGAGCACCACCACGGTGGCCCGCTCCAGCAGGGGGTCCAGCTCCTCCGGCGTTTCCACCCCGCGGGCCATGATCTCGGGCTGACGGGTGAGCAGCACGGGTACGTGCTCGGCCCGGGTGGCCACGGACACCAGCCCGGCCCCCGCGCGCCCGGCGGCCTGGGCGGCCATGGCCACCGCCCCGCCGAAACCGTGATCGCCGCCCACCACCAGCACATGACCGAAATGGCCCTTGTGCGCATCGCGGGCGCGCGGCGGCAGGGCCCGGCGGATATCGTCCGGCACCAGCCTTTCGCCGGCATGACCCACGCGCTCGTAGATGCCGGCAGGCACGCGCAGATCGTCGAATGCCAGCGCGCCGCACTGGCCGGGCCCGGCGCCGGTGAGCAGGCCCGCCTTGACGCCGATAAAGGTGGCGGTCACCCGGGCGCGCACGGCGATGCCCAGCACCCGGCCGCTGTCGGCACAGAGCCCGGAGGGAATGTCCACGCCGAAGACCGGACAGCCGCTGGCATTGATGGCTTCGATGAGGGCGGCGTAGTCAGCGCGTACTTCGCCGCCCAGGCCCGTGCCCAGGAGCGCGTCCACGATCACGTCCGCGTCCAGGCTTTCGGGCGGGCCGTCCAGCTCATCCAGCGTCACGCCCGCGGTATCCCGGGCCTGCTCGGCCATGGTCAGGGCCGAACCCTTGAGTTTGGTGGTGGGCGCCTGCTGGTAGACGGTTACGGCGAGTCCGGCCTCGGCCGCCAGACGCGCGATGACATAGCCGTCGCCGCCGTTATTGCCGCCGCCACAGAACACCGCCAGCCGGGCCGCCTCGGGCCAGTGGCGCTGCAGGCAGCGCCAGGCGGCGCGGCCGGCGCGCTCCATGAGCTGATCGCCGGGCACGCCTTCTTCCTCGATCGCCTGGCGGTCCAGCTCGCGTACTTGTGCGGCGGTGTAGAATCGTCGGGGCAATGCGGTCGTGGGCATAACGAATCCCTGCTGGTTGGGCCGCTGAATATCAGGCTTTATATCATAACGCTTATGGATACCCGGCAACTCGCCGACAAGATTCGCCACTGGGGCCGGGAGCTGGGCTTTCAGCAGATCGGGTTCACCGATATCGACCTGGCCACGGCGGAACAGCACCTGCACGACTGGCTCGACCGCGGCTACCACGCCGGCATGGACTGGATGACCCATCACGGGCACAAGCGCAGCCGTCCGGCCGAGCTGGAGCCGGGCACGCTGAGCGTGATCAGCGCGCGCATGGATTATCTGCCGCCGGGCACCGAGCCCTGGCAACGGCTGGAAGAAGGACACAAGGCCTATATCTCGCGCTATGCGCTGGGCCGGGATTATCACAAGCTCGTGCGCAAGCGCCTCGCCCGGCTGGCCGAACTGATCCGGGCGGAAGCGGCCGAGGCGGGCCTGGCGCGGGCCCTGGTGGACTCGGCACCGGTAATGGAAAAACCCCTGGCGCAAAAAGCCGGGCTGGGCTGGCAGGGCAAACACACGGTGCTGATCAACCGCGAGGCCGGCTCCTGGTTCTTTCTGGGCGAGATCTATACCGATATCCAGCTGCCCGTGGACGAGCCGGCGAGCGAGCACTGCGGCTCCTGTTCCGCGTGTATGGAGATCTGCCCCACCGGCGCCATTGTGGGGCCCTGGGAGCTGGACGCGGGCAAGTGCATCTCCTATCTCACCATTGAGCACAAGGGCTCGATTCCGGAAGAACTGCGCCCGCTCATGGGCAACCGGGTCTTTGGCTGTGACGACTGCCAGTTGATCTGTCCCTGGAACCGCTACGCGGATTTCACCGGCGAGGCCGACTTTGCGCCGCGCCACGAACTGGACGACGCCCGGCTGGTGGATCTGTTCCGCTGGGACGAGGCCACCTTCGACGAGCGCACCCGGGGCTCGCCCATCCGGCGGGCGGGTTACGAGGGCTGGCTGCGCAACCTGGCGGTGGCGCTGGGCAATGCCCCCTGGTCGGCGGAGATCGAGGCGGCGCTGAACGAACGCGCCCATCATCCGTCCGAGCTGGTGCGCGAGCATGTGCACTGGGCCCTGGCACAACAGCACGCCCGGCGGCCGGCCGGCATCAGCGGTTGAAATCCCGCGGTTCATCCCCAATTCGGAGTTTGCTGCAAAAAGGGTTGATTGACCTTGTGGGAGGGGCATCCCTGCCCCGACCGCCCTCCCGAAGCGGATGTCGGGGCAGGGATGCCCCTCCCACACCAGTTTCAAGGGTTTCACCCACAGCCTCCTATGGGGGAAATGTAATCGAAAGCTCAGCAGCGCGAAGCGATGCTGAGCCAGCCAACCAAGGAGAAATCCGTGGAGCAATATCACGGCACGACCATTGTTTCCGTGCGCCGGGGCAACCAGGTGGCCATCGGCGGCGACGGCCAGGTGACGCTAGGCGAAACCGTCATGAAGGCCAATGCCCAGAAGGTGCGCCGGCTCTATCATGACAAGGTCATTGCCGGCTTCGCCGGCGGCACCGCCGATGCCTTTACCCTGTTCGAACGCTTCGAGAACCAGCTGGAGAAATACCAGGGGCAACTCAAGCGCGCCGCCGTGGAGCTGGCCAAGGACTGGCGCACCGACCGCGCCCTGCGCCGGCTGGAAGCGTTGCTGGCCGTGGCCAACGAGGAGCATTCGCTGATCATTACCGGTAACGGCGATGTCATTGAACCCGAAGAAGATCTGATCGCCATCGGCTCGGGCGGGCCCTATGCTCAGTCCGCGGCGCGCGCCTTGCTGCACAATACCGAGCTGTCCGCGCGCGATATCACCGAAAAGAGCCTGACCATTGCCGGCGAGATCTGCATCTACACCAACCAGAATGCCACCATCGAGGAGCTGAGCTGATCATGGCCGCGCTCACCCCCCGCGAAATTGTCACTGAACTCAACCGCTACATCATCGGCCAGGAAGAGGCGAAGAAGGCCGTCGCCCTGGCCCTGCGCAGCCGCTGGCGGCGCATGCAGCTGGACGAGGATCTGCGCGCCGAAGTGGCGCCCAAGAACATCCTCATGATCGGCCCCACGGGTGTGGGCAAGACCGAGATTGCGCGGCGCCTGGCCAAACTCGCGGACGCGCCCTTTCTCAAGGTGGAAGCGTCCAAGTTCACCGAAGTGGGCTATGTGGGCCGGGACGTGGAATCCATTATCCGCGATCTGGTGGAAACCGCGATCAAGATGATCCGGCACAAGGAAATGGAGAACAACCGCGAGGAAGCGGACAACGCCGCCGAGGAACGCATTCTGGATGCCCTGTTGCCGCCGGCGCGCGACGGCGAAAGCCAGGATTCGGGCACGCGCCAGACCTTCCGCAAGAAACTGCGCGAAGGCGAGCTGGACGACAAGGAAGTGGACGTGGACATTGCCGGTCCCGAGGCCAACATGGAGATCATGACCCCGCCGGGCATGGAAGAGATGACCAGCCAGCTGCAGCAGATGTTCTCCAAGATGGGCGGCCAGCAGAAAGAACGGCAGCGGCTCAAGGTGAAGGACGCCTTCCGCCAGCTGCGCGACGAGGAAGCCGCGCGCCTGGTCAACGAAGACGAGATCAAGACCCGCGCCATCGAGGAAGTGGAAAACAATTCCATCGTTTTCCTCGACGAAATCGACAAGGTAGCCAAGGGGCACGACAACACCAGCGGCGATGTCAGCCGCGAGGGCGTACAGCGCGACCTGCTGCCGCTGATCGAGGGCTCCACGGTGAGCACCAAGCACGGCATGGTGAACACGGATCATATCCTCTTTATCGCCTCCGGCGCTTTTCACCTGTCCCGGCCCTCGGATCTGATTCCCGAGCTCCAGGGCCGGCTGCCCATCCGCGTGGAACTGAACGCGCTCACTCCGGACGACTTCGAGCGCATCCTGACCGAACCCAGTGCTTCGCTCACGCGCCAGTATCGGGAAATGCTGGCCACCGAAGGGCTCAAGCTGGAGTTCACCGATGACTGCATCCGTCGCATTGCCGAAGTCGCCTGGCAGGTGAACGAACGCACCGAAAACATCGGCGCGCGGCGCCTGCACACCGTCATGGAACGGCTGCTGGAAGAGATCAGCTACGACGCCGATGATCTCGCCACGCAGTACCACGATAAACCACTGGTGATCGACGCCAACGAAGTGGATCGTTATCTGGGCGAACTGGCGACGGACGAGGATTTGAGTCGATACATCCTTTAAACGGCAAAGCCGTTTAAAGGAGGTGCGAGGAACGAGGCGCGAGGAACGAGACAAGTTGTAAAGTCACGGGGACAGAACAAACCCTGTCGTTCCCTCGCACCTCGCTCCTCGCCCCGCGTACCTTCCTACTTGCTACTTGCCCCTTCTTGATTCCGCAGAATCAAGACCCCAATCCCGTACACAATCCACCCCGCCACCATGCCGGGCATCAGCGCATAAATGGTCCCGGAACCCGGCACCAGGGGCCAGAGATAGAAAGTAGCAAGCCGCAAGAAAATCGTTTCTCCCCCTGGCAAGAGGGTGTCGTAAAAGGCAAAGCGTAGGGTGCGCCGTGCGCACCATCGGGCCTTGAAGGTGCGCACGGCGCACCCTTGTGTCTCTCCAGGCGGTAGTGGTTAGCTACCACCATCGCCGGGGGCCGAGGCAACCCGAGCGCACCCTGAGGTCAAAGAACCTGTGGCGTAGATCGGTCCTCGGGCCCTTTCTTCTCTCAAAACTGAACGGTATCCGACGCCCCTGGCGCTGTCCAGCGAGGCTGCACGAACAAGGCGAGGTGGAGAGATGGCTCATATTGGCGTGGATGTAAGCAAGAAAAAGCTTGATGTGTGCTGGCTGCGCGAGCCCGACACCGGCAAGGTCAAAACCCGGGTATTTTCCAATGATCGGCAGCAGTTCGCGGCGCTGCTCGACTGGTTGCTGCAGCATACCGGCGCCGAGCGCGAGCAGCTGCACGTGTATCTGGAAGCCACCGGCATCTACCACGAACCGCTGGCGCACTGGCTGCACGAGGCCGGCGCTTGCGTGTATGTGCTCAACCCCGCGCAGGTGCGTTTTCACGCGCGTAGCGAGGGCCAGCGGGGCAAAAATGATCGCAAGGACAGCCGGGTGCTGGCCGAGTATGGCGCCCAGAAACGGCTACAGCCCTGGCAACCCGAGCCGGCTGAAGTGCGCGAACTCCATCATCTGCTCACCCGGCTGGATACGGTGTGTGCAGACATTCAGCGCGAGTACAACCGCCGTGAGAAGGCCGCCTTTACTCATGAACCCTATGTGCTCGATTCCATTGATCAGGTACTACACGCGCTCCGTGACGAGCAGCGGCGTCTGCGCAAGCAAATTGATGATCATATCCAGCGCCATCCGCCCTTGAGGCAGGATCAGCGCTTGCTCAAGACCATTCCCGGCATTGGCGACGAGACCTCGAAGCACCTGTTGGTCGCGATGCGCGGGCGCGGGTTCACCAGCGCGCGCAATGCGGCTGCGTTTTTCGGACTGGTCCCGCTGGACTGGCAATCGGGCAGCTCAGTGAAAGCCCAACCGCGGCTGGCGAAAACAGGCCAGGCTCATGTGCGCCAGAAGTTGTACATGGCCGCCGTGACGGCCATCCAGCACAACCCGGCCATCCGGGCCCAATACGAGCGCCTGCGCAAGGCGGGCAAGGCGCCGATGTCCGCCCTGGGCGCTGCCATGCGGAAATTGGTCCACATTGCGTTCGGCGTATGGCGCACACAAACCGAGTTTCGGACTCAACCCGCATAAAACGGGGTTGAAGCCGAGGCGGAGAGACGGTATCTACGCATAGTCTTTTGCGACACCCTCGCATTCCGTGGCCAGGCCACCGGTTGACAGCCGGCCCGCCACCCCGGACATTCCCCGTTATGGACTGGGAATGCCCGGTCGGCACTGGGCCTCGGCGAATGCGCCAGGGCCCTTTGTTTCTCTGGGATATCATTTTAGTCCCTATATTACGATCGTTATATCATTTTTGTATAAGGCAGCCCTTTATAGCCTGGGCCGGTGCCCCTATCATTATGTCAGGCCTTCGGGCCGGTAGATCCTTTACCCAAGGTTTTGGATCATGGCAGCGCCTCAGTCGCCGATAAGACTGGGGCTTTTTACTTTCTGGCCCCCGCTTGTGACGCCGATCGCGTCTCCGCCAGAAAGCTTCTGCGCCTGATTTCCTCCAGATACGCCGAATCAGACGGAAACGCCGTGACGAACTGGAAAGACTTGTCCGGTTTGCGCGGATCGTCAAAGACCACAACATACCGCTCCTCTACCACGACAAGCGTCCGGCGTTTTGCCTGTCTTCCGCGACTGTCCTTTCTGGTTTGTGCATACCGTTGAATCGTACCGGCAGAGTGAGCGAGCACCTCGCGGATCCACGGCAAGCGTCGAAGGCGGCTCAATGAATACTGATGGTGTATACCCGCGCTCGTCCGATAGTTGCGCGACTCGGAAAAGGCGTGGTCAAAGGCCTTTTCTGAAAACAGATACCGGCTTCCCGTCCAATCCGTAAATACACGACGATTGCCATGCTCGTCCCAGACGTACATCTCGTGGTAATACTGCCGATACCGTTCGATCACCTCTTCCCAAGTATCCGCCTTCAGGCGTAATTCCGGCCAGAGCGATTCCGGCACCGCCCTCCCCC
>CAJXLA010000095.1 GCA_913055795.1 uncultured Alcanivorax sp. | reverse complement strand
TGGACCGTTCCGTGCAGCATCAGGTGCTGGAACTGCTGCGCGACGTCCAGAAGCGGTATAACCTCTCCTGCATCTTTATCAGCCATGACCTCAAGGTGGTGCGCGCCATCAGCCACCATCTCCTGGTGATGCAGCACGGCCGCGTAATCGAGCGCGGGCCCACCGAAGCGGTGTTCCGCGCGCCCGAGGCGGACTATACGCAGCGGCTGATCCACGCTGCATTCGCCACCGAGCAACACTACGAGCAATAGCGATCGAGGCCCGGGTGCGACCCCTGCCCTGGGGGACACAAGCTGTATGGGCCCGCCCCGGGATGCCACCGGGACGATGTTTCCGGTTTCGAAACATGGTTTTACTTATCCGGTCCCCCGAGCGCTGTTCGCGTCGCGGACGGTTTTGCCTATACTGTGCCCTCATTGACGGGGAAGCGAGGTAACCCATGGGTTTTCTGGCAGGCAAGCGCGCGCTCATCGTGGGCGTGGCCAGCAACAAGTCCATTGCATACGGTATTGCCGAGGCCATGCACCGGGAAGGCGCCGAACTGGCCTTTACCTATCAGAACGACAAGCTCAAGTCCCGCGTGGTCAAGGCCGCGGAGGGGTTCGGCAGCTCCGAGGCCCTGTGCTTTCCCTGTGATGTCACCAGTGACGACGAGATTCAGGGCGTCTTCGACGGCCTCAAACAGCACTGGGACGGGGTGGATATCATTGTCCATGCGGTGGGTTTCGCGCCGGGCGATGAGCTGGACGGCAACTTTGTCGACGTAACCAGCCGGGACGGCTTCCGCATGGCCCACGAGATTTCCAGTTACAGCTTCGTCGCCCTGGCGAAAGCCGGCCATGACATGCTGCGCTCCGGCGGCAGCTTGCTGACGCTGACCTATCATGCCAGCCAGCAGACCGTACCCAATTACAACGTCATGGGGCTGGCCAAGGCGAGCCTGGAAGCGTCGGTACGCTACATGGCGTCGAGCCTGGGTCCGGAAGGCATCCGGGTAAACGGCATCTCCGCCGGGCCCATTCGTACCCTGGCCGCCTCGGGGATCAAGAAGTTCCGCTCCATGCTGGATGCCAATGCGGCCAAGTCGCCGCTCAAGCGCAACATCACCATTGCGGAAGTGGGCAACACCGCCGCCTTCCTGGCGTCGGATCTGGCCAGTGGCATTACCGGCGAGATTACCTATGTGGATGGTGGTGCCCGCACCGTAGCCATGGCCTTTGATGAGGAATAGGGGGGGAACCTCTGATCCACTCATACGAGTGATTTGTTACGCTCAAAATGAGCCCTGCACAATACGAGGTGGGCGAATAGCGCTGTCTCCCTTATCACACCGAATACAAGGTGGGGCCTGATTTTGAGCGCAACCCGGTAAGGGCCATGCCATTTTATGCCCGGCTCGGCGTTGCGCCTCCTACCCGTACAGGCAGTACGGCGGCGTCGGCGCGCCTTGGCCCGGACAAAAAATGGCAAGGGCAAATCCACGTATGAGCAAACCAGAGGTTCCCTGCCTGCTAGTTGTTTCCCTCGGCACCAGGGGCGCAGCCCGTGCCTTCCACTTGGATGCCGGCGGGCGTTCCGGGACAGTCATCCATGGGATCGGCCACGCCATCGCCATCGGAATCCTTGACCTTGAACCCGGTCGCATCCTCCTTGCGGCCGCCGCCCAGCTCGCCCGAGGGTTCCCGCCCCACGCGGCCGAAGCGCCGCGAGAGACCCAGCCAGAGCTGGCCGTCGCGCCGCTCCCGGTCGAAGCTGTGGGTCTGGCGGCCGCCCAGGTCCAGGCGCCAGCGCCGTCCCAGCCGGTTCTCCAGGCCGAAGGCCACGCCCGCCAGGGTTTCATGAGCGCTGCGTGCGGCATCCGGATCCACCTGCAGGTCAGCCGCGTCGACGCCCACATAAGGCCTGAACCCCAGCCAAACCAGATCGGGGAAGTGTCGCTCCAGGGACAGGCGCGCCGTGCGCAGCTCCCCCTCGCCGGGTTGTTGTTCGAGCTCGTAGTCGCCGGTTTCATACCAGCCCCGTAACGCCCAGCGCGGCGTGAAAGAATACCCCAGGTGCAGCCCGAACAGGCTGGCGCCGTCCCGCTCCGGCTGCTGGCGTCCGGTGATATCGAAGGCCTGGCCCGTGGCATGCACGCCGGCCCGGAAAAAGGCATCCGGTCCGGTTTCCGCCCGGGCCGCGCCCAGCGTCAGCAATCCCAGCAGCCCGATCCAGCATTTCCGCATGGGATCCCCCTTTCTCGTCCGCACCGTCAGGTCCGGGAAACGCCCATTCAGTGCGGGCAGAATACCATGATCCGGCGGGAGCGCTTGCGGCCGGTCGCCACGGATACGACAATCCGGCGGCCATGTCGCACAACACCATCGAAGAAAACCGCAAGCGCCACGATCTCGCCGGCCGGGAGTCGGTGTGGCTGTTCGGCTATGGTTCGCTGATCTTCAAGGCGGACTTTGACTACATCGAGACGCGCCCGGCGCGGATCCGGGGCTGGCAGCGCCGGTTCTGGCAGGGCTCGCACGATCATCGCGGCACGCCCGACGCTCCGGGACGCGTCACCACTCTGGTGGAAGCGCCCGACGAGCCCTGTACCGGCCTGGCCTACCGGGTCACGCCCGATGTCTTCGATCATCTGGACGTGCGCGAGAAAAACGGCTATCTGCGTTTCTTCACCGACATGACCCTGGATGACGGCAGTCACGCCGAAGGACTGGTTTATATCGCCACGGAGGACAACGCCGCCTGGCTGGGCCCGGCACCGCCGCACGAGATCGCGCGCCATATCCACCACGCCCGTGGACCCAGTGGCGATAACCGCGAGTATCTGGTCCGGCTGGCACAGGCGCTGCGCGCGCTGAACGTTCATGACGAACACGTTTTCGCGATTGAGCGCGAACTACCCGGCTGAGTTCGTACGCCTGCGGCCCAGCATCAGGAAACAGGGCGTCAGGAAGAGCGTGAGCACGGTGGCGAAGAGCAGCCCGCCGGCGATGCTGGTGGACAGTTCGGTCCACCACTGGGTCGAGGGCGCGCCATAGGCGATATCGCCGTTAACCAGATCCACATTGAGTTTCAGCACCATGGGCAACAGGCCCAGAATGGTGGTGATCGAGGTCAGCAGCACCGGGCGCCGCCGCTGCATGGCGGTTCTGAGAATCGCTTGCCGTGTATCGGTACCGGTGGCGCGGTGACGGTTGTAGGTGTCGATCAGCACGATATTGTTGTTCACCACGATCCCCGCCAGCGCGATCAGCCCCACCCCGCTCATGACCACGCCGAAGGGGCGGCCCGTCGCCAACAGGGCCAGCAGAACACCGGCACTGGCAAAGACGATGGCGCTGAGGATGATGAAAGCCTGATAGAAGTTGTTGAACTGGGTTACCAGCACCGCCAGCATCAGCAGCACGGCGGCGATAAAGGCCTGCGACAGAAACGCGGCCGCCGCCTGTTGATCCTCGCTTTCGCCCTTGAAGCGCAGCTCCACCGACTCGCCCGGATTCGTGTCGGCCAGCGCCCGGCGCAGGCGATTGACCTGTTCACTGACCAGCCGGTCGGGCGTGACGTCCGACTCGACGGTCATGACCCGCCGGCCGTCGACCCGGTTCAGGGTGCCGGTGCGCGGCTGCGGCTCGAAGGTAACGAAGTTGCGGATCGGCACCAGCCCCGTACGCGTGGGCACCCGCAGGCCCCTGAGCCGGTCCAGATTGCGTTCGTCCCGGGGATAGCGGATCCGGATATCGACTTCCTCGTCGGCGTCGTCCGGACGGTATTCGCCCAGGGGAATGCCGTTGGTCACCAGGCGCACCGCCTGGCCCAACAGGGTAACGTCGGCTCCAAAGCGCGCCGCACGTTCGCGATCCACACGCAGGGCCCATTCCACGCCCGGCAGCGGCCGGTTGTCCTGCTCATCCTCGAAGCCGCCCAGTTCCGCCATGGTGTTGCGCACCTTGCGCACCGCCGGCTCCAGTGCCTCATAGCGCCCGGCGGTCAGCTCGATCTGGATGGGCTTGCCCTGCGACGGCCCCTGTTGCTGTTCACGCACCTGCACCAGCACGCCCGCCATGTCCGCGGTGCGCGCGCGAATGGTCTCGATGATCGCGCGAGCCGGACGGCGTTCGCGCCAGTGGGCGAAATCCAGCTGGATCACGCCCACCACATCCGCGGGCATTTGCTGATTGCCCTGATACTGATCCGCCAGGGTCCGCGCGTAGATGCTTTTGACGCCGTCCACATCCGCCAGACGCTGTTCCACGGAGCGCACGATGCGGTCCCGTTCACTCAGCGAAAGATCACCGCGCGCGCGCACCTGAACCTGGGCGTATTCCGGCTCCACCTGCGGAAAGAAGGTCACTCCCTGCCCATAAAGCCAGTACCCGCCATAGGCGGCCACCAGCACCAGGGTCACGCCGGCGATGAACTTGCCGGGATGATTCAGGACCCGGTTCAGGAGGCGGTAATAGGGATCTCGTTCGTTAACGGTTTCACGATCGTCGACGTCGTCGGGCACCGGCTGCCCCGTGGCTCCGCCCTGCCCCCGCCGCAGCAGGCTACCGCCGAGCACGGGCACGAAAATCAGCGCCATGAGCAGCGAGGCGGACAGCGTGGCGATCACGGTCGTGGGCAGAAACTTCATGAATTCACCCACCATGCCCGGCCAGAACAGCATGGGCACAAACACGGCCAGGGTGGTGGCGGTCGAGGCGATAATGGGCCAGGCCATGCGTTTCGCCGCCGAGGCATAGGCACTTGCCGGAACCACACCGGCTTTGAGGCGCCGGTCGGCCAGTTCGATGGTGACAATGGCGCCGTCGACCAGCATGCCCACCACCAGGATCAGACTGAACAGCACCACAATGTTGAGCGTATACCCCAGTGACGCAATTACCAGCACACCCGCAAGAAAGGAACCGGGAATGGCCAGGCCCACCAGCAGCGATGGACGCGGGCCCAGCGCCGCCACGATCACGATCATCACCAGCACGATGGCGGTGAGCACATTGTTCTGCAGATCCCCGAGCATCTGTTTGATGTAATCGGCATTGTCCTGCAGCCAGGTCACCTGGACCTGGTCGCCCCAGTCGGGGCGTTCTTCTTCCACCAGGGCACGCACCGCGGCCACGGTATCGATGACGTTGGCGTCGGTGCGCTTCTTTACCTCCAGCGCTACTGCCTGTTCGCCGTTGATCCGGGCCAGGCTGTCGGCCTCCTTGAAGGTGCGCCGGATATCGGCAACGTCGCCAAAAGTGACCACGCGCCCGTCTTCCACCTTGAGCGGCAGCGTCATCACATCGCGCCGGTCCTCGAGCACGCCCGGTACCTTCAGGGTGTAGCGCCCGCGTTCGGCATCCAGACGCCCCGCCGCCACCAGGCGGTTGTTGCGCTGAAGTTGCCCGATGACCTCATCAAAGGAAATGTTGTAGCTCTCGAGCACGGCAGGCTTGAGCTCGACATCAAGCACTTCCTCGCGATCACCTCCGAGATCCACTTCGAGTACGCCGGGCAACGCCTCGATGCGGTCGCGCAGCTCCCGCGCCGTGCGCAACAGCGTGCGCTCGGGCAACTCGCCGGACAACGCCGCGGTGAGCACGGGAAACAGCGAGACATTCATCTCGGTTACGCGCGGTTCCCGCGTGTCGGGCGGCAGTTCCGCCCGGGCGTTGTCCACCTTCTCGCGCACCTCGCGCAACGCCTTGTCGGTGTCATAGCCGGCGCGGAATTCCAGGGTAATGAGGGCACGGCCCTGCCCGGCACTCGCGCGCATTTCCTGGAGCCCCTCCAGCGCCTGCAGCTCGGTCTCCAGCGGGCGCACCAGCAGCCGTTCGGCGTCCTCGGGGGCAATGCCCTCGTGGACCACGGACACGAAGGCATAGGGGATGGGCACATCGGGCGCGGCTTCCTTGGGCATGGTCCGCCAGGCCACCGCACCGGCAATCAGCAGAAGCACGAAGACCAGGGCGACGGTGCGGCTGCGCGAGAAGGCGGCGTCGATCAGGCTCACTGCGAAGCCTCCGTATCCGGCTGTTCATCCCGGGCCACCTTCACTGTCTCGCCCGCCGAGACAAAGCCGCCACCGCGCACGATCAGCCGCGCCTGCTTGGGCAGGCCGGTAACCCAGACTCCTTCCGGCTCCGAGCGCACGATCTCGACCGCATGAAAGGCGACCCGCTGATCGTCGGTCACGGTTTTCACGCCCAACCGGCCCTGCTCGTCCAGCGCCAGCACCGCTGGCGAGAGCCGGTGCGCAAGCACCGTGCCCACGGGAATGCGCACCGTGGCGCTGCCGCCGGAAACGGCCGGTGCCGTATCGGTCAGGGTCACCTCGGCACGATGGGTGCGGGTGCCGGATTCCGCGCGCGGGGCAATACTGGTGACGGTACCGGTAAAGGTGTTTCCCGAGGCCAGCAGGCTCACACGGGCCGAATCACCGGTGCTGACCCGATCGATGTCCTGTTCGCTGATATGGAGTTCCACCTTGAGGGGATCATTGTCCACCAGGGTCACGACGGAGGTTCCGGGACTGACCAGATCCCCCTCGGCGACATGGCGCCGATCAACGACGCCGGCGAAGGGCGCGCGAATGCGCGTACGCGCGATGTCGGTTTCCATGCGTTCGAGCGCCGCCTTGGCCGATTCCAGCGCCGCCCGGGCCGATTCCAGATTCAGTTCGGATTCGTGGCCCTGCTCGCGCAAGCGCTGCTGGGCCTCGAAGGCCTCGCGTTTCTGGCGCAGATTCGCCCGCGCCTCGCGCAGCCGCGCCTGGCGGTCGTCCATGGCCACCCGCGCGAGCAGGGCGTCGGCGTCCACGCGCTCACCCACCCGGACCGGCACCGCTTCCAGGCGCCCGCCGGTTTCGGCGCGTACCTGCACCGAGCGATCCGGAACCGTTTCGCCCTGCACGATGATGTTGCGCTGGATGTCCTCGGCGCCGCGCTGTTCCACCGCCACCGTGAAGATCTCGGCCTGCTCATCGCCGCCCCCGGCTGGAGACGATTCCCCGGTGGATCGAATGATCACGCCCGAGGCGAGCCAGGCGGCAATGGCCACGACGGCGATGGCGGCGACCAGGTAATTACGGCTGGTCTTTTCCAATGACATACTCCCGACAGCCTGCTCAGCCGTCATGCTATCAGGCGTCCGTGGATGCTCGTTAGCAGATTGTCAGGGTGGGCCTGAAATTTCCGTTACCGGTTGCGGCCGGTGTATGCCGAATCCCTGCACATAATCCACGTGCAACTGATCCAGCTCGGCGACGACGGCATCGTTTTCCACGAATTCGGCAATGGTCTGAATCCCGCGCCGGCGCGCCACCAGCACCACCGCTTCCACCACTTCCCGGTTGCGCGTGTCCGTGTCCAGGGAGCGCACGAAGCTGCCGTCAATCTTGACGTAGTCGAAATCAAAGCGGTTGAGGTAATCAAAGCTGGCCAGTCCCGTGCCGAAGTCGTCCAGGGACACGGCAAAACCCAGTTCCTGGATGCCGTGAAGGACGGTCAGGGCACGGTCCCAGTCTTCCACCTGTTCGGTTTCCGTTACCTCGAAGCAGAAATGGCGGGCAGCCAGGCCGCTGCTTTCGCGGGCGAGGCGGATTTGCTCCAGCGCCTGGGGGTCACTGAGGGTGGCGCCGGAAAGATTGATGCTGAACTGCGCAACGTGATCCAGCAAATCGGGTCGCTCGGCCACGCGGGCAAAAGCATTGCGGATCACCCAGCGATCCATGTCCGCCATATAGCCGAAACGACTGGCCACGGGCATGAAAGCACCGGGTGAAATCGCCTCGCCGTCGCGCCCCTGCATGCGCACAAGGAACTCCATCTTGCTGCGTCCCGCCTGGGCGTCCAGTGGACGGATTTCCTGACCAAACAGAAGAAAGCCATCTTCGTTCAGGGCTCTTTTGAAGGTCTCGAGTTGACGCAGATCCTCGCGGCTGGACTCCAGCAACTCCTGGTAATCGCGACCGAAATGCAGGGGCTGGCCGGGTGTGTTCATGGCTTCACGCGCCATGTGGAAAGTCGCTGTGAGGACGTCGGCCACACTCTCGCCATGGCGGAATGGCAATGCGCCCATGGTGGGCTCCACCTGATACTGGCCCTGCTCGGCGCCGAAAGTCCGGCCCTTGAGGTCGTTAATCAGGTCGGCCAAATCCACGCGTACCCGCTCGGGATGGCCAGCGGGGATAACGAGTGCATAGACGCCATTGTCGACGCGCGCCAGTTCCAGGTCCGGATACCCGATGCGCAATCGGCTCCGGGTGCGCTGCACGATCCAGTTTTCACATTCATCCACCAGCACGTCGGGCAATAGTTCGCGCGAGTGAGCAAAGTTGCGCAGGCAGAGGGTGGCGGCCACATAGCCGCTGTCCGGATCCGGGTTGTTCTCGATGTAATGGATCAGTCCCCGTCGATTGCGTTCGCCCGTGAGCTGATCGCGGTGGTTCGCCTCGCGTAGATATTCGATCAGCCGAGTACGCTCCACGGTGGACGCCACCACGAGCTGCGTAATAATACCCAGCACCGCGGAAAACGCCAGGGCCTCACCCAGGGCATTCCACGCCGCCTGATTGGTCTGCCAGGTGCCGAAATAGACACTCAGCACCGTGCAGATGACCGCCAGTGGCAGCATCACCAGGGCGGTCAGGACGCGTCCGCCCAGCGCGCCCGCGATCAGCAACGGGAAAAAGAGATAGGCCAGTCCGCGGGCATAATTGAAGTGGCCCAGAAACCCCGTGGTCAGCACCGCCGCCAGCAGAGCTGCGAAAACCAGCCAGAAAAGGCCGTCCACGGGATTGGGCGCGGAACGCCGGGGCACGCGCAACCAGTCCAGCAGATAGAGCGCGGGGGGCGCGAACAACGCCACGCCCATGGCCTCGCTGAGCCAATGGAAGATCCAGATATTGATATAGCCCAGTTCCGCGAAAAAGCCCATGCGCGAATAGGCCCAGGCCGCGAGAGCCGCAAAGGGTAGCAGCGCCAGGACAACCACCTGAAAATAGAAACGCAGGCTGCCGCCCAGGGTGGACAACAGCGGTTCCGGTACACGCCGCCGGCACACCTCGGTAGCGGCCAGCAGCGCACCCCCCTGCTCCAGCGCCATGACCAGACAGACATCCAGTTCATAGCCGCGCTGACGGAACCAGAAGCCGATGAGCAACGCATAGACGGGGATAATGCCACGTCCCAGGGACAGGCTCGCGGCCAGGGCGATACCAAGGGGGGGCCAGATCACGGAAGCGTCATCCGTGGTGGCGATGGCAAAGAAACGACTGGCTTCAGCGGTGACCCAGACGGCCACCAGAACCAGCAGGGCCGCCCAGAGCCTTCGATAGCCGGGCCAGGGCGCAGCAAGCGGGACGTGGTCAGGGTGATTCAATCAGGCTCCCCCGGAATCAATGCGGTTTATGTGAACCCTATCACAGGGCTCGGTGATCAGCCTGTGTGGTCATCATGAAATCAGTCTATCCCCTTGCCAGGTCTGATCAGCCAACGGTGCCAAAGGGCCGAGCGCTGGTTCATTCGTCTTTCTAAAGCCGAGGTCATGCTTTCAGCTGGAATGAACCGAAAAGCGACTGCTGTCACGCCGGTCCCGGGTTTCGGGGCCGGCCTGGTTTGTTATGTTACCGAAAAAGCGGGATAAAAAACCTCAGGGAAGCGATATGCGTGCAACCACCAACCTGCTGATTACAGTTCTGACTGCAGCCTCGACGGTATCGGCCGACACTCAGGCGGCGACCGGCGGCTGGCGTCTGCTGGAAGCGCGCGACGGCATCATCGTCTTCCGCCAGTTTCACCAGCAATCGCAGCTGGAAACCTTCCGCGGTACCATGCGCATGCGGCTCGCCGATGAATATTCCATGCTGGCGCTGTACAACGACACCGCGGCCTTTCCCGACTGGCTCCATCTGATTCAGGGGGCCGAGGAAATCAGCCGGGACGGCCCCCTGGATCGCAATTTCCGCTTTCTGATCAACCTCCCCTGGCCCGTCAAGGACCGGGAAGCCGTAGTCAATGCCCGCCAGAAGCAGATCACCCGCAAGGGCGAGGAAGCCGTGGTCACCACGTTGCGCGCGCGTCCCGAACGGGTCGAACCACGCAGCGGCTATTTGCGTATCCCGGAACTGCATGGTGTTTTCAAGCTGGAACGGATCAAGCCCGAAATCGTGGAAGTCACTTTCCAGGTACGACTCAATATGGGTGGCTGGATTCCCAACTGGCTGGTCAATATCGTGCTCCGCGACATGCCTTTCCACACGCTCAAGAACCTGCGCACCGTGGTCGAACGCGAGCAATACCAGAACCACTACTATAAGTATCTGGATCTGTTCGGACCGGGCCGGCCCGATGAGCTCGATCCGCCCAAAAGTTGGGTTTACGGCACCGAGGATAAGGCCTCCGAACAACAGACCGCCGACAGTGGCAAGCCGAACCCCGGGGGTCAGACGGCCGGGGCCCATACTCCCGCGCCCTGATCCGCCCCTCGCACCTCGCGCCTCGCCCCTCGCTCCTCGCACCTCGCACCTCGCACCTCGCGCCTCGCACCTCGCACCTCGCACCTCGCGCCTTTCAATTTTCGACTTTCGAGGGTTTTATATGCACCATAGGTCGCCATGGACATGAACCGCGAAGCCCGTTTCTGGTT
>CAJXLA010000094.1 GCA_913055795.1 uncultured Alcanivorax sp. | reverse complement strand
GAGGCGTCCGGCAGATAGAAATCCCCCTGGGGCAGGCCCACGGGGATGTGATCGCCCACCTGGAGATTGCGCACGATGTAGTGCGACAGCCGGCCGCCGTCGATCATCTTGACCGTAATGGTGAAGCAGCCGTCGTCACGCTCCGGTGGCGAGGAAATGGTATAGGTGCGCGTGTAGTGGCGACCGTCCACCGGAATGCCCACCCGGATGTGCTGGCCCGGGCGGTGCCGGCGCCAGTTCGCGCCCGGCTTGAGCGTAATGGTGCGCGCGTCCCGGGTTTCATCCCAGACGTCCACCACCCGCGCCTGCATGCGGTGTGTCGTCCAGAGCGGATTCACCAGTTCCACATAGTGGGACGTGCGCAGCGGGTAGGCGAACATGTCCGTGAGGGCCGAAAGCTTCGCCAGCCAGCCCTCGCGCTGCATTCGTTCGGTTTCCTGCAGGCTCATCCCGGGCTCCTGTTGTTATATGTGTACAGTCGTACACTGTAGCCGCAAACGCGACCCCCTGAAAGGGGCGGGGGCAAACCTGGCTCGATCGGAATGACGAATGGTTGTCGCTGAAGTGAGGAACCGGTTCAGGTACGGAGGCGGCCGCACTCGGCTGCGGCTCAATTGTCGTGATTCGGCAATTCAATTGGCCGTTCTCAGCCTGCTAGCATGCGCACACGCATTGCGAACCCTGACCTCCATTGTCGTGTTTGTTCGCAGGCCGGGATCCCGCGCCCGGCACAGGAGGGGAAACGAAGTATCGGTCCCCCAGGACTCACCTCGCCCGACGCAGGAGCAGGAACCTTTTATGCAACCGGGTGTTCGCATTGTGCTCCTGGGTCTTGTCGCATTGTTCCAGGCACCGGCGTCCATGGCCGGCACGGCCAGCCTGTCCTGGGACAACGATCTGTTTGCCGCCCGGGACCAGGGCTACACCAATGGCCTCAAAGTTGCCGTCCTGACTCGCTCAGCCGAACGGCATCAGCAATGCCGTTTCTGCCTCGCGCGCAAGGCTCGCGACCGCTTGTCCGTTCTGCCGCAGGTGGGGGGTGGCGACCGTCAGCACGCGCTCGCCTTCAGCCTGCGGCAGCTGATGACGACACCCGAGAACATTGAAGCGGAGCGCCCCGATTTCGACACCAGCACGCCCTACATGGGCTATCTGAACGCCCGCGCGGGCCTGTGGAGCTGGAACCGGCACCGCATCACCGGCTATAGCCTCATGATAGGGATCGTGGGCCCGGAGTCCCGGGCGCAGGAATCCCAAAAGCTGGTCCATGAAATGACCGGGAGCACCCAGCCCCGGGGCTGGGCCTATCAGCTGGGTACGGATGTCGTGGGCGGTGTGGAAGTGGTGCATGCACGCCGGTTCTTCGCCGCCGGGGACTCGGGTGAACGGGAACAGGACCTGAGCTGGTTCGGTTCCGCTCGCGCCGGCAACTTCATGAGCAACCTACGGTTTGGACTTGCCTGGCGCACCGGCGTCCATCTGCCGGTCAATTTTGTTCCGGATTACACCGGCATTTCCTCGTCCGTGGGCCTGCCCGGCGCCCTGGATGTGCCCGGCAGCGGCTGGACGCTTTTCGCCGGCATCCAGGCGGAATGGATCCCCTGGTTCTACCTGGAGGAGAGGGCCGGGCCCTATAACTATGATCAGCGCTCTCTGGTAGGTCATGCCGGCGGTGGCGTGGGGTGGCACACGCCCGGTTTTCAGGTGACCCTGACCCTGCGTGCGTCCAGCGCGCAAACCCGGATACGGGATCGTTCCCTGTCCTTTGGCAATGTCGCCCTGACCTGGCGGTTTTGAACGTCCCGGTCAACGGAGCCGCAAGCGCGATCAGGGGTGGGCAAAATAATCGCGCATCCAGGCAAAGAGGGTCTCCACAGTTACTTCGTTGAACGCCATCTGCTGGAAATCATTGCCCGCTTCCTGGTCCAGATCGGTGAACTGATAAAGCAGGCTGTCGGGATACTCGTCGTGCAGGATCAGCAGAATGCGCCGGCGCGTTTGCAGGCAGTCCACATTGATCATGTCCGCCGGAATGCCTACCTCGCGCATGCCGCTGCGCAGGCTCACCATGGGATTGATGTCCGCAAACTGCTGCTGAAGCCGGGCATGCGCGGTTTCGGTGAGATCGGACAGGGTTTCCAGCGTGGATTGACTCATGGCACAAGCGGGTTGGTGGACGGATCGGCGAGCGCGCCGGTTCTCCCGGAGTGTAGCAGACACAAGGCCGGTGCCGGGCGGGCGCTACCCCTGCTCTGTGTGTCCCTTGGCCCGGGCCCGCTGCACGCGCAGATCCCGGGCCACCATCCAGCGCGCCAGCTCCGTGACCTGGGCAATGGTATCCACCACCGCCGCCGGGCGATGCGGATAGCGCCGCGAGCCCGGGAAGATCTTGTCGATCCAGTTCCGGCTCCAGCCGGCACCGTTGTAGAAGATGGGCGTGATGCCGGCACGGCGCGCGGCGATGACATCCGTGGTGGAGTCGCCCACATACCAGACATGCTCGTCCGCCGGAAGTTGCAAGGCTTCCAGCGCCCTGGACAGAGCCTCCGGCGCCGGCTTGCGCCGTTCGATATCCGTGCCGCAGACAGTGACATCGAAGAGATCCCGCCAGGCGCCATCTTCCAGCAGGGCAATTTCCTGTTCGAAGAACTCCCGGCGGCGGTTGGAGATTACGCCCACGGGCAGTCCCACCGCCTGCAAGCGTTGCACCTGATCCGGGATGCCCGCCTCCAGGGGAAAGACATCCTCGATGTGATTGCGGTAGGCCGCGTCATAGGCTTCGTGGGCGTCGGCCTTGGCGTCCTCGTCCGGGCCGAAGAGCAACTCGAAGATATCGGTGCGCGAAACCTTCTTCTCGGCCACCACTCTGGGGTGGAGTTGCTTGTTTGCCCGCACCCAGTTCAGCAGCCGGGCGTCTTCCTGAGTTTTCGAATCCGCCGGATCCATGAGCCGATCCGTCAAACCCAGCTCGTCCAGTTGCGCCAGCATGTCGTCCACCGCGTGGTACATGGCCTCGTGGGTATCCACCAGGGTGGCGTGCCAGTCGAAGAGAATTGCGGCGGGGCGTGAATAGGGTAGCTGCAGAATGCTCATGGCGTCAGTGTCGCCGGAAAGGATTACAGCAACAAGTCATGAGTAGCTTCCCCTTGATCAAAACCGCCAACGGGTTTGCTCGCGGGCACGGGAAGTGACGACGCGGACACCGCTGCCCGGCGCTGTACCCCGCTGTGAACGCTGTGGTGCAATCCCGTGCTCGGCAAGTCCATGGCGCGGGCGAGTGTCGCTGGATCCTCTTGCTGCGCGCGTTCAGGGCGTATCGCACACCCCCGAAGACGACAGGCGCGGAAAAGCGCTATGCTTGACGCCAGAATCGTTTGGCGCAAACCGATACAGGACCCGTTATGGCCCGGATGCTGCTCAGTTTCTGTCTGCTCGTGCTGATGGCGCCAGTGGGTGCGGAAATCTATCGCTACAAGAACGACCAGGGCCAGTGGGTATTTTCCGATGAAAAGCCGGGCGACGACGGCTATGAAGAAGTCCGGGGGCGCGGCAAGGAGACGCGCAAGCGCGAACCCCGGCTAACGCAACGGCGCGAGGGCGGCGAGCATGTCCTGTCTGCCACCAATCCCTGGCATCTGCCGATCGAAGTGCTGGTTAAAGCCCCGGCGTTGCCCGGGGAAGCCGTGCAAGCGCTGGTGCCGGCGGCCACGACCACCGGGATTCACCGCGGGCCGGCGCGGATCGGTTCGCGGGAGCTGGGCTGGGTCATGGGGGATCCGTCCGCCGAGCATGACGACGACGTCACCTACGCGTTTCCGGTGTCGTCGTTCAAGTCCTTCAAAATCAGTCAGGGCTTTAACGGTGAGTTTTCGCATCAACAGCGACCCAATCGTCATGCCATCGATGTCAGCATGCCCGTAGGGACCTGGCTGGCCGCTGCCCGCGGTGGCGTGGTGGCACGGATCAAGGAGGATTATCATCTCAGTGGCACGTCCCGGTTCTTTGCCGACAAGGCCAATTTTGTGGCCGTGCTGCATCAGGACGGAACCTATGCCCTCTACGCTCATATTCTGCCCGACACCGCCGTGGTGGAGCCGGGCGAACGCGTCGAGCGCGGTGACCGGCTGGCGCGCTCCGGCTCGTCGGGCTTTTCCATCGGCCCGCATCTGCATTTCGTCATCCGCCGCAACACGGGGTTGCGCCCGGAATCCGTACCCTTTCGGATCAAAAATCGCGACGGCCGGGCGGTCGTGCCCGAGCGCCGCATGCATTTCATGGGGCAGGGGAAACCGTAAGGCGCAAGAGGCAAGGAGCAAGGGGCAAGAAAATTCCTTTCTCCCCCTGGCAAGGGCGAGCCAGAGGTGTCATGTCGACCTGGAACCTCAGCACCGCTCAGGCCGCATCCAGATAGGTGATGCCCGTCAGCTCCTCCGATTGCTTCCAGAGTTTATCCGCCACCTTCCGGTCGTCCGCGATCCTGCGGACATGGGCCGCAGCCGGATAACCGGCGGCGCCGAAAAGGCCATTGGGTCCGTAGAAGCCGCCCCGTTGGGCTTCGTCCGAGGTGGCGGCATAGAGACCCGGGTAGGCCCCCATGTGCTGCGGCTGGGCCAGAAAGCTGTTGGTCCGCGTAAAAAGGGTGCCGGCCTGCAGGTTGGTGCTGGCGTAACCGGGATGCGCGGCGAGAGACTGAACCCGGGAGCCGCGTTCGCGCAGCCGGCGGTCCAGCTCGCGGGCGAACATCAGGTTGGCCAGCTTGCTGTGGCCGTAAAAGGTCCAGCGCTTGTAGCTCTTCTCCGCGTTGAGATTGTCGAAATTCATCCGGCCCATGTATTGGGCCAGGCTGGATATGGTGACAATGCGCGGCGCTTCGGCTTTTTCCAGTAGATCCAGCAACAGACCGGTCAACGCGAAATGGCCCAGATGGTTGGTGCCCATCTGCATCTCGAAGCCGTCCCGGGTCCGCTGGAAGGGCGGGGCCATGATGCCGGCGTTGTTCATGAGCACATCCAGCTTGTCATAGCGGCTGTGAACTTTCTCCGCGAAATCCTTCACCGACTGCAGATCCGACAGATCCAGCTGCATCAGGGTGAGCCGTGCCTCGGGATAGTCCGCCCGGATGCTGTCCAGGGCCTGCCGGCCCTTGGTTTCGTTACGGCAGGCCATGATCACGTCCGCGCCATGCCCCGCCAGCCGTCTGGCGGATTCCAGGCCCAGGCCGCTGTTGGCGCCGGTGATCAGTACCGTCTTGCCCGCCTGCGAGGGGATTTGTTCGGGAGTCCAGGTAACTCGGGCCATGGCGTCGGCTCCTGTTCAGGAAAAAATAAGTGACTGCTGGTCAGCAAATTAAGAGACCGCTGGTCGCTAGTCAATATTCAGAACGGATTTTTTTCGCTAGACTGGCGGCCAACGGGCGGAAAGTCCGGAAAATCGCCCACGAATCAGTTGGTTAATGTAGCGGGAGTCAGGTTTTGGCCCAGCGCCGTGAATGCTTCACCCGGGCCCGGCGCCCGGACGAAATCGCCCAGCGTCAGGAGGAGATCGTGGCCGCTGCGGCCACGCTGCTGGACCAGGGGGAGCTGGATCGCATCAGCCTGAACGCCATAGCCCGCCAGGCCGGGCTGGCCAAATCCGCCGTCTACCGCTACTTCGAAAGCCGCGAGGCGATCTTTCTGAAGATTCTCGAGCGGGATTGGCAACAATGGCTGACCGAGGTGGAGGCTGCTCTGGCATCGCTGGCGGGCAGCGATGACCCGGAGGCGGTGGCGACCGCGCTTACCCGGGCTACCCTGGATCACCCGCGGCTGTGCCGGCTGGTAAGCGCGCTATCGTCGGTGCTGGAGCAGAATCTTTCCGAGGACGTGGTGCTGGCGTTCAAGCAGGAAAGCCTGACCCTGGCCACGCGCATGATGGAAGCGCTGCACCAGGCCCTGCCGTCCATCGCCATGAACCAGTGGCAGGATTTCGCCAACCCGGCCATTGCCCTGATCGCGGGCCTGTGGCCGCTGAGCCACCCCTCGGAGACCGTGCGCAAAGTCATGGCCCGGCCCGAGTTCGCCCCCTTCCAGCCGGACTTTGAACACCAGTTCCGCCGCACCCTCACCCTGGCGTTGCGGGGGATGCTGGTGGAAAACGGGAACGCCGAACCCTGAATGCTATTGAATCGAGTTTGCTATGACCGAAGCTGAATGGCCTGCATCCCAAGCCGTGCCGCCGGGCCCGCCGCCTCGCAAGAAGGGCCTCGTGCCGGCCCTGCGCTATTACCTGCATTTTATTCGCGGCCCCTTCGCCTTTATTCGCCAGCGCTTCGACGAATACGGCGATCTCTATCGCGCCGAGAATCCGGACGGGGCCCTGTATGCGCTGCGCCATCCGGATCATTTCCGCGAAGTGCTCATGACCCGGGCCGATGATTTCAGCAAGAAGCACACGGCCCTGGAATCACTCACCCAGGTCCTCGGCGACGGACTGCTCACCAGTGACGGCGAAAACTGGAAACGTCAGCGCCGCATGGTCCAGCCCGCCTTTACCCGCAAGCGGATGAGCGGCTATGCGGCCATGATGGTCGACGAGACCCGGGCGGTTGCCGATGAATGGCACCCGGGCGGCGAAGTGGACATGGGCCGGGAAATGGTGGATCTCACCCTGCGCATCGTCTGCCGCACCCTGTTTTCCTACCGCATCGATCACAAGACCGATCAGGTGGCCCGGGCGATGCGCACCTTGAACGGCGCCCAGGCGACGCTGAACCTGACACCGGAGTGGTTGCCCACGCCCGGACGCATCCGTGCCAACCGTGCCATCCAGCTGCTCGACAGCATTATCTACGACATCATCGAACAGCGCCGAAACGCGACTGACACCACGGCCCAGCCTCATGATCTGTTGCAGCGCCTGGTGGATGCCGTGGACTCCGAGGACCGGGACAGCCGGCTCAGCGACCGCGAAATCCGCGACCAGCTCATGACCCTCTTCCTCGCCGGCCACGAGACCACCTCCCACGCGCTCACCTGGACCTGGTACCTGCTGGCCCGCAATCCCGACGTCGAGGAAAAGCTGCACGAAGAACTGGACCAGGTGCTGGCGGGCCGGAGGCCCGGCTACGAGGATCTGCCGTCATTGCCTTATACCGAACAGATCCTCCAGGAAGCCATGCGTCTTTATCCGCCGGCCTATGTGCTCGCCCGCCGCGCGGACCGGGACACGGAAATCGGCGGCTACAGTGTGCCCGCGGGCAGCGAAGTGGTGCTCTGGTTGTACATGAGCCATCACGACGCGCGCTGGTTTCCCGAACCCGAAGCTTTCCAACCCGAACGCTTCCAGGACGAGGCCCGGGAACAGCGGCCCAAGCTGGCCTGGCTCCCTTTCGGCGGCGGCCCGCGCGCCTGTATCGGTCAGGAATTCGCCATGACAGAGGCCCGGCTGATTCTGGCCACCCTGGCACAGTCCTTCCGGCCGCGCCTGGTTTCCGACGACCCGGTCGAGCCCCGGCCCGCCATTACCCTGGCGCCGAAACAGCGCGTCAGGATGAGGCTGGAGCCGCGCTGATAGGGGGCATTCGGGGCTGGCGCCGGGCATCGACACTCGCCTTCTGGGGTTGCTCGTGGCAAGCTGGAGCCGGATGGTTTATCCGTCCGCCGCGTGCCGGAGGGACCCATGCGAAGCCCGTGCAAGCCGTATCAAAACGCCGCGTTGGGGGCGTGGTTGATCCTGCTCGCCGGGCTCGTGCTCGCCTTTGCCGCGGCCACCGCATCGGCCCGCGACCCCCTGCCGCTGGTGACCGGCAACGGCTACCCGCCTTTCGCCGACAGCGGCCTGCCCGGGGGTGGCCTGACCACGGCGCTCGTGCGTCGTGTCTTTCGTGAGCTGGACCGGCCCGTGGATATAGCCTTCAAACCCTGGCCACGCGGGTACCGCGCCACCCTGAACGGCGACTTCGAGGCCACCTTCCCCTATCTCTACACACCGGAACGCGCCGCGGACTTCCATTATTCCGACCCGCTGTTCACCGTGCACCTGCGGGTTTTCGTACCGGCGGACGCGCCCGCGGACAAACTGGCGGATCTGACCGGCAAGACCCTCTGTGTACCGCTGGGCTACGCCATCACGCGGGATATCCGGCAGATGCTCGCTGATCTGGACTACGAAGAGGGCGAGCCGCGCACTATGAACCAGTGCCTGCGCATGCTCGGACGCGACCGGGTGGACTTTGTCGCCATCACCCGCCGCCATGCCGATTCGCTGCTCGCCGAGCTTCCGCTGGAACGCGAACGCCTGCGCATGCTGGAAGACGTGGATGTCTCCGCCGATTTGCACCTGATCGTGCCAAAGCAACGCGACGGCGCCCGCCGACTACTCGCCGACTTCAACCGGACCCTGGCCCGACTGCGCGAGCAGGGTGAAGTGCGACCCCTGTCAGATTAGCCGGCTCATTCAAGCTCCCGGATTTCCGCTAAACCACAGAGCACACAGAGAGCACAGAGGCAGGGAAATTCGTGGCTTTAGGGAGTCCCGTGGTGCGTGGTTCAGACACGCAGCGCCTCTTGTTCTACATGGGGCTTGAGCTCGGGTCGAAGCGCCTTGTCCGTCACCAGATCAACGGGGTGGCCCAAGAGGTCTTCAAGATAAAACTGCACCCCGAAATAGCGGGCAGAAGTAGCCGGGCCATCGAAGCTCACCAGGATGTCGATATCGCTGTCCTCCCCGGCTTTATCGCGTGACATGGAGCCAAAGAGGGCGAGAAAGCGGACATCGTACTCGGCAGTCAGGGTTGGCAGGTGTTCCCGCAATTGTCGCAGTGTTTCCGTACGGTTCATCGGTGAGACCTCCTCGCTGTCACCGAGTTTACAGGACTGTAGCGCTCCTGTGAGGGGCCTGATTCCCGGGGGCAGGGCTGTCCTCCGACCCCTGCGTTCTCGAAAAACCGCTCCTCGGTCTTCCCCTTGAGAGAGAGGGTGTCGTAAAAGGCAAAGCGTAGGGTGCACCCATAGGGCATAAACGCCGTGCGCACCATCGGGCCTTGAAGGTGCGCACGGCGTTTATGCCCTATGGGTGCACCCTACAGCTTGTTCGAGAGACGAGGTACAAAATCCAGAGGCTTTAGCGACACCCTCTCGCAAGGGGGAGATCACAGGGGGTGGGCCGGGGCCGGGATTCGCGTCCGCCCCACCAGAACGCTAGAATTCCGCCTTTCTTGAACCGCCAACCGGCCGGGAGGAGCACATGGCAGCCGTGGACGTGGATTCGGGCCGCAGGAAACTCGACTGGGCACGCGCGCACATGCCCATTCATGCGCGCCTGCGCGAGCGCTTCGGCGCGAGCCGGCCCTTCGCCAACACCGTGGTGGCCGTGTGCTCGCACGTGGAGGCCAAGACCGGCGTGTTCATCGAGACCCTGGCCGCCGCCGGCGCCGAGGTGGTGTTCACAGGCAGCGAGCCCATGTCCAGCCAGGACGACGTCATGGCCGCGCTCAACGAACAGGACGGCATCACTGGCCACATGCGCCATGGCGTGACCGACGACGAACTGGCCCGGCTGCACGAGACCGTGCTGGATCAAAACCCGAACTTCATCCTGGACGACGCCGCCGAGCTCACCGCCCGCTGGGTTGCCCGGCACCCGGACGCCGCCGCCGGCCTGCTGGGCACCTGCGAGCAGACCACCACAGGCGTGCAGCGCCTGCAGGCCATGGCCGGGCAGGGCGTGCTGCATTTCCCGTCCTATGCGGTGAACGACACCCCCATGAAGCACTACTTCGACAATGTCCACGGCACCGGGGAGTCCACGCTCACCAACCTTTGCCAGGCCACCAACCTGCTGCTCGCCGGCCAGCGCGTGGTGATCGCCGGCTTCGGCTACTGCGGTCGCGGCCTGGCCGAAAAGGCCCGGGGCTGGAACGCCCGCGTGATCGTCACCGAGATCGACCCCCGCCGGGCGCTGGAAGCGCACATGGCCGGCTTCGACGTCATGCCCATGGAAGAGGCCGCCGCCCAGGGCGATTTCTTCATCACCGCCACCGGCAACCGGGATGTGCTGCGCGACGTCCACTTCCGCAACATGCGCGACGGCGCCGTCCTTTCGAATGCCGGCCACTTCAACGTGGAAATCAACGCCGAGGACCTCGGGGCACTGGCCAAGAGTCGCCGCGAGGTACGCGCCGGCATCGAGGAGTTCACCCTGGAAGACGGCCGCCGCATCAACCTCCTGTGCGAAGGTCGCCTCGCCAACCTGGCCGCCCCCACCGCCATGGGCCACCCGGCGGAGGTCATGGATCAGACCTTCGGCACTCAGTTGATGGCCGCCGTGGATCTGATGAGCCGGCGGCAGGATCTGAGCGCCGGCGTCCACGCCGTCCCGGACGCCGTGGACCGCGAAGTGGCCGAAATCAAGCTCGAGACCCTGGGCATCGGCTTTGACGAGCTCACCGACATCCAGCAGCAGTTTGCGCAGGCGTGGCGGATCGAGGATATCAAGTCCTGACCGGGGGCTCAGGGCAGGAACTCGAGGCTTGAAATTGTGTCCGACATACCGGACGATTGAATCATGGCGCTCATCAGGAAGACCGCCGACTTCGCCAAGTGGGAGCGGCAACTCAGGAACAAGAAGGCCCGGGCGATTATCGAGGCCCGGATTGAGCGGGTGGCTTTCGGGTTGCTCGGTGATGTCCGCTCAGTGGGTTAGCAGGCTGTTGAAAAACCCTTTGCGTGCTCAGCGTGGCCTGAAGCGTGCAGCTGGTGTGCTTGGTTGCGACGGAC
>CAJXLA010000093.1 GCA_913055795.1 uncultured Alcanivorax sp. | reverse complement strand
CCTTGAGCTGGACTACCTTCAACCGGGCTTCTGCGAGCTTGAGCTCGGGGAAGCGCCCCAGCTTCATCTGAACCAGCTTGCCTGTCTCCGGACTCCTGTAGCGATAAATGAAGGTTTTCGCGCCGGAGGCGGCGCAGGTCACCCTCAAGCCCTGGGCCTCGCCGACATCGGTTTTCGGCTTGTCTCCAGGGCGCATGGACTCAATGGCTTTGACAGATAGAGGGGTGCCCATGGGTTTGTTATGCTCCTGCGCTTTGATCAACACACACTCACAGCTGATTACCGCGGCCTCTTGGGTCAAGCAGAACGCGGAGAGTCAGATTTGGCGCGGCCTACAGCCGATCCGGTATAGGTTTTTCGGGAAGTCTAGCAGTCTGCCGCCGGAAAATCCAAAAACCTATACCGGAACCTATACCAGATTCGCGGATTGCGGCGAATCATGGCGAACCGTGGCGGAAACCGGCGGAGAAGACAAAGTCATTAAGATGCTGATTATATTCAACTTATTTGAAAAAAATGCGTCCGGAGCCCTGAAATGACGGACGATTCGCTATCGAACCATACACCTATGATGCAGCAGTATTTGCGCATCAAGGCCGAGCATCCGGATGTGCTGGTCTTCTACCGCATGGGCGATTTCTACGAGCTGTTCTTCTCCGACGCGGAAAAGGCCGCCCGCCTGCTCGACATCACCCTCACCCAGCGCGGCGAATCCGCGGGCCAGCCCATTCCCATGGCGGGCATTCCCTATCATTCCGCCGAATCCTATCTGGCCCGGCTGGTCAAACAGGGCGAATCCGTGGTGATCTGCGAGCAGGTGGGGGATCCGGCGCTGGCCAAGGGTCCGGTGGAGCGCAAGGTGGTGCGCATTGTCACGCCGGGCACGGTCAGCGACGAGGCGCTGCTGGAAGCGCACCGCGACAATCTGCTGTGCGCGCTGGCCGTGCAGGGCGAGCGTATCGGCGCCGCCAGTCTGGATGTGAGCGCGGGTCGCCTGAGCGTGACCACGGTGGAAGGCGAAGAGGCGCTCACGGCCCTGCTCGAGCGCTGGCAGCCGGCGGAGTTGCTCTACGGCGAGGATGCCCTGCTGCCCGAACCGGTACGTCAGCGCCCGGGCGCGCGGACCCGGCCCATCTGGGAATTCGACAGCACGGCAGGCGAGCGCCTGCTGTGCGAGCAGTTCGGCACCCGGGATCTGAGCGGCTTCGGGGACCCGGATGCGCTGCAGATCGCCGCCGCCGGCTGTCTGCTGCACTACGCCCGCGAAACCCAGCGCAGCGCCCTGCCGCATCTCCAGGGCCTGCGCGTCGAGCATCCGGACGAAACCGTCCAGATGGACGCGGCCACCCGACGCAACCTGGAACTCGTCCAGACCCTGGACGGGCGCGACACCCATACACTCGCCTGGGTCCTTGATTCCACGGTCACCGCCATGGGCGCGCGCCTGTTGCGGCGCTGGCTCAACGAGCCCCTGCGCCGGCGCGATGAACTGCAACAGCGTCAGGGCCGGCTCACCGCCTTGCGCTCAGCGGCGCTGTACGACCCGGTCCGTGCTCAGTTGCGGGAAGTCGGCGACATGGAACGCATTCTCGGACGTGTGGCCCTGCGCTCGGCCCGGCCCCGGGATCTCACCCGCCTGGCGGGATCCCTGGCGGCGCTGCCTGAACTGCACGGGCTGCTGGACGGTCACGAAGTGCTGCAGCAAATGGGGTCCGGTCTGGGCCGTTTCCCCGAACTGGTCCAGCTGCTGGACGCCGCCCTGGTGGACAACCCGCCCATGGTGCTGCGCGACGGCGGCGTCATCGCGCCGGGCTACAGCGCCGAACTGGACGAATTGCGCGCCATCGGCGGCAATGCCGGTGATGTACTTGTGGACATTGAAGAGCGCGAACGCGAGCGCACCGGTCTGGCCACCCTGCGCGTCAAGTACAACAAGGTACACGGCTATTTCATCGAGCTCTCGCGCAAGGAGTCCGAACAGGCACCGGCGGATTACATCCGCCGACAGACGCTGAAGAACACGGAACGCTTTCTCACGCCCGAGCTCAAGGAATTCGAGGACAAGGCCCTGTCCGCCAACAGTCGCGCCCTGACCCTGGAAAAATCCCTCTATGAGCAACTGCTGGAACAGGTGGCCGAACACCTGAGTGAGCTCCAGGACTCGGCACGGATTCTGGCGCAGCTGGATGTGCTCGCCGCCTTTGCCGAACGCGCCGAAGCGCTGGGCTATGTGCTGCCCGAACTGGTGGACAACCCGCGCGTGGATATCATCGACGGCCGTCACCCCGTGGTCGAGCGGGTGCTGGACGACGCCTTCGTGCCCAACAGCGTGGAGCTGAACCCGGAACGGCGCATGCTGGTGATCACCGGCCCCAACATGGGCGGCAAGTCCACCTATATGCGCCAGACGGCGCTGATTGCCCTGATGGCGCTGGTGGGCTCCGCCGTACCCGCGGCCAGTGCGCGCATCGGCCCTCTGGACCGGATTTTTACGCGCATCGGCTCCTCGGATGATCTCGCCGGCGGACGTTCCACCTTCATGGTGGAAATGACCGAAACAGCCAATATCCTGCACAACGCCACGGACCACAGCCTGGTGCTGATGGACGAGATCGGCCGGGGCACCAGCACCTTTGACGGGCTGGCCCTGGCCTGGGCGACGGCCGAACAGCTCGCCGAAACCATTCGGGCCTTTACGCTTTTTGCCACGCACTATTTCGAACTGACCCAATTGGGCGAACAGCAACCCGGCGTTCATAATGCCCATCTGGCGGCCAGCGAGCACGGTGACGAGATTGTCTTCCTGCACCGGGTCCAGGAAGGGCCCGCGAGTCGCAGCTATGGCCTGCAGGTCGCTCAGCTCGCCGGAGTGCCTGCACCCGTAATTCGTCAGGCACGCGAGCAATTGCAACAACTGGAAGGCGAGGCTCTGCCGTTAACCCGGTCCAACGACGACGCGCCGAGGCAAAGCGAACTCTTCGCGGACGTTTCCCCGGCGCTGGAACGTCTCCGCAAGCTCGACCCGGACGAGATGACTCCAAAGCAGGCGCTGGACACACTCTATGAGCTGCGCGCGCTGGAGTCGTAAACAAAACCGGCAGACCTATATCCACGCCTGTAGGTTATTTGCCTGGCCTTTCCCTTCACAGTAAACTTTGCGCGGACTAAAACACCGGCTTGAGGACAGGCTATGACGTTCGTGGTAGGCGAGAGCTGCATCAACTGCAAGTACACCGACTGTGTCGAGGTGTGCCCGGTCGATTGCTTTTATGAGGGCCCCAATTTCCTGGTGATCCACCCGGATGAATGCATTGACTGCGCGCTCTGCGAGCCGGAATGTCCCGTGGACGCGATCTTTTCCGAGGACGAACTGCCGGACGATCAGGAAGAGTTCCTCAAGATCAACGCGGACCTGGCCGAGGAATGGCCCAATATCACGGAAATGAAGGCAAGTCCGGAAAACGCCAAGCAGTGGGAGGATGTACCCAACAAGCGCGAACATCTCGTCCGCGAGTGGCCCGCCTGATCAGTCTTCGACTCTGGAAAAGAAAGGGCGGCTTCCAGCCGCCCTTTTGACATCGCCTCATCCTGACGCGATGGCGCTCACCTGACCTCCTTGTCGGCGATCCCTGCCGTCCCTGTGTCGCTTCCGGCAACACCAGTGAAACTATAGCAAGAGCATCAGCAGAAGGGGACGCCCCGCCAGGCCGGGGCCGCTTGGGCGCAATCGGTCTTTTGCGCCAGATTCCGTTCAAAATCAGGATCTTGAAAAACCGGGCCGCCACCAAACGGCGGCAAAATCGCATTACAGCACTGAAATCACTTACAGCCTTGTAGGAAATCGCTTACAAGACTCAGGCCTCCTTGCGGGCGGTTTCCGGAATATCCTCCGGCCGGGTTTCGAATAGCCGTCGATAAGCTTCGTCCGGACTCTGGTCAAAGCGCTCGGGCCGATGGGTGTAGCTGAATTCCACGAGAATGCCGTTGGGGTCCATCAGATAGATGGATTTGCACCAATCATGGTCCGTCTCGCCGGCAATCTTCAGGCCGGCGTCCAGCACCCGTGTCCGCAACGCCTGATACCGCTCCTCGTCGCCCACATCAAAAGCCAGATGATTGACCCACGCGGGCGTACCCAGTCCACCGGAGACATCGGTGCGGTACTCCGGCTTTTCGCCCACATGCTCGAACTCGAAGAAGCCCAGAAGCTGGTCCTCGCCCAGATCGAAAAAGAAATGCCGGAACCAGCCCTCGCCGTTGCGATGCTGTTCGGTGTGCACCAGCGGCAAGCCCAGTTTTTCGTGATAAAAGGCATAGGTGGCGTGCGCATCGCGTGTAGCGAAAGCGGTATGATGATAGCCCCGTGTGAGAATGCTCATGACCCGGTCTCGATATAGCGTTCCAGTTCGCGGCGTGCGTCGGCATAGGCCTGGCGTATCCGCTCCAGAAGGTCGGAGGCCGGATCCAGCTGCCCGGACCGTCCCACCTGTTCCAGTTCCAGACAAAGTCCGGACAGGGCCAAAGCGCCCAGATTGCCGCTGCTGCCCTTGAAACTGTGCGCGGTCTGCCGGAGCTCGTCCGCCTCCCCCTGGTCGATCGCCTCCCGGAGCCGGGTGATGCGTTGCTCACTGTCGCGGAAGAAGGATTCGACCAGGGTCTCAAAGTCCGCGCCCATGACGGACTGCAGTTCGTCCACCGCGTCGTGATCCAGTGTAGGTGCCGTCATATGCTCCCCCCGGAGATTGGACGGGATTCGACAATCCCTGGTGAGAATCTACCAAACCCCGCCCGCCGGCGGAAACGGCAGCGCGCGGGCACGTGCCCAGTCTTGGGGTTCGTCCACGTCCCAGAGCTGCCCCAGACGGGCCACTCGGCCAAGTGTACCCAACCGGCCCCGCGTATCCGCTTCCGCGTGCGGGCCACCGAAACGCACACCGTCCAGAAGGCCCCTGCTCCATGCCGAGGACAAAGCGCTACCCAGCAACACATAACCGCCGTCCTCGGCCGGACCGAGGACAAAATCCGCGTGCCCCAGCGCGTCCAGAGCCCGTTCCAGATAGGGTATGTCCAGTACCGGGCAATCACTACCCACCAGCACCACACGGTCAAACGCCTGTTCATGCACCTCGGTCAGGGCAGCCGCCATGCGTTCACCCAAACCCCCTTCATGCTGGGGCCGCAGCCGCAAACCGAGCTCCCCGGCACGCGCATGCAGGCGTGATTCATCCCCGGCCACATAGAGCCATACCGTATGCGGTGTCCCCGCCACCGTCGCCAGGGTATGCTCCAGCAGCTGCTCATGGACCCGGCAAGCCCCCTCGGCGCCGAGAGCGGGCATGAGCCGGGTTTTGACCCGGCCGGGCTCGGGCGCGCGCGCCAGCACAATGATCGCGTTTCGGCTCATGGCGTGTCGCGCTCGTAGCGCTGGCGCAAGACAGCCGGGTCCTCGCCGCGCCAGTACCGCCAGCGCAGCCACCACATCTCCCTTATGGTGCGCCAGGCCCCCCGGTTTTCCCAGCGGCGGCTGTCCGTGGTAAGCGCCGGTCCCCTTTGCGCCGGACGCCCCGCCTGTCGACGCAACCGTGCCGTGAAAGCCACATCCTCCATCAAGGGTTGCTCCGGAAAACCGCCCGCCACGCGAAACAGGTCTGTGCGTACAAACAGGCTCTGATCTCCGGTGGAAACACCGGTAACACGAGAGCGAAGGTTCATCAGGGCGGCAATGACACGAAACAGCGGATGCCGGCCCGACAGGCGCACACGAAAATGCCCCCAGGGTCGGTTTTCCTCTTTGAGCACCTGGAGATGGCGCCCGTCGACGCGGGTATCGGCGTGTAGAAACCACAACAAGGGCGCGCGCGCCTGCGCCGCGCCCCGGTTCATCTGATGCGCGCGGCCCGGAGCCGACTCCAGCAGCTGATCCACCCCGACTCCGGCCCGCGCGCGCGTGGCGTCGGTGCTGCCGCCATCCACCAGGATTACCTCCACGCCCCGGTTGCGCCAGGACGCCAGCGGCGCCAGCGTCTGCGCAATGCCGGATGCTTCATTGCGTGCCGGCACAATGACCGACAACCAGGGCGGACTCGAGTACGTCATTTCCATACCGGCAGAGTCCATTTCATGGCCCGTGACTGAATGCTTTATGACTTGCCCGTGCGTCTGGGTGCGTAGCAGGCTGTTGAAAAACCCTTTGCGTGCTAGATGCACCGAGGCCACCCGCGTTACAAGCGCGAAATCCGGGCTTCGTGAATCACGGCAGGCAGATCTGTACAATTACGCCGGACTGTGCCCCTGTAGCTCATCAGGACAGAGCGACGGCCTCCTAAGCCGTAGGTAGCAGGTTCGAGTCCTGCCAGGGGTACCACCTCCTACTGCGCGGAAGATTCCGTTTCCGGGCTTTCCGGTGCTCCCTGCGCATTCTCGCTGTCATCGCGCCAGGCCGGCGGGATTTCATAATACCCATGATCGGTATTCTGGTATTGGTCCAGATTGACCACCCGCCGCAGCCGCTTCATGGAGAAATAGGGAATATCACGCAGGATCATGTTGGCCAGCCAGGTCGGCACATAACCGCCCGGATCCAGCACCACCTGAAAGGTCATCTTGACCCGCCCCGGTTCAACCGGCTTGAACAGGAAAAAACCCTGCATCTGGGGAATGCGAACAAAGCCGTCTTTTTCGGGCATGCGATCCGGCATATGGTGGAAGGGGATGTAAACGGCGTAATTGTCACGCTGCTCCAGTCCCACCCAGAGCGGTGTATCCCGGTCACTGACCGGCCAGGGCAGACGCGTGGTGACATAGACTTCGCGGTCAAAAGGGGATTTGCGATCCAGCGCCTCGATCTCGGAAACCATGTGCAGCCAGGAGGCGACGAACTCATAGTCATCGAAGGCGGCTCCGATGCTGGTGTAATCCTCCATGGGCAGTGTGGTCACCCCGCGAAAGGTCTTGATCCGCGCGTCATTGTCATGCGCCATGTAGACCTTGATGTCGTCCCGGTCGGTGACCAGATCCCAGTCTTCGGCTTCCCAATCCGCTTCACTGCCGCGGGCCGGGTCTTCCGGCGGGCCGTTACCGGGCTCTTGCTGTGCCGGAACAACCGGTGTCAATACGACAAGGGTCAGGATCCACAACAGCCAGCGTGACAAGGCATTTCTCCTGCAAGATTGCAAGGGCAAATCCGGATGCTAGCACGACCTCTCCGGGATAAACACGGTCGGCGTAACTCCCTGGCGTCATAGATAGGGCTCCAGCAAATGCGCCAGAGCGTTGCGCAGGCGCCGGAACCGACCAGGCTTTACCGCGTCGTCATAGGCCACGGCCCGCGCCCAGCGACGCTCGAAAATATCGTCCAGTTGATGCGCCAGCACCGGGTCATAGCATTCCAGATCCAGTTCGAAATTCAGCCGCAGGCTGCGCGCATCCCAGTTGCCCGAGCCCAGCAGGGACCAGGTTCCGTCTACGGTCATGAGCTTGCTGTGGTCGAAACAACCGGGCGTGAAAGCGACTTCCAGTCCCTCCTGCACCAGCCATTCCAGAATATGCTGACTCGCCCAGTCCACAAAGCGCAGGTTGTTATTGGCCGGCAACAGCAGCTGTACACGGATGCCGCGCAACACCGCCAGCTGCAAGCCCGTAGCCAGGTTCAGATCGGGCACGAAATAAGGGGTCATAATGCGCACCCGGTGCTCGGCCCGGCCGAGCGCGGCAAGCAGGGCCAGCCGGCGCTTGTCCAGATCCGCGTCCGGGCCCGTGGTTACCACCCGCGCATTCACATGGCCGGGTTGCAGCGAACCCGTATAATGATCTTCCAGCGATTCACCACAACTGAAATGCCAGTCAATGACAAACCCGGAGAGCAACTGCCCCACCACCCGCCCCTCCACCCGGACATGCAGATCCCGGATCCCGGGTGGGTCATCCAGGTACCGCTGACGCAGGTTCATGCCGCCGGTAAACCCCAGGGACTGGTCCACCAGCAGCAGTTTGCGATGATTGCGCAGATTCATATAGGGCATGCGCCAGGGGCGCAACGAATACAGAAAGCGCTGGGTGGGCACACCCGCGCTCCGCAAACGTGTCACCACCGGCGGGAACGAATACAGCGAGCCCATGCCATCCACGAGCACGCGCACCTTGACACCCCGTTCGACGGCGCGCCGCAATGCCGCCACCATCCGGTGGCCGGCCGCATCATTGCCGAAGATATAGGTCGCCAGAAAGACCGAGGAACGAGCCCGTTCAACCGCGTTGATCATGGCTTCGAACGCGTCTGGAGCTTCCAACACCTGTACGGCATTGCCCTGAACCAGAGGCAGTCCGGTAACCCGGCCCACCAGCTCGGCCAGGGTGTGCGGTTGAACGCCCGTCGGGGACGCTTCGGGTGCTACGGGCAGCGCCGCCGGCGCCGCAAGCCCGCCCTGGGTCAGCTGCCGGGCCCGGCGATGGATGCGGTTGATGCCCAGCACCAGATAGAGCAAGGCCCCGACAAAAGGCACCAGCCAGACCAACCCGGTCCATGCACCCGCCGAACGGGCATCACGTTTGTTGAGCACAATATGGGCTGTAGTGCCCAGGGCAATGGCCAGACCCACCAGGGCCAGCACTTCGGTGCGATTGTCGACGGCGACCGCCCAGAGCGCACGCCACCCGGAATCGATGTCCATGACGCAACCCTATCACAACACCGGGTACGCCCAGAGCGCAGCATTTGCTTCGAGCGCACAATCGCCTATCCTGCTGTATCCCAACCAGGCACGGGAGCAGACATGTCGTCTTCCGATGAAAACAAGCCCGTTGACGTCAACAACGAAGTCTGGGAACAGCACCTGGACTGGATGCGGGTCATGGAATCCAGCCGCAATCACGGCCCACCCATGAAACAACTGATGGACCAGTATTTCCTGCCACCGGACGAGGATCAGGCAAAAGGCGAGGATTCAACGGACGGATAATACGGGATCACGGCAATTCAGGGTTCGGCATACCAGGTCATCAGCTGTTCCAGGATCTCCAGGTCCTCGTCGGCGACCGAGGTAATGCGGAACCCGGCGTGCCAGCGACCACCCGGGACATGGCCAAGCCATCGGAAGTCCACTCCCAGCTCGAGGGCACGGTGCTGCCGGATGCGAACCGGCAAGTCCAGGCGCAACCGCCGAATCCAGGCTTCGGGTTCCGGGTATCGGCCGGAAACCCCCAGCCCCTCGGGCGTGAGATCCAGCAAATGGCCCAGACGCGCCCCCGTGGCTGTATCCGTCACCCCCACATGGGCGCGCAGATGATCCCGGTGCGAACGCAGCTGTTGCATAACCGGCCACCTCCCGATTCCCAGCATCCTCGCGCATTGTGTATCATGCAATCAGGCGAATGTCGGAGCGGGTCATGGCGGACGACGAGACCCGGCTTTTCCGGGAGCAAATGGACGATGTACGCCGCCTCGAAGACGATGACCGAGTGCGGCCCGGCCCCGTGCGCGCGCGTCTGGCGCAACAGAGCCGGCGGGAAGCGGCCGCCGGCGAGTACCGGGATCCGAACCCCCTGACGCTGCCGGAACAGGTGCCGCAACTGGACCCGCACGATATCACCGGCGAAAAGAAAAGCGGGGTTCAGGAAGGCGTCTTTCGCAAGATGCGCTTGGGTAAATACCGAATCGACGCCAAACTGGACCTGCACCGGATAACCCTGGCCGAAGCCCGGGACCGGGTACAGGCGTTTCTGCTCCAGGCGCATGAGCGCGGGCATCGCACCGTGCTGATCACGCACGGCAAGGGCGTACACAGCCCCACACCCGCACGGCTGAAAAGTTATGTGTTCCACTGGATGGCCGAATCGGAGCTGGTACTGGCCTGGCACAGTGCCCAGCCCCATCACGGTGGCGCGGGTTCCACCTATGTCATGGTGCGCAAATCCCCGAAACAAAGCCGGGAAAACCGCGAAGCCCATGACAGCGGCTTCGCCAAACACCCGGGGCCGTCAAAATAACCCCGGATCCACCGCGCCGCAGAGGCGTCACGGATTGACACGCATGCGCCCACGATCCGCCCGGACAAGCTCCAGAATCCCCCGCACCACGAAATGGCCGGGCACATAGATAAAAAGCGCCGTGCCCAGACAAAGCAGGGGGATATAGACGATATCCGGCAGCCAGGTCTGCTCCACCCCAAAGGGTGCATGGGTATAGTTCAGATTCCGCTCCGGGTCCCCGAAAAGCCAGCCGCCCACGATCGCCAGAGAGCCGATGACCACCTGCAGCCACAACCCGCGCCGGTCGTAACCATACCGGTGACACAGCCACAGAAACAGCAGCGGCAGCCAGATATGATAGGTAGAGCTGGCGCGCTGAATCAGCGGATATTCGGGATCAAACATATAGGCGGCAATGCCGGTAATACTGTCGCCCACGAAGAGACCGACAATAAAATCCAGTGTCCAGGTGAAGCCCACCGCCAATACCGTGCCGGCCTGACTGGAAATGACCAGCCGATTGGGATGCCAGAGGGCATAGAGAAGCAGAAACTGTGCCAGATTGCACAGCCACCAGAAATTCTGGGGTCCCTGGGTGGACACGATGATGGGAAGCCAGATCACCATCCAGAGACTGAATCCCAGACGCGCAATCCATAGCGGACGATCAACGCTCATCTCGGCCCCCGATTCGCCGTGCGCTACCCTTCCACGATATACAGACCATCCCGGGAACCCGTCTGACCAGCGAGCCATCGCTCGATTTCCAGCAGGGCGAAACGGCCGGTCATGACACTGCCCAGATCCAGATAGGTCCGGTTCCCCAGTGTAATCACATCCTCCAATACGGTATGACCGTGAAAGACATGTCGGGCTCCCCGGATGACACTGTCATCACGGTATTGAACCCGCGAGCGGTCCCACAACAGGGTATGCATGGGCTCGCCCACGCGATACGCATCCCCTTCCTTGACAAGCGTTTGTCGAGCCGCAGACCAGTCATTGCCGAAAATCCCGGCATGAGCAAACACGACCGGTTCCGCCCCGGGGCCTTCCAGCTCTATCGCCAGGGGCAACTCGGCGAGCTGTTCCACCAGCGGCCGCCCCTGTTGGGGAGGGATCTCCATGATCCAGTCACCGCCGTTCATGCTCCAGACCATCCGGGCCTCGTGATCGCCTTCCAGCACGGCCCGCAGCGCCATCTGTTCATGGTTGCCCAGAATCGCATGAAACCAGTTCCGGTTCAGAAACTCGGGAAAACGGGCCGACTCCGGACCGCGATCAACCAGATCCCCGACACAGAAAAGGCGATCCCGTTGTTCATCAAATCCGCAATCCGCCAGAGCCCTTTCCACCAGAAACCAGCCACCATGGATATCCCCACAGACGAAATCCCGTCCCTGTGTATTG
>CAJXLA010000092.1 GCA_913055795.1 uncultured Alcanivorax sp. | reverse complement strand
AGACCAGCCATGCGTATCAACGAACTGCTTACGCCGGAACGCACCAGCGTTGATCTTGAAGGGGGGAGCAAGAAACGCCTGCTGGACCAGGTGGCCCGGCTGGCCGCGCAGACGGCACCCGGGCTGGGTGAGCAGGCCATCTTCGATGCCCTCATCGCGCGCGAGCGACTGGGGAGCACCGGCATCGGGGAGGGCGTCGCCATCCCCCATTGCCGGCTGGCGTCCTGTGATCGGCCCATCGGTCTGCTATTGCGTCTGCAAGAACCCATTGAGTTTGATGCCGCCGATGGTCAAGCGGTGGATCTGGTGTTCGTGCTGCTGGTGCCCGAAGAAGATCCGGAAAAGCACCTCAAGACCCTGAGTCATCTCGCGGCGCTGTTCAACGAACCGGATTTCCGCGCGCAGTTGCGCAAGGCCACGAATGCACAACAACTCTATCGCAATGCCGTGGAATCCGAAGCGGAACTGGAGTTGGCCTCCTGACAGGACCCCGCATTCCGCGCGTACAGCCGTCAGCTAACAGGGGTTTGCGCATGAAACTGATCATCCTCAGCGGACGATCGGGCTCGGGCAAGACAGCCGCACTACAAGTGCTCGAGGACATGGGCTTTTACTGTGTCGACAATCTGCCTCTGAATCTGCTGCCGGACCTCGCCGGCCAGCTCAAGGAAGAGACCCATCATCTCGATCACGCGGCCGTGGGCATTGATGCGCGCAACCTGCCCGACCAGCTGGGCAATTTCGAATCCGTACTCGCGCGTGTGGAAAACAGTGGCGTGCAATGCGAGGTGGTTTTTCTCGACGCCGAGGATGAAACCCTGCTGACGCGCTTCAGTGCCACGCGCCGCAAGCACCCGTTGAGCACGGACGAAATGTCGCTGTCCGAGGCCATGGCCTATGAAGGTCGCCTGCTTGACCGGATCCATGAGCGCGCGGATCTCATTATCGACACCACGGAGCTGGACGTACACACGCTGCGCGATCTCATTCGCGAGCGTGTGGTGCGACATGAAGAGGGCCTGTCCCTGCTGGTCGAATCCTTCGCCTACAAGAATGGCCTGCCCCGCGACGCGGATCTGGTGTTTGATGTGCGCGTTCTGCCCAATCCGCACTGGGATGCCGAACTGCGCCCGCTCAACGGTCTGGATGAACGTGTGATCGACTTCCTGGACAGCCAGACGGACAGCATCCGCATGCTGAACGACATCGCCGATTTTATGCTGCGCTGGCTGCCAAGCTACGCGACCAATGATCGTAGCTACATGACCGTGGCGGTGGGTTGTACGGGCGGTTTTCACCGCTCGGTCTACATGGTGGAACGCCTGGCGGCGCGTTTGCATGAAAACGGTTATGCCACCCAGATACGCCACCAACAGATCGCGGCCCGATAGACGTCATCATGCAGGAAAGACAACTCGAAATCTCCAACAAACTGGGCCTGCACGCGCGTGCAGCCGCCAAGGTCGTGGCGATCGCCTCGCGTTATAATGCGCGGATTCGCGTTCAACAGGGTGACCAGGCGGTGGACGCCAAGAGCATCATGGGCCTTTTGACCCTGGGCGCGGGCCAGGGCTCGCATCTGGTCATCACCGTGGATGGCGACGACGAAGAACAAGCCCTGGCGGATCTGACCGATCTTTTCCAGCGACATTTTGATGAAGAGGACTGACGTGTCCACGGAAAGTTCCCGCAAACGCAAACAACTCAACGCCCTCACCCAGGCGCTGGAAAGCGGGACCTTTGAACGGGTGCGTCGCCTGCTGAACAATCTGCCCGCCCCGGAAGCGGCCCACCTGCTGGAAACCTCGCCGCCGCGCCAGCGGGAACTGCTCTGGCAACTGCTCACCCAGGATAACGAAGCCGAGGTGCTGCAGTACCTGGGCGAAGAAGTCCGCGGCGAACTGCTCAAGGGCCTGTCCGGCGAGGAACTGGTTCCGCTGATCGAGGATCTGGAAACCGACGACCTGGCGGACCTGCTGCAGCAACTGCCCGAACAGGTTACCTCCCAGGTACTGGCCACCCTGGACCAGCAGAACCGCTCCCGCCTGGAATCGGTACTGGATTATCCGGAGGACACCGCGGGTGGTCTCATGGATCTGGACGTCATCAGCGTGCGTCCGGAAATCAATCTGGAAACGGTTCAGCGCTATCTGCGCCGGCGCGGCGAACTGCCGGCCATGACCGACCGGCTCGCCGTCGTCAACCGCGCCAATGAGTTCGTGGGCCTGTTGCCCCTGAGCCGGGTGCTGTTGTCCGAACCGGGCACCACGGTGCGCGAGGCCATGATTACGGATGAAGAGCCCATTCCGGCACACATGTCCGCGCGCGAGGTGGCACGCATCTTTGAACGGCGCGATCTGGTCTCCGCGCCCGTGGTCAACGAGCACGGACTGCTGCTGGGCCGGATTACCATTGACGACGTGGTGGACGTCATTCGCGAGGACGCGGACCACTCCATGATGGGCATGGCCGGGCTGGACGAGGACGAGGACACCTTCGGGCCCGTCATGAACACGGTACGCCAGCGCTCGGTCTGGCTCTGTTTGAACCTGTTGACCGCCCTGGCCGCCTCAGCGGTGATCAATCTCTTTCAGGACACCATCAACCAGGTGGTGGCACTCGCCGTGCTCATGCCCATCGTGGCCAGCATGGGCGGCATCGCCGGGAGCCAGACCCTGACGCTGGTGGTACGGGCCATGGCTCTGGGCCAGATTCACGACAAGAACACCCGTTATCTGCTGGGCAAGGAATTGGCGGTGGGTGCTTTCAACGGCCTGATCTGGGCCACGGTCGTGGGGGTCACCGCTGCCGTCTGGTTCGACAACCCCAAGATCGGGTTCATCATTGCCGCGGCCATGCTGATCAATCTGGTGGTGGCCGCCGCGGCCGGCGCGCTCTTGCCCATTACCCTCAAGCGCATGGGCATTGACCCGGCGCTGGCCGGCACCGTGGTGCTGACCACCATTACCGATGTGGTGGGTTTCATGGCCTTCCTCGGCCTGGCCACGCTGCTGCTGGCGCAGCTGCTTTAAGTCGGCCTCCCGCGGGAGGCCGAGCGGCGTCACGCCTCGCTGAAGATATCCCGGAACATGACGTAGTAGGTGATGGCAAAGAGCGGCATCAGCACCAGCCAGCCCAGGAAAAAGGGAATGGAAGCCACAATCATCAGGACAAAAGCAATAATGCTGTACCAGAGCAGGGGCAGGATGTTGCGCAGACAGGCCATGAGACTGCTCTTGAGCGCCGTACCGATCCCGTACTCGCCGAAAAAGATCAGCGGCACGGCGAACCAGTACGCCGCCATCCAGGGAATCAGCAACGCCAACATGAGGAGCGGCGCCAGCAAGGCGCCGCTCGCCATCATGGACATCACGGCCTCGGCTGCCGCCTCTTCGTTGTTCGGATTGATCTCGGACAGTGCCGAGGTATCCATGGTAGCGGCCATGACCCCCGCCATGACGGCGAAGATCACAAAGGTGACCACCAGGTTGATAGCTCCCAGGCCCACCAGGGCACCGGTCTGCTGACGGAAACCGGTAAAGATGTCGGCAATCTCGAAGCTACCACCCTCGCAAGCGCGGTGGGCCATATAGAGCACGCCGGCCCCGAAAACCGGGCCCAGCAAGGTGCCCGCCAAGCCGCCGACAAAGGGGATGAACTGGATGGCTATCATGATGATTACGAGCAGCAGCAGGGCCAGAATCCACTGCCCCCAGGCCGGGGTGAACAACGACCAGGCTTGACGGATCCAGCTCCAGCCATGGCCGATGGGACGGCTCCGGGACGCGCCCAGCTGCAGCCCGCCCCCGGTGGCCGGGGCGACTTCGGTTTCGGGTTGCCTGTACGGATTTTCGTTCATGCTTTCCTCCCTGTGGCGTCTGTGCGCCTTTTCTTATGAAACAGTCAAACGCCCGCCACCTGCATCCGGTCGATCCAAAGCGAACCGGTATGAACATTGCCGCGATGATCCACGTCGGTGCCCGACCCCCGCAGGCCGGCAAACATTGCCCCGAGATGGCCGGCAATGGTGAACTCCTCCACCGGATAGCGAATCTCGCCGCCGTCGACCATGAAACCGGCCGCGCCGCGCGAGTAATCCCCCGTGACCAGGTTTACCCCCTGGCCCATTACTTCGGTAATCAGAATGCCCCGATCCATGGCCCGAAGCATCTCGTCCAGTGTCTGCCCGGAATCCGTGATACACAGATTGCGAACACCGTCACCATTGCCCGTGGGCTGTTTGTGCAGCCGGCGCGCGGCATACAGCCCCAGTGCCCAGGACACCAGTTGTCCGGCGCGCACGAAATCCTTGTCGGTGGTGGGCAGGCCATCGCCGTCGAACGGCGCGGAACCGGCCATGCCCGGCCAGTGCGGGCGCTCGTAAATGCTTACCCAGTCGGGAAAGATTGCCTCGCCCATGCGCTCCTGCAAAAAGGAGGCATTGCGATACAGGGCGTTGCCATTGATGGCGCCGGCGAAGTGATTCAGCAGCCCGGCGGCCACCTCGGGCACGAAAATGACCGGCAGGGCTTCGGTGTCCGGACGGTGCGCGCCCAGTCGCGCCGTGGTGCGCCGCGCCGCTTCCCGGCCGATGGTTTCGGGATGGGTCAATTCGGCGGCATCGCGGCGACTGTCATACCAGAAATCGCGTTGCATGCCATTGTCGTCTTCCGCCACCAGAACACAGGCGCGGCTGTGCTGCGTACCCGGATAGCCCGCCAGAAAACCACTGGTATTGCCATAGACCCGCAGGGCGGCACTGGTGCTCACCGACGCCCCCTCGGAGTTGCGGATGCGCTCGTCCGCCCGGCCCGCCGCCTCACAGGCCAGCGCCTGATCAATGGCTTCTTCCGGGGTGAGCTGCCAGGGGTGATCCAGATCCAGATCGGGGATATCGCGCGCGATCTGATCCGGCGAGGCAATGCCGGCACAGGGGTCGGCACCGGTGTGCCGGGCAATGGCACAGGCAGCGGCCACCGTGTCGCGTATGCTGTCCGGTGAATCGTCCGTGCTGGATGCGGCGCCCTTCTGCTGCCCGAAATACACGGTCACGGCAAAGCCCCGGTCGCGGTTGAACTCCACGGACTCCACCTCGCCCAGGCGCACGGACACGGAAAAGCCCTGGGCCGCACTGAGATCCACCTCGGCATCACTGGCACCCTGACGCCGGGCCTCGTCCAGCACGGCCGCGGCGCGTTCCTTGACTTCATCCAGCGCCGGGCGCGCCGGCAATACGGAACGGATTTCGTTTTGACTCATGCAACAACATCCGGCCGGAACAACAAGCCCGGCTCAGCCGGGCACCAGCCCGGGAGTATAGCGACGACCCCCTGACCAGCAAAACCGGATTCCGACCCGGACCTTGCTGGCGCATGTGGCGCGGATTCGCTAGGCTTTGTCCGGAACCGTTTTCATAACACAAGGAGCCTATTCATGGGCCAATGGATCCTGCTGGGGCTGGCCGTTGTGGTGGTGGTCTTTGCCATCGCCGTCTACAACCGTCTGGTTACCCTGAAAAACCGTTTCAAGAACGCCTTTGCCCAGATCGATGTGCAGTTGCAACGCCGTCACGACCTGGTCCCCAATCTGGTGGAAAGCGCCAAGGCCTATATGACCCATGAGCGCGAGACGCTGACGCAGGTGACCGAAGCCCGCAACCAGGCGGAATCGGCGCGCGAGGCAGCGAAGGACAGCCCCGACAACGCCAATGCGGTGGCGGAACTGGGACGGGCCGAGAGCATGCTGTCCGGTTCCCTGGCCAACTTCTTCGCCCTGTCGGAGGATTATCCCGAACTCAAGGCCAACGAGAACATCAGCCAGCTGATGGAAGAACTGACCAGCACGGAAAACCGGCTCGGGTTCGCCCGCCAGGCGTTCAATGATGCGGTCATGAACTACAACACCTACCGCGAGCAGTTTCCCAACAATATCGTCGCCAATGTGCTGGGCAACTTCCAGGAAGCGGAGCTGCTACGCATCGAGACGCCCGAAGCGCGCAAGCGCCCGGACGTGGATTTTTCCGGATAACACGCCTTGGACTTTTTCGAACACCAGGCGGACGCCCGGCGCCGCACCCTGCTGCTGGCGCTGTATTTCCTGCTGGCCATGGGCATTATCGTGGTGGCGGTGAATGCCGTGGTGTATGCCCTGCTGCTCTGGTGGGGCGACGACAGCTGGACGCTCGCGGGCTGGCTGACACACCCGGGCTGTTGGTGGCTCAGTGGCACCCTGCTGATCGTCATGGCGGGCGGTTCGCTACGCAAGCTCTGGCAACTGCGCGAAGGCGGCGTGGCGCTGGCGTCGCTGGTGGGGGCCACGGAAGTACCGCCGGACACGCCCGTCACGGACGAACACCAGCTCATCAATATCGTCGAGGAAATGAGCATTGCCTCGGGCATTCCGGCACCGCGTGTATTCGTGATGCGCGGCGAGCCGGCGATCAATGCCTTTGTCGCCGGTTATCGCCCCACCGAAACCGTGCTGGTCACCACCCAGGGGCTGCTGGATCAGTTGGACCGGGACGAGATTCAGGGTGTGATCGCTCATGAATTCAGCCATGTGTTCAATGCCGACATGGTACTGAATATGCGCCTGCTGGCCGGGCTCGCGGGCGTGGTAGCCGTAGGCAAGGTGGGCGAGGTGCTGCTGCACGGCAGTCTCCCTACCAGCCACCACACCACACGCAAGCATCAGGTCAGCGGCGTGGTCTGGGGCATGCTGCTCGGACTGGCGCTGATGCTGCTGGGCTATATCGGCCTGTTCTTCGGCCGTCTGATCAAGGCGGCTATCGCCCGCCAGCGCGAACTCCTGGCGGATGCCTCGGCGGTGCAGTTCACCCGCTATCCGGACGGTATCGCCAATGCGCTCATCAAGATCCGTAACGGTGGCTCCACCCGGCTGGTCAGTGCGCACGCCGAGGACATGAGCCACATGTGTTTTGGTGAGTCGCTGAAGTTCTGGCGCCTGGGCGGGCTGCTCGCCACGCATCCACCGGTGGAAGATCGCCTGCAGGCCATTGGTCCGGAATGGCCCGCCCGGGCGCGAGCTCGACAGCGCTCCGCCGCCCGGGATGGCACCCCGGCCGGACCGACGCCGGCGGGAGCCAGTGCCTTCGCCGGCGAGACGGCCGTTCGGACCGATGGGGCCGGCGCCCGGGACGTGGGTCGCGTGACGCCGGCGAATATGGGCTATGCGCACAGCATCCACGAATCCATCCCCGCCGATTTCCGCCGCCAACTGCACGAGGCCGCCGGTGCCGGCTACGCCCTCTATGCGCTCGCGTTGACCGCCAGCGAGGCTGATCCCGGAGAACTGGTAACACGGGTCACCGACAACCGGGTGGAACAGCAAGTGATCCTGGACATGGCGGACACCCTCAAAGAACTGGGCACACGCCTGCGTCTGCCGGTGCTGGATCTGGCCCTGCCCGCGCTCAAGCGCCAGCCGGACGCCGAGCGCCGGGCACTGGTGGAACGTCTGAATCAACTGGTGCGCGCCGACCGCAAGATCAATCTCTTCGAGTTCGCCCTGATGCGGTTGGCGGTGGATCATCTGGGCGAACACGCCGGGCGCCGCCGCAAGGTGCGTTTTCACCGCCTGGCGCCCGTGCAGGCGGATTGCCGTCTGTTGCTCTCGCTGCTCCTGCACGCTGGCGGCGTGCGCGGCGAGGAAGCGGAAGACATTTTCCGGCGCTCGGCCAGCGGCATCCTGCCCGAGGGCACGACCCTGATACCGCCGGCCGAGTGCGGGCTGGACCGCCTCGACGCCTCGCTGAAGCGCCTGCAGGCCCTGACGCCGCTGCTCCAGTCCTCGGTGGTAGACGCCTGCGCCCTGGCCATCACCGCCGACAACCGGATCCAGGTGGCCCAGGCGGAATTGCTGCGCGTGGTCTGCACCCTGCTCGACTGCCCCCTGCCGCCGCTTTTCGACAGCGGTGACCCGCCGGCCATCCGTTCATCTTGACGCCCGGACCGATCATCCGGATATTAAAAGACTCCGGTGGTCGGAATGGCGCGGGCCGGGTTACAACAAGGAGCGGGACAAGCAAGGCAGGACCGTCATCATGGAATTCGACAAGGCGAGCGAACAAAACGCCTGGAACGACGTGGAGGACACCACCCGCAAGGTGCGCGCGGGCGACGTGCAACATCCCGGGGTGGTGGACTGGTTCCGCCGGCAGGGCGTGGACCCGGAACACGCGGTGTTTCCCGCCCTGGCGCTCTTCGATGACGGCGTCTACTTCGGCACACTGGTGGATCAGGACCGGCGGGTGTTCGAATACGTCGTGGATCTGGAAGACCCGGACGACGGCGAATTCGAGGACGTAACCGCCGAGCTCGGCCCCAAGGAACCCGGCCACGCCGAGGCCGATATCACCGACCTGATCACCATGGCGCTGGTCTACTACGACCACAGAATCAACGCGGCGGCGTAGGTAGGGGATCCTCTCCGAATCCCCGTTTCCTTCCCCGCGTTTGTCGCCAAAGCCTGGTTCACCTGCCCCGGTCCGAAATAACCATAGAGGACACAGAGAAGCACAGAGGCGATGGCTGCCAGTCTCTGTGTGCTCTGTGCTATCTGTGGTGGAACGCGCGGACGATCGCCCGGGGTCAGGCCGACGCCGGCAGGGCCGGTACATGGCTGTGCAGGAACCAGCGCTCGGTCACCACGCGCCGGGTAAACCAGTGGGTGCGCATCAGCGGCCGGGCAGCCCATTGCTTGAGGCCCGCCAGGGCCGGCTGCTCCGGCTCGCTCCGGGCACGCTGGCCGAAACGCTGTTCCATGCGCTCGCTGTATTCCGTCAGCGGCGCGCCCCGGGTCAGCGTATCGGCGGCCAGCAGGGCCGATTCCACGGCCGTGCGGATGCCCTCGCCGCTCTGGGTATAGGCCAGGCCGGCGGCATCGCCCACCAGAAGCACGTCGTCGCCCACCAGCGGCCGCAGGGCGTGGTCATAGAGCAGGTAGGCGTGCCCCTTGTAGCGCTCGGGCATGTCGGCGGGCAGCCGACCGCTGTCCGTTCTCTCCCGGACAAAGGCATCCAGATGCTCGCCCAGACGGTGATTGTCCTCACGACCCAGGCCCACATTCAGCCAGTCGCCCTTGCGAAAAATCCAGGCATAGCCCTTGAGATCCCGGCAGAACCACAGCTCGGGCTGGTCCTCGGGCACCGGACAGGCGCGCGCCTGCTCGGCATTCATGGGGAACTCCACTTCCTTGGCGGTCACGGCACGTTCATGCCCGCCCGGGCCGTCACCCAGCCGGCTCGCCACGGGACAGAAATGCCCGCCCGCGCCCACCAGCCGGGGCGCGCGATACCGACCATTGACGGTCCAGCCGTCCTCGCCGTGATCCAGGGACTTCACCTTCTCGCCCGTGGCCAGCTCAGCCCCGGAGCGGTTCAGCAGGTATTCATCGAGTTCATACCGACGAATGCCGTAGCTGACCGGCTCATCGCCGTGAAAGTTGTCCACCGGCTTCTGGCCCATGAGCCCGATCCGGAAACGATGAATGGGCTGAAGCACCCGCTCGCGGGCATAGTCTTCCAGGTCCACATGGAGATAGCGCATCACCGCGGGCGTAACCCAGCCGGCGCAGGTCTTGTCCCGGGGGAAATCCGCCTTGTCCACCACCAGCACCCGCCAGTCCTGCTTCACCAGGACGCGCGCCAGGGTGGAACCGGCGGGACCGCCACCAACAATGATCAGATCATAATCAATCAAGGCTGCCCCCCGGTTCGGTCGCCGGCTGGCCGTACAGATAGTGCCGGTTCCCGGGCAGCTCATTGTTTTGTGCCGGCGCGAACGTGGTCTGGAAAAGCTGCAGGGTCCCCACCCGGAAGGAGGCGATGGAACCGGCCAGATAGAGCCGCCAGGCGCGCACGAATTCCTCGTCATACCAGGAACGCACCTGTTCCTGGTGTTCGTCGAAACGTTCCAGCCAGTGCTCCAGCGTCTGGGCGTAATGCAGGCGCAGATTCTCCACATCCTGCACGGACAGGTTCGCCGATTCGAACAGATCCATGAACTCGCCGATGGCGGGCGGGTGCGCACCCGGGAAAATCCGTTTCTCGATCCAGGCATGCATGCCGGCCGGACGATTGCGCCCGATGGTGTGAATCAGGCCGCGTCCGGCCGGATCCAGACAGCGCTCGATCACCCGCGCGAACTCCCCGTAGTTGGCCGGGCCCACATGTTCCAGCATGCCCACGGAGACGAAGGCATCACAGTGCCCATCAATGTTGCGGTAATCGTCTTCAATGTACTCAACACGGTCATCCAGACCTTCTTCCTTCGCTTTTTGTCGGGCGAAATCCAGCTGCTCGCGGGAGATGTTGTAGGAACGCACCCGGACGCCGTATTCGCGCGCCATATAGCGCGCCAGCCCGCCCCAGCCACAACCGGCCTCGATGACTTCCTGGCCGGGCTGAAGCTGGAGCTTGCGGCACACATGTTCCATCTTGGCCCGCTGGGCCTGCTCCAGCGTCAGCTCCGGCGTCTCGAAATAGGCGCAGGTGTACTGCATGGCCTCGCTGTCCAGCCAGAGCCGGTAGAAGTCATTGCCCAGATCATAGTGATGATGGATGTTCTTGCGCGCGGCACGCTGGTTCGCCCCCGATTGCGGTTTCGCTTCCAGGAAACGGTTCACCAGTGCGGAGCGATCATCTCGGGCCCGATGAAGGCTGCCGAACAGCGTCTCCAGCACATCGGGCAAACGCCCGTCGACATGAATGCGCCCGGCGCTGAACAGGTCCCCGAAGCCCATGTTGGGCTGGGCCGCCAGATGGTAGAGCGCCCCCCGGTCCTCGATCCGGATACGCCCTTCGCTGCCTTCAGGCCCCACGCCGGCGCCGTCCCAGAGTTCGATGCGTAGCGGCGGCGAACCCACCATGCGGCCCAGCGCATGCAGCATGCGGCGCTCGACGGCGCGCGACGAACCGCCGGACAGCGCCCGCAGCGGCCCGGAGTTTTCGTTGCGGCGTGTCGCCACCTCCGAAGAGGACCTGGACATGACTCCCTCCTTATTGCGATTTCGATTCCCTGGATTCCAATATGACGATGTCCCGTCCCGAGGCCAACCCCTGAGCCTCCGGATAGCATAGACCTCCTTGAAGGTACCAGTATAGAAAATAGCGTTCCCGGCGAAAAACGCAACATCAGCCGATTGTGGGCCCGGTCACGCCCGGGATTGATGCAGGTCAACCCTGGGCAAACCGGTTCATGCTTTTTCATGAAGTCGAGCGATAGGGCAAATACTCAAGCGCCTCGCGCTGGTAGGCGCGCACGGCGTCCGCCTCGCGCCGGCAGAAATCGACCACGGGGTCCCGCAGCCGCGGTTCGCGCAGATAGTGCAGCGAATAGGTGATCACCGGCTCAAAGCCACGCAGAATCTTGTGCTCACCCTGAACGCCCGGATCGAATTCACAGAGGCCGCGTTCAATGGCGAAGTCGATGCCCTGGTAGTAGCACAGTTCGAAGTGCAGGGCATCGTATTCACGCAGGCAGCC
>CAJXLA010000091.1 GCA_913055795.1 uncultured Alcanivorax sp. | reverse complement strand
GTAGTTCTTCTCCAGATCCGTGGTTGCAAACAGATGATTCATGAGCTGTTCCACATCCACACGATTGGAGCGCGGCACGATCACCAGCCGGGTGGGGTTTTCGTGATCGGATTCATCCCGCAGATCCGTGACCATGGGCAGTTTTTTCTTGTGCATCTGGTCCGCGATCTGCTCGAGTACCTTGGAACCGGATACCTGGAACGGCAGAGCCGTAATGACGATATCGCCGTTTTCCTGCTCATAGAGCGCGCGCATGCGCAGATTGCCCCGACCCTCGGCATAAAGCCGAATCAGATCGCGCCTGGGTGTAATGATCTCGGCACCGGAGGGAAAATCCGGCCCCTGCACATCTTCCATGAGATCATCCAGGGACGACCCCGGATGCTTGAGCAGCCGGATACAGGCATTGGCTACCTCGCGCAGGTTGTGCGGAGGGATGTCCGTGCTCATGCCTACCGCAATGCCGGTAGTGCCATTCAGCAGCACATTGGGCAGCCGTGCCGGTAACAGTTTGGGCTCTTCCAGGGCCCCGTCGAAATTGGGGACCCATTCGACGGTGCCCTGGCCCAGTTCAGAGAGCAGCACCTCCGCATAGGGCGCCAGGCGCGATTCGGTGTAGCGCATGGCGGCAAAGGACTTGGGATCATCCGGCGAGCCCCAGTTGCCCTGACCGTCCACCAGCGTATAGCGGTAACTGAATGGCTGGGCCATGAGCACCATGGCTTCATAGCAGGCAGCGTCGCCATGGGGATGATATTTACCCAGCACATCGCCCACGGTCCGCGCGGACTTCTTGTACTTGGCGGTATTCTTCAGGCCCAGTTCGCTCATGGCATAAATAATGCGCCGCTGAACCGGCTTGAGCCCGTCCCCGATATGCGGCAGGGCCCGGTCGAGAATGACGTACATGGAATAATTCAGGTACGCCTTCTCGGTATAGTCTCTCAGGGAATGGCTTTCAAAGTCGTCGGCCATGCTCTCCAAGCCTTGTCAATAGGAGTTGTCGTTCAATTGCCCCGGCCACCTTCGAGATGATGCCCGGGTTCTATCGGCTGTCTTCATCGCTGGCAACACGCCACGGCATCGCCGTGCCACCCGTTCGGGTATGACAAGCGATGCCGCGTTAGCGCGGACAAATATGGCTGGAACCTTTTTGCTCAAGTCAATGCCTCTCACGCAGCCGAAAACTCAAATCGATGGTGCAATTTTCGGGGGAAGCATCAGCAAGAATCTCCAGCATCACCAATGAGAGGGGACATGAAAACCTGAGCCCCGGCTATATAATCTCGGTGTCAGCGAGATTGCCGTTTTCCTCCAACCAGCTGCGCCGATCCCCGGCACGCTTGCGCGACAGCAGCATGTCCATCATCTGGTGCACATCATCTTCGGCATCCATGGTCAGACGCACCAGACGACGCGTTTCCGGCGCCATGGTGGTCTCGCGCAACTGCAGCGGATTCATTTCGCCCAGGCCCTTGAAACGCGTCACGGATACCTTGCCCTGCTGCTTTTCCGCCTTGATGCGTTCCAGTTCGCCGTCCTTTTCCTCTTCGTCCAGGGCGTAATAGGTGTTCTTGCCCACATCGATGCGGTATAGCGGCGGCATGGCGACATAGACATGGCCGCCGCGTACCAGATCGGGGAAATGGCGCACGAAAAGCGCACACAGCAGCGTGGCAATATGCAGGCCGTCGGAGTCCGCGTCCGCGAGGATGCACAAACGATTGTACCGCAGCCCTTCCAGCGAGGGTTGCCCCGGCTCCACGCCCAGCGCCACGGAAATGTCGTGAATTTCCTGGGAGCCCAGCACTTCACCAGGATCAACCTCCCAGGTATTCATGATCTTGCCACGCAGCGGCATGATGGCCTGAAAGTCGCGATCCCGCGCCTGTTTGGCGGATCCCCCGGCGGAATCACCTTCCACCAGGAAGAGCTCGGTACGAGCCGGGTCGGAGCTGGCGCAGTCGGCAAGCTTGCCGGGCAGGGCCGGTCCGCTCGCCACACGTTTGCGCGCCACTTTTTTGGAGGCCTTGATGCGTTTCTGCGCATTGTTGATGCACAGCTCGGCCAGCTGCTCCGCTTCTTCGGTATGCTGGTTGAGCCAGAGACTGAAGGCATCCTTGACCACGCCCGAGACAAAGGCCGCGCTCTGCCGCGACGACAGCCGTTCCTTGGTCTGGCCGGCGAACTGCGGCTCTTCCATCTTCAGGTTCAACACATAATTGACCCGTTCCCAGACATCCTCGGGCGCGAGCTTGATGCCGCGCGGCAGCAAATTGCGGAATTCACAGAACTCGCGCAGCGCTTCCAGAACACCCGAGCGGAGCCCGTTCACATGGGTGCCGCCCAGAGGCGTGGGAATCAGATTGACATAGGATTCCTGCACCGCCTCGCCGCCGTCGGGCAGCCAGACCATGGCCCATTCCACGGACTCGCTTTCGGCATCCAGGCTGCCCTCGAAGGGCTCGGCGGGAATGCGTTCGTATTCCTGTGTCGCATCCACCAGGTATTCCGCGACACCGCCGGTGTACTGCCATTCCTCGGTTTCGCCGGACCGGTCTTCCAGAATCATCTTGAGGCCGGGACAGAGCACGGCTTTGGCGCGCAGCAAATGACGCAGGCGCGGCAACGCAATCTTCGCCGAATCAAAATAACTGTCGTCCGGCGTGAAATGCATCCGGGTGCCGGTATTGCGCTTGCCGCAGGTATCGATTTCCTTGAGTTCGGAGGTTTTCTCGCCCTTGGCGAAGGTCATCTGATACACCTTGCCACCCCGGCGTACCGTGACTTCCATCTTCTTCGACAGAGCATTGACCACGGACACTCCCACACCGTGCAGCCCGCCGGAGAACTGATAGTTCTTGGTGGAAAATTTGCCCCCGGAGTGCAACGTGGACAGGATCACTTCCACGCCCGGCTTCTTGAGCGAGGGATGCGGGTCCACGGGCATACCGCGGCCGTCATCCTCCACGGCCACGGAGCCGTCCTTGAACAGAGTTACCCGGATGGTCTTGGCATGACCGGCCAGCGCCTCGTCGACACTGTTATCCACCACTTCGCGGATCAGATGGTTGGGCCGGCTGGTGTCGGTGTACATGCCCGGACGCATGCGCACCGGTTCCAGTCCACTCAGGACTTCAATATTCTCGGAGGTGTACTCGTCGGTCATGGGCCCCTGGATGCGCTTGCTGGGATTGCCCGGCAAGACTAACGGAAACAGGGCCCGGAAATCATCCCGAAAGCGCAATAACAGGCTGTTGAAAACCCGTTGCGTACTCGGGTAGCTGCTACAGCCTCCGGATCCCGGGAGCCCGCTCAGTAGCCCTTGACGGAGAAATCCACCTGAAAATCAATGCCTTCCACGCGGGAAATGCCGGTTTCCAGGCGCCCGTCATCATGGAGATCGAACCAGCGGTAACCGGGGTTGGCATCATCGACGCTGAAATCCTCGCTGAAGGGCTTGAACTGAACACAGGTGGACGGCACGGCAAACAGTTCCACACCGTTTCGTTGTGCTTCGTACTCCTGATGGATATGGCCCCAGACCACCGCGCGCACGCGCGGGTACCGATCCAGGATCTCGAAAAAACGATCCCCACTGGCCACCACCTGGGTATCCAGCCAGGCACAACCGATCGGCACCGGATGATGATGCAAACACACCATGATGTGCTCGCCCGGGGCGTCGTTGAGCGCGCGCTCGAGAAAGGCCAGATCCTGCTCATAGAGCTCACCCGGCACCTTGTCCGGGATGGTGGAATCGAGCATGATGATGGTCCAGTTTCCCAGGGTTTCATAGCAGGGACTGATCCGTTCACGCTGATCCGCCAGCACTTCGAGCATGGGCGCGGGCTTGTCGTGATTGCCTTCAAGCCACAGCACCGGAGTCTCCAGCGGCTCCAGCATGGCGCGCAGGCGCTCATAGGAATCCCGGGAGCCATCCTGGGACAGATCGCCGGTGGCCAGGATCAGCTCCATGCTGGGCTGTTCTTCGCGTACCCGCTCGATCACGCGCTCCAGGCTGTACTGGGTGTTCAGCCCGAGAAGCTTGCCTTCCGTGTCAGCGAAGAGATGACAATCGGACAGCTGCACCACACGCCGGGGTTGCGCTCCCTTGTTACTCAATTCCCGCTCCTTCCACCTTGGGCACCGGGGCTCTGTCCACCAGCACGATCCACGCCCGTACAGGAATCATGGGTGATTGCCCCCGTCTCTTATAACCAATGTGTGGCGCTATTTCCAGTCCATGGTTCTCATCACGATGATTTCACCGCCGCATCGCACCAATCTTCCAGCCCCTGCAAGGAACCACCGTGTTCGCGCAGATGCAGGAGCCACTCCGCGAGGAAACGGTTCCACTGGTTCTTCTCGTCTTCCTGATGCATCCAGGCGTTGGGGTAGCTGTGGCGCGCCCATATCCGGCGGAACGGCAGCGCCTCGGTGACTTCGGCCATGTGCACGTCATGATAGAGGCGCACAGTCAGGCGCGCCGGAGGCAGCAGATCATGCACGGCGTCCTGCTCCATGCGCAGAACCGTGGTATAGCGCGCGCGCTCGAGCACCCGGACCACGAGTTGTAGTTCACGGCCCTCACCGCCCGGCAGCACGAACCGGGTCTGCTCGTCATCGCCCAGCGCCGTCATGACCGGGTGCAGATGCGCGTAATTCTGCTCGCACAGACGCATGAGCTCACGGAAATCGAGTCGATAGCGGGGTTTGGCGGAGTTACTGCGAATCGTCATGGCTGCCTACTATGACAAAGCCGGCGGCTCAGCACCACTGCTCATTCAGCCGGTCATGGTGCAACAAAAGCCACTGCAAAGCGATCAGCGCCGGCGCGTTGTCCACACGGCCTTCACGCATGAGCTCATCCACTTCATCCAGGCCGGCGGTCACGACCCGGATATCCTCGTTTTCGTCCGCCTTGCCGTGAATGCCGCCGACATCGGCGAGATCCGCTCGAGCGACAAAAAGCTGCAGCCGTTCATTGCTGCCGCCCGGACTGGCCATGTAATCGTACAGCGGCGCCATGGGCCCCAGCTCCACACCCGCTTCTTCGCGGGCCTCGCGTCGGGCCAGGTTCGCAAGCTCCTCGTCCGCTCGGTCGGCTATCCCGGCGATCAGTTCCAGACACCAGGGCGAGCCGGCGCGCTCCAGCGCCCCCACCCGGAACTGCTCGACCAGGAGCAGGCGTTCACGCTGCGGATCCCAGGGCAAAACGGCCACCGCCTGATGACGCATGAACAGCTCGCGCGTCATGGCCGCGCTCCAGCCGCCCTCATGAAGTCGGTGGCGCAGCGTCACCCGGTCGAGACGGAAAAACCCCCGAAAGGGGGTTTCCCGTTCCAGCAATTCCCAGTCCGCGGTGCCCAGCCGCGGGCACAGATCGTCACGCATCCTGGTCCCTCGCCGGGTCCACCGGGTGATACAGCTGACCACCGGTCTCACGGAACTCGCGCGCTTTCTCGGCCATGCCCTCCCGGCGCGCTGTCTCCTCGTCCAGCCCGTTGTCCGCCGCGTATTCGCGCACTTCCTGACTTATGCGCATGGAGCAGAACTTGGGCCCGCACATGGAACAAAAGTGCGCTGTCTTGGCGGCATCCTTGGGCAGGGTCTCGTCGTGGTATTGCCGCGCCTTGTCCGGATCCAGGCCCAGGTTGAACTGATCTTCCCACCGGAACTCGAAACGCGCCTTGGACAAGGCATTGTCGCGAATCTGCGCGCCCGGATGCCCCTTGGCCAGATCGGCGGCATGGGCCGCAATACGGTAGGTGACAATGCCTTCGCGCACGTCCTCGCGATTGGGCAACCCCAAGTGCTCCTTGGGGGTAACATAGCAAAGCATGGCAGTACCGTACCAACCGATCATGGCGGCGCCAATGCCGGAGGTAATGTGGTCATACCCCGGCGCTACATCGGTCGTGAGCGGGCCCAGGGTATAAAACGGAGCTTCGCCACAGTGCTCGAGCTGCTTGTCCATGTTCTCCTTGATGAGCTGCATGGGCACATGCCCGGGCCCCTCGATCATGCACTGACAGTCGTGCTCCCAGGCGATCCGCGTGAGCTCACCCAGGGTTTCCAGCTCGGCGAACTGCGCTTCGTCATTGGCATCGTCAATGGAACCCGGACGCAGGCCATCGCCCAGGGAAAAGGCCACATCATAGGCCTTCATGATCTCGCAGATCTCGGAGAAGTGTTCGTAGAGAAAGCTTTCCTGGTGATGCGCCAGACACCACTTGGCCATGATGGATCCGCCCCGGGAGACGATACCCGTGCGGCGCCGGGCACTCATGGGCACATAAGCCAGGCGCACACCCGCGTGAATGGTAAAGTAATCCACGCCCTGCTCGGCCTGCTCGATCAGGGTATCCCGGAAGATCTCCCAGGTCAGTTTTTCAGCTTCCCCGTCGACTTTCTCCAGCGCCTGGTAAATGGGGACCGTGCCCACGGGCACGGGCGCATTGCGGATGATCCATTCCCGGGTTTCGTGGATATTGTCACCGGTGGACAGATCCATGATGGTGTCGCCGCCCCAGCGCGCGGCCCAGACCATTTTTTCCACTTCCTCGGCAATGGACGACGTCACCGCCGAGGTGCCCATATTGGCGTTGATCTTGACCAGAAAGTTCCGGCCGATGGCCATGGGCTCCGATTCCGGGTGATTGATGTTGTTGGGGATGATGGCACGCCCCCGGGCGAGTTCATCACGCACGAATTCCGGGGTGATTTCATCTGGAATGGCGGCACCGAAGGCCTGGCCGGGGTGCTGCGATCCCAGTCCCGTCGCCCGCAATTCCGCGCGTTTCATGTTTTCCCGGATGGCCACAAACTCCATCTCCGGGGTCACGATCCCCTGACGGGCATAGTGCATCTGCGTGACCGTATGGCCGGGCCGGGCGCGCCGCGGCGGGCGCCGGTTATCGAAACGCAATCCGTCCAGCGCGGAGTCGCGCAGACGGCGCCGTCCGTATTCCGAGCTCAAACCGTCCAGCGCCTCGGTATCTTCGCGCTCGCGGATCCAGCTGTCGCGCAGCGGCGCCAGCCCCCGCGTGAGATCGATTCGGGCGTCCGGGTCGGTAAAGGGACCCGAGGTATCATAGAGCAGGATATCCGGATTGGGCTCGGAGCCGAAAACGGATGAGGTGTCGGACTGGCTGACCGCGCGCATGGGCACGCGCAAATCGGTACGCGAACCCTGCACATAAACCTTGCGCGAGCCCGGAAAGGGCCGCGTGGATTCCTCATGCAACGCTGCCGTGCGGTGTTTCAGGTCTTCGGGTATGGCACTCATGTCGGACCCCCAGCAGTAACGGTGGAGATCCGGGTTCGGAAGGCTCAGAAATGGCGATTCGGTCGGGCACAGCCGACATGGGCTCCATTCCCTGCGCCGGTATGACCCGGATCAGGTGTCGGGGTTTCCGCAATACCCTGCGGTCTCTCAGCCCCGGGGCGGTGAGCATCAGCTTCACCGACTAGGGACACCCCCATGGACGGCACAACAATGGCAGTCACACCCGACCAGGGCAAGGACGACCGAGCGGGTTCCGGGTGTTCGGGCCGAATGGAACCGGGCATGAAATGGCATGGTTTGCGCCTCGGTAACAAAAAACTGAACCGGATTCACCTGTAAAAATCAGGGGTCCTCGGCTACAATGCCGATCGTTTTACCGGTCTGGATCGTCATTATGCGCATTGTTGGTTTTGCCACTCTCGTGCTGCTCCTGGGCACGGGGCTCGCCCGGGCCGCCGACCTGGAAGCTGTCCGCAACGCCGCCTGGCAGGCGGACAGCGAATGGACCGCAGCACGGCGCAACTGGAAGGCGGAGCAGGAAACCCTGACGCAGGGCCGCAGCGCGTTGCTGCCCAGTGTGACCGCCAGCTACAGGGACACCGAATCCGAATTTGATCCGGCGAATATCGGAGGCACGGCCGACTTCGAAAACACTACCCTGGCTGTGGAGGCGCGCCAGCCGCTGTTCCGCCCCGGGGCCTGGTTCGGCTACCAGCAGGCTAAAGCGGCCACCTCACAGGCAGAGGCGCAATTCCGGCAGGCCCGTCAGAACTTCTATCTGCGGGTGGCGGAGCAGTACCTCGGGGTCCTGCGGGCCTGGGACAACCTGGTGTCCGCGCGCAGCGAGGAAAAGGCCATCAGCCGTCAGCTGCAACAGACCCGGAATCGCTTCGATGTGGGCGTGGTGCCGCGCACGGATGTGGAAGAAGCCCGCGCCGCCCATGATCTGAGCCGCTCGCGGCTGATCGGGGCCAAATCGGAGTTTCTTATTGCCCGGGATCAACTCGAGGCACTGACCGGTGAGCGCTGGGACGAACTGGCCGTGCTGGGCGAGGATCTGCCGCTCGATGGTCCGCAGCCGGCACAGCCGTCGAAATGGGTGGAACGCGCCCGGGCCCGGAATCCGCAGGTTCAGGCCAGCGAGTCGGGGGCCGAGGCGGCCAGGCAACGGGCACGGCAGCGTCTGTCCGGTCAGCTACCCACGGTGGATTTGATTGGCTCCTGGCAGGACGCCGACCAGACCAACCCCTTCACGGAGAATGGCCAGGTGGGCTCGTTCTCATCCGAAGCGGAAACCACCACCTACGGCATCGAAGTACGCATGCCGCTGTTCCAGGGCGGCGCGCTGAACAGTCAGCGCAAGGAAGCCGCCCTGCGGCACGAGGCGGCCCGGGCGCAGTACGAGCAGGCCCACCGCGATGCCGGCCAGCAGGCACGCAGTCTCTACCGCCAGGTGAATTCGGATGCGCTGCGCGTGAAGGCGCGGCGCCAGGCCATCCGCTCGGCGGAGTCCGCGTTGGAGGCGACGCAGTCCGGCTATGAGGTGGGCACGCGCAATGTGGTGGACGTGCTCAATGCCCAGCAGAACCTCTACGGCGCCCGCCGGGATTACGCCAATGCCCGCTACGACTACATCCTCAACAGCCTGCGGCTGAAGGCCACGGCGGGCGTGCTGGAGGAAAAATCGCTGGCGCGTGTCAACGAATGGCTCTCCAAAGAGGAAACCGTGGATCTTTATTCGGTGGGCCAGAACGCCGCCACGGAAGACACGACCCGCTGAAGCGCGCCCCGGTGCGCGGCCACCACGGCCGCGCCCGCCGCGCCCTGACGCTTTCGCTCGGTTTCATCGCTCAGCAGCGCGGCAATCGACCGACCCAACTCGTCGGCCTTGTGAACCTGCGTCAATGCGCCCGCGTGGTCCAGCAATCGGGCCACATGCTGGAAATTGTGCAGTCGGGGGCCGGAGAGCACCGGCACGGACCAGGCCGCGGGCTCCAGCAGATTGTGTCCGCCCACCGGCACCAGAGAGCCGCCCACGAAGGCCGCATCCGCCGTGCCCAGAAGCATCAGCAATTCGCCCATGGTATCGGCCAGATACACGCCGGCATCTCCAACACGGGCGCCCGCACTGCGGCGGACGCAGTCAAAACCCTGCTGTCCCACGAGCTCCGCCACACCCTCGAAACGTTCCGGGTGGCGGGGCACCAGTACCAGCAGGGCCTCCGGGTGGCTCGCGCGCACGCGCCGATGGGCCTCCAGCACGGGCTCATCCTCGCCTTCATGAGTACTGGCGGCCATCCAGACCGGCCGTGCTGCAAAGTGCTCGCGCAGTTCGCTCGCCTGAGCACGCACAGTCTCACTCAGCGACAGATCAAACTTGATGTTGCCTGTCACGTCCACGGCGTTCGCGGACACGCCCAGCCGTCGAAAGCGGTCAGCTTCTTCGTCGGTCTGTGCCAGCACACGCGTGAGCGCCCCCATCATGGGCCGGGTCAGCGCGGGCAGGCGGGCATAGCCGCGGTAGCTGCTCAACGAAAGCCGTCCGTTCACGAGCATGACCGGCACATGGCGCTTGTACGCCGACGCCACCAGGTTGGGCCAGAGTTCGGTTTCCATCACCAAGACAAGCCGGGGATCAAAGGCATGATGGAAACGTCCCAGCGCGCCGGGCAGGTCCCAGGGACAATAGACATGGGTGACCTGGTCACCGAAGAGCGCGCACACGCGTTCCGAACCCGTGGGCGTAGTGGTGGTGACCACCACAGGGGTGGCGGGATGCTCCTCCAGCAAGGTCCGGATCAGGGGCGCGGCCGCCAGCACCTCGCCTACCGAGACCGCATGAATCCAGACACTGGCCTGCAAGCGTAACGGCTTCAGTCCCAGCGCAAGGCGTTCCCCCCAGCGCTGTCGATACTCGGGCGCACGCCGCCCGCGCCACCACAGGCGCGCAAAGAGTACCGGCAGCAACAGATACCAGAGCAGCGTGTACAGCAAACGCATGCGGGATCCCGCGCTGGAAAAGCCGCTATGCTAGCATAGTCCGCCCTAACCGGCTGGTGAGACCCCCCGCGAGCACGCAACGGGTTTCTGCCGGCCTGCCAAGCATCGGGGCCCCCATGAGCCAGGATACCTTTGAGGTCGACATTGCCATTATCGGCGGCGGCATTGCCGGACTCTGGCTGCACAACCGTCTGCGCCGCCGGGGCTACTCCGTGGTTCTGGTGGAACAGGACCACCTGGGTGGCCGGCAGACCCTGCTGAGCCAGGGCATCATTCACGGTGGACTCAAGTACGCCCTCGGTGGCGGCCTGTCCAGTGAGTCGGAAGCCATTGCCAGCATGCCCGCGCGCTGGCGAGATTGTCTGGCCGGCCACGGCGATCTGGATCTTTCGCGCGTGCGTATTCTTTCCGATGCCCAGTATCTGTGGTCCGCCGGCTCGGTGGCATCGCGCATGACCACCTTTTTCGCCAGTCGCATGCTGCGCGGACGTATTCACAAGTTGCGCTTCGACGATTATCCATCCGCGCTCCACGACCGGGGGTTCCGCGGGCGCGTCTACCAGCTGGACGACCTGGTGGTGGATACCGAATCCCTGGTGGGGGAACTGGTTCAGCCCCATGCGGAGGCCATGCTTCGCTTCGACCCCGAGCGCGATCACCTAGAATGGGATGAAGAGGGCGTAGCCGCCATACAGCTAGAGGGCGTGCGCATCGAACCCGAATGCACGATCCTGGCGGCAGGCGAAGGCAATGGAGATCTGCTGAAGGCGGCTCACCGGCAAGGACTGGCCGGCGACATGGAGCTGCAACGGCGTCCGCTGAAGATGATGCTGCTACGTCACCGCCTGCCCCATCGGCTCTATGCCCATTGCATCGGCCACGGCAGCAAACCCCGACTGACCGTCACCACCCATGAGCTGCCCGACGGCTCACTGCTCTGGTATCTGGGCGGGGAACTGGCTGAACAGGGTGCTGACCTGAGCGATGCCGAGCTCACCGCGTACACGCGACAGGAGCTGGATCAGCTGCTGCCCTGGCTGGATTTCCGCGATGCGGAACTGGTGCCGTTGCCGGTGGATCGGGCGGAGCCGCGTCAGGACGGCGGCAGCAAGCCCGACAACGCCTGGGCCCGGCGCGACCGCCGCCTGGTGGTGACCTGGCCCACCAAACTCACCCTGGCCCCGGATCTGGGCGAGCGGGTGGAACAACTGCTGAACGACGGCGGCTGGCAACCACGGCATGACCAGCCGGCCCTGCGGCCGGCCCTGGAACGGG
>CAJXLA010000090.1 GCA_913055795.1 uncultured Alcanivorax sp. | reverse complement strand
CCGAGCAATTGCCGCCCGTGACCGTGCTGATCGCCGCCTGGAACGAAGCAACGCATATAGGCGACACCCTGCGCGCCGTGTACAAGCAGGAATACGATGCGCCTGTCGAAATCATCGTCATCGACGACGGCTCGGCGGACGACACCGCCGCGTTGGCCCGCGAGGCCGCCGGGGATGCGGAGCGCCCGGAGCACATGAGCGTCGACGTCATCTCCCGGGGCCGCAACGCGGGCAAATCGGCGGCGCTGAACCTGGGGCTCCAGTACGCGTCCCACCGACTGATCGTAACCATCGACGCGGACACCTACCCCTACCGCTACGCGTTCCGCAATCTGGTGGTCAACCACATCTGCAGCCCGCCCAGTACCCGGGCCACGGCCGGTACGGTGCTGGCACGCAATTCACGCAAGAACACGCTCACGCGCCTGCAGGAGTGGGACTACTTCCAGGGCATCTCGGTGGTCAAGCGCATCCAGTCGCTGTATCAGGGCACCATGGTGGCCCAGGGCGCGTTTTCCGTATACGAACGCTCGGCGCTGGACGAAGTGGGCGGTTGGCCGCAGACCGTGGGCGAGGACATCGTGCTCACCTGGGCGCTGAACCGGCACGGCTATCGTGTGGGCTACGCGGAGAACGCCTTCGTCTTTACCAATGTGCCGGAAACCCTGGGCCGGTACTTCCGCCAGCGCCGGCGCTGGGCACGCGGTCTGATGGAGGCCTTTCGTCATTATCCCGGTGTTCTGATCCGGCCACGGCTGAACCTGCCCTTCGTCTATCTCAACATCCTCTACCCCTACCTGGATTTGATGTACCTGCTGGTGTTCATTCCGGGTCTGGTGGCGGCGGTGTTCTTCCAGTTCTATGCCGTGGTGGGCCTGATGACGCTTTTCCTGATCCCGCTGGCTGCGGTGACCTCGTCGGTGATGTACGTCAAACAGCGCCAGATCTTTCGCGACAACGGCCTGCGGATCCGGCGTAACGTGGGCGGCATGATCGCCTATCTGGCGGGCTACCAGCTGGTGCTGGCGCCGGCGAGTCTGCTGGGCTATTTTTCGGAACTGTTCAACGTGAGGAAAAGCTGGTGAAAGCTTCTATCGCAATTCTTTTGCTGGGCCTGTTCATGCTTTCGGCGGCGTCGGCGGAAACGCTGCGCAGCACCACCAGCGCCCAGGTGATCGACGACTCGGACGACACTCGCCAGTACCGCTACTTCACGGGTCTGATGGCGAGTCCCCGCGCCACACCGCGGCAACGCTTTGGTGTCGGGGTCGGCTATCACAAGCTCGAAGATCGGGCCGGCGAGGACGACTTCCGGCTCGCGCGCTTCGATCATGAATACGAACCGGGGGAGAATACCGGGCTGCACAGTTCCCTTTCGGTGCTCGACGGCGCCCAGTGGTCGCCTGTTCTTGGCGGGACCCGGCTGACCCATCGCTTCTCGCCAAAAGTCTATGGCGAAGTCTCCGCCGAGCGCGACTATGTGGATACGGTCACCGCCATCGAGAACCGCTGGGATCTCAAGAGCTACAGCGCCTCGCTGGATTACGGCCCGCTCGGAGACTGGACCCTGGTCGGCGGCTACACCTTCCAGGACATCGGCGACGGCAATGACCGCGACATCTATGTCGCGCGCGTGATCCACGATTTCCCCTGGTGGTCGCCGCTGGTGGTCGAGGGCCGTTCACGCGCCCTGCGCAGCGACTTTAACGCCCGTGGGTATTTCAGCCCGCTCGAACTGGATGAACACCTGCTGCAGGCAACCTTCCGCCGGCCGGTACTCGACGGCGACTGGTTCGTCTCCGCCCGGCTGGGCGCAGGCGTGCAACGTATCAACAGCGGCGACACCGAGAATCTGTTCGACATGGAGGTGGAATGGCGCGGCTGGTTTAACGACCACTGGGGGCTGGAAGCCAACGCCAGTTGCCGCAACACCGTGGAGTTTTTCGCCCGCGGCGCGGGCGAAGGCTACCGCTACTGCCAGGCCCATGCCGCCATCATGCGCTCCTGGTAAAAACGACGGCCCGGCTCAGGGTCATGCGCCTGCTCGCGCCATCATCACCAATAGCTCCGCCCTGCCCAGATAGACCCACATACCGGCCCCTCCATAACAAAGCCTGGCTCGGGGTGATCGGCATTGAGCAATACCGTCACCACGTCCCGGATATCCACCATCCCGCTCATCAGCGTCTCGTCCGGCCGTGGTGGCCCGGTCTGCCGGGTTGTGCTTCCGAAGCCCCGGCGTTAATATATCGGCTATCGGCGATTTGCGATAAAGGGTCGACCCATGACGTTGCGCGCGGAAAACGAAGCCATGCACACGACCGACGAAGGCCCCGTCGAGGACGACGCCGTTGCCGGTGTTGCCAGGGCCCTCGCTCATCCGGCCCGGGTGCGGATCCTGCGACTGCTTCTGGAGCGCGATAACTGCATCGGCTGCGACATCGTGGACGAAATCGGGCTGGCGCAATCGACCGTCTCCCAGCACCTGAGCGTGCTTCGGGATGCGGGGGTGGTCATCGGCCGCACCGAACGCCCGCGGGTGTGCTATTCCCTGAACCCGGACCGGCTGGCACCGCTCGCCCGAATGCTTAACGCCATCCTGGGCCCGGACGCCGCAACCGGCGGCATCTGCTGCCCCGGGAACGCCGCTCCTTCCACCGCCTCAACCGGACAGGACTGAACATGCAAAAGATCGTTTTCTTCTCCCTGCACAATGCCGCGCGCAGCCAGATGGCGGAAGGCTTCGCACGGCAACAGACCGGCGCCAACGTCGAGGTGCTCAGTGCCGGTGCGGAACCGAGCCGGGTCCATGCGCAAGCCATCGCGGCCATGGCCGAACTCGACATCGATATTGCCGACCAGCAGGCCCGGACGGTGAACGAGCTCGAACTGGCACGGGCGGATATCGTGGTCACTCTCGGGCCCGAGGAAATCACCCCGGCGCTGCCGGCGTCCGTACACCACCTGCACTGGCCCATCAGCGATCCGGCGGCCGAAGACGCCACGCCGGAGTCGTTCCGCACGGCCCGGGATCATATTCAGGCGCGCGTGGCCATTCTGGCCCGCCTGATCGACGTACCCGAAGGTCCACCTTCGGAGGAGTTCCATGCCAGCATCCGCGTGCATGATCTCGCCGAAAGCGCGCGCTTCTATGCCTGGCTGCTGCAGACCTGGCCCAAGGAATGGACGCACCGCTACGTCACCTTCCTTTGCCCACAGTTCAACCTGAACTTCGTGCTCACGGTCTCGGACGGCATGGAGCTGCACCACGACACGCTCTATCACGTCGGCATCGGTGTACCCGACCGCGCCACGGTAATCGACGCCTATCATCGGGCCGTCGCCTGCGGCGCCACCATCAGCAAACCCCCGCGAACCACCTGGCGGGGCACACCGCTGCACGAACTCTGGCTGCATGACCCGGACGGCACCGCCATCGAGATCTATGCCCGGCTAACCGAGGAAGAGCTCGCCCGCAAACCCGCCGATCTGCAGCCGGAGTTTCTCGTGCCCGGCACCGAACCGGCGGATGGCTGAACCGGCACGCCCGCAAGAGCCCCCTGGACGCCGAGGGTTCCGTCGCCGGGAAAGCGTCTGATGGCACCACGGGTGCCATCACCCGGTTCAGCATCGTCGCGGAATTTCGTTGCTGCCATGGTCCCGGGCCGAAGGATCTGCTTCCGGTTTGAAGCGGCCGCCCCAAGGGTTGGAGGGAAAATCGCCGCCCGGCGCCAACCTCGTGCGCAATGAGCCTGCCCTGTCCTGGTACTCCATGGTGCATGACCGGGCACGGATACCGCCGGGCGTCGCCTAAAAGCCCGATCCCTCGGGGCCCGGCACGGGAACGGATATTGCATGCGTCTCCCGGGGCATCACCAACCTTCTCGGAGGCCGGGTTATGGAAGCGCTTTCCATCGACAGCAACAACTGGCTCATGCACTACCCCACGCTGCGACGGGTCAATCAGTGTCGCCGCCAGATCCAGGCCGAATTTGGCGTACGCGTGCACCTCAGCGACCCGGCGTTGCGCGACACGCTGGCGCACTATGCCGGCCACAGCCGCTCCCGGCGGCTGCAGGAGGCGTATGCCGAACTGCGCCTGGCGCTGATCGAGCTGGAAGGTCCGGACGAACCGGCCGGCGAAGATGACCGGCAGGACCAGCAGAAACCCCGGCGCATGTATCGGGGACGCCCGGTCCCCGAGCCTGATACAGACACGGAAGCCAGCGAGGAGGGCCGGGGCGGCGAGTCCTCGCGCGCGCGAACCATTGTCTACCGCGGCCGGACCCTGAACCCCGACTGAGTTTGCGCTTTTTCAGGCGAGCATTACCCCCGGGGCCCGGCGTCTCGCGATCCGCGCACGTTCGACCAGGATCGCATCATCGAAGACTTCCTGCGGGCCTGCGCCAAGTGGATGGGGTGGTTGATAGAAACGCGCGGGATGCCCGGGCGTTGTGTACCAGATTGAACCGGATGAGCACGGACACCCACAGGGCCCGCCCCTATTCAGCGACCCAGCGCTTCGCGTGCTCCAGCTCGTCTTGGGCGAAGATCCGGACCTCGCCCGGCATGAAGAAGCCCAGCGCGCGAAAGCCATGACGAAGCCAGTCGTGGTCAGTGACCAGCGCAACCTTCTCCCAGCCCGACCAGTGCCGGACTCCGAGCCTGGTGTCGTCCCAGGCGGCACCGACGTCATAGCCCGCAAAGTCGTCCCCGAGATGAAAGAGGATCCGCGCTTTGTCATGGCGCCGAAAGATCTCCTCCACGGTGGGGATGATCGTGTTGTCGTAGTCTTCCGTGGTTACCTTGCCCCGGGCGGTAAAGCCCGCCACATGTTCCGGTAGATCCATGATGCGTTCGATCATGAGCTGCTCCGTGCTTGCCGTGGTGTTTCTCCTTTGTCTCGGGGGCGGCGGGCCCGTTTTCAACCCGACGGTCCTGGCGGCACTTGCCGTTTGTTCCGGTTTTGGGGCCGCGTCAGAGGAGCGTCCGGGCGGCTCCGTATACCCGAATACCGCACGATGAAACACCGGGACTCCCCGGATTTGGGCCGGCACCCGACGCGAATCGAGCTCCGGGGCTGTCTCCCATTGTACGGGGTCGCCTGAAACTCGTCTCGTTCATAGCATTTTCGGATATTTCGCTTACCTTGAATCTGCCGGGCTGTTGAAAACCCTTGCGCCCTCATGTTCTTGATAACGCCGCTCATCTCATAGAGGTCCGAGCGTCGAACGTTATCCATGCTGCCTATCCCGAAAAACCCGATGCTCGCCACGGACAAAACACCAGAGACGAGCACCAGCGGCCGTTACACCATTGAGTGCTGTACCCGCGGTGGCGGCGACGGCTCCCGGTATTGCCAGGGGACGCCAGGATTCTCTGATTCTGGCAATAGCGGCGCGTCACGGCCCGCGCGTCAGGCGTGGGCCACCAGCACGTCATGATCAAGATGATTGAGCACATGGGTGGTCACACTACCCATGAACCATTCCCGCGAGCGATTGTGGCCATGGCGGCCCATGGCAATCAGGTCCGCGTTCACCGCCCGTGCCTGTTCGGCGATCATGCGCGGTGGATAACCGTAATCCAGAATCCGGTGGACCCGGCTTTCCTCGAGCCCGCATTCACGCACCAACGCATCCATCTTCTCGGCGGAATCCCGCTCCACCGCGTCCTTGTAGCGGGCAACGTCGTCGTCCGAAAGCGGCGCATGGAGCTGGTATGCCGGCGGCAGCGGCGGATAGGCGTGCATCAGGTAAAGCGTGGCCTCGGGCGCGAGCTCGCGGGCCAGCACCAGCGCCGCCCGGGCATCGCCGGAAAAGTCCACGGGGACCAGCACCCGGGCATAGTCGGCGGCCGGCTCCCGGCGAACCACCAGCACCGGCGAAACGCTGGAGCGCACCACCCGCTCGGCCGTGGAGCCCAGCATGACCGTGCCAATGCCCGCATGCTCGTCGCCACCGCCCACCACCACCAGATCCGAGGCGTCGGCCTCATCCAGCAGGGCGCTGACCGGCGTACCTTCGCGCAGCTCGGCCTGGCAATCCACCCCCTGGCGCTGTTTCAGAGTCGTCGCCAGGGTATCCAGGGATGCTTCCGCGAATCGAGTCTGCTTGAGCTGGAGCTCACCCAGCACCGGCAACAGATCGCGCACGGCCCGCACCCGGTGCGAATCCAGGGCATGGACCAGATGGACGCTGCCCACGCCGAGCACCGGTGCCAGCCGCGCCGCGCGGCCCGCCGCGCCCTCGGCATGGCCGGAGAAATCGGTTCCCACGCGAATATGGCTGATCGAAGACATGGCAGAACTCCGGCAAAAAGGGTCGATACAGTCAGTCTATCCCCCTTCAGATCCGTGGCGATAGCAAAATAATGCGGGCACGTGACCTGGATCAACGGACTCGGGGCACCGGAGCGGAACAGCATCATCCAGGCCCCACCGGCTCGTTCAGCAGCACCTCGGCCACGCCGAAAACACCCGGATGGCGCCCACGCCGGCGACGACCGTCATCGGCAGGGTGCTCGCCGTGGCCCGGTCCAGCGATGCAGGCGCTCGACCAGGAAGGGTAGCGACAGGCCGACCCGGCTGCCCTGCGCCGTTATCGAGTCAGGTGAAAATTCAGGGCTGTCCCGGATTTCTGATCTCCCGAATTCTCTCCCGTTAATTGTCGGCAATCTCTTCTCATCGACGACGCGCAAGTTCCCAGAGCAGGCCTCTGGCTCGCGCTTCCATCTTTTTGTAAGCGTCCCGCGCCTCTTCGACCGTAATAAATTAAATTTGGGGGTGTCCCCGATTTCTCCCCTCGCGGCCAACGGGTTGGTCGTTACCGCGGATCGGCTGCGGGCATTCGCCGAGACTTTGCAAGTTTGTGCCCGCACACCCTTGGGCACTGTCCAAAACAGGGGCAATTCAGGGGTGTCCCGGATTTATATACCCGTTACCCTTCCGGTTCGTCCGTCAAGACCGCTTATTTCCAGCATAGGGCAGGCCCCTCATGGCCGAGAATAACGACAAGCAACACGATGTATTCGGGGTACTGGATGCGGTCATGCCGCGTGACATGGCGAAGCGCGCCGAATACGCAGGTACCGAGAAGGCCCAGCAGAACACCTGGACGCTGTTGGCGCTCGCCATCATGGCCGGCGCCTACGTGGCCTTTGGGGCCACCTTTGCAGCCGCGCTTACCGCGGGTTTGGGCGATGGTGCCTTCGCTGGTCTCGGGAGCCTGCTGGGCGGACTCGGTTTTTCCCTGGCCTTTGTGCTGGCCATCGTGGGGGGCGCGGAGCTCTTTACCGCCAACGTGATCATGATCATGGCCTGGGTCCACGGACGGTTGTCCACTCTCTGGCTGCTGAGGGCCTGGGCGCTGGTGTTTATCGGTAACTTCATCGGTGCTGTGGCAACCGGTTTCCTTCTGGTTCTTGCGGGGCGCCACATGCTCTCCGGTGGCGCGGTCGGCGAGGCTCTGCTGATGGCTTCGGCGCGTATCGAGAACCACACCCTCTTTGAAGGTCTCCTTCTGGGTGTTCTGGGCAATACGCTGCTGTGCCTCGGTGTCTGGCTGACCTACAGCGCGCGCACCACCACCGACCGCATCCTGGCGCTCACACCCCCTGTCGTAGCGTTCTACGCGCTGGGCCTGGAGCACGCCGTAGCGGTGATGTTCTACCTCCCCGTCGCCTACTTCATTGAATGGCTGGCCCAACCCGCCTTCTGGGAAGCTATCACCATGACCACCGAGGGCGGGCCACCGCTGGCGGCCATGCTCCGGGTCCTGCCGGCGGTGACCCTTGGCAATATCCTCGGCGGCGGGGTCCTCGTGGGCTTCATGTATTGGTTCGTGTACCTACAGCCGGAAAAGTGGATCGACAGGAAATAGCGAACCCGGAACCAGGGCTGTCACCGTGCCTTACAGCGACGACCAGGACAGTGAAAAATCCCTTCTTGTGGAGCGCGCACGCTCGCTGATCCTGATTCAGAAAACAGGGCAACGAGAGCTCGACGAGGGCGAATTCAGGGATGACCCGGACAGAACTAGGCACTGGTTCGTCGGCTACATCTGCCACAGCCACGGCCCACAGAGCAGGATCGTGGATCACGGGCGCCATCCAGGCCCATGACGTGGCCCTGGGCGGCCCTCCCGTGGATGGGCGAGAGCTTGCATAACAACCATCACGCCTTTCCCGCTTGGGCGTGCCATGGGCTCTACCCCGGCCGGATTGATCTCGGCTTCCGTTTCATACGTTGGCTCGAACGGGTAGGTCTCGGCTGGAATATTCAGACACCGGAGAAGTTCCCACCGCGTGGGCGGATCATTGCGGTCGCCGAGGAGGCGATGCGCGCTGAGCGCGAGGCGGAAAGGCGCAAGGCCGCTGCGGCCCGAACCCAGTAAGTGCGTGTCCACTCACCCCTAATTTCCGTAATTCCGTGCAAATCTGGGGGTGTCCCGGATTCACCGTTTCGTTTATTGCGCTTTTCGGATATTTCGATTAAATTGAATATCGCAATGGTAGAACCACGGGAGAGGCACAATCATGAGTGCCGCGGACGACACAAAAGAGTTTCCCGATCCGGAAGAGGTGTATCTGGCCCGGGAAAGCGCGAGCGAGCTGAGCCGCCTGCTGCGGGATCGGCCCTCGGAAGACCGGGCCCTCGTGCAGATGGACGGCGCCGACCTGGTGTTGCCGCGCCATGCCATCGAGCTACTCCGGAGCCTCCTGACGCAAATGGCGCAGGGCAATGCCGTAACCATCATGCCCGTCCACGCGGAGCTGACGACCCAGGAGGCGGCCAATATTCTCAATGTATCCAGGCCCCATCTGGTGAAGCTTCTGGAGCAGGGCGAACTGCCCTTCAGCCGAATCGGCACTCACCGGCGTATCAAATTTCAGGACTTGATGGCCTACAAGCGCAAGCAGGATGCGGAAAGCGAAGAAGCTATGCAGGCGCTGGCAGATCAAGCCCAGGAACACGACATGGGCTACTGATGAGCTTCGTCGTTATTTACGACGCGTGCGTCCTCTATCCCGCTCCCTTGCGGGATTTCTTGATGCGGCTGGCTTTAACAGGACTCTTCCGGGCACGCTGGACGAAACAGATCCACGGCGAATGGACCCGCAGCGTTATCGAAAAACGCCCGGATCTGGAAGGTGCACTTGAGCGCACGGTGAAACTGATGGACCAGGCCGTGCCCGATGCCCTGATCACCGGGCATGAGCCGTTCATTGAACAGCTGCACCTTCCCGACCCGGATGATCGCCATGTCCTGGCCGCCGCAATCGTGGGCGGTGCTCAGCTAATCATTACGTTCAATCTCAGGGACTTTCCGGAGACGGCCCTGGCGCCTTACGGCATTGAGGCCGTACACCCGGACACCTTCGCGGTCCAGCAGTTCGATCTTAACGAGGCTCGGGTCATCGAAGCCGCCCGGAAACACAGGCACTCCTTGAGGAACCCTCCAAAGTCGGCGGACGAATACCTGGACACCCTGGCGGCCAACGGACTGGTTGTTACGGCGGATCGGCTGCGGACGTTCGCCGAGACTTTGTAAGTTTTTGCCCGCATACTTTTGGACGCCGTGCAAAAGAGATGAATTCAGGGCTGTCCTGGATTCCTGGGCTGCCGCACCCTCTTCAGCCGGCTCGGGAGAAAAACAGGGTGGGACTGATGCCGAAGCGGTGGCTCAGCGCCTCGATATGGCGACGGGTCAGGCTGCGCTCGCCCTTGAGGATCTTCGAGACCAGCGACTTCGACCCCAGCTCCGGCAGGTCGGAACCGGTGAGCTCGTGCTGATCCATGAGCAGCCGCAGCACGGCCACGCCATCGTCCATCGACTCCACCTGGCGATTGAAGGCCGCGAACTCGTCCGCGGAAGCCTCCCAACGCTCGATGGCGTTTGACAACACCTCGATCAGCGGCCGGTTGCGGTCATAGTCCTCGATCAGCTCGTCCATCAGGGCCAGGGCTTGCTCGTAATCACTCTGATCCTGAATGTGGGCGATATAGCCCGCCTTGTCGAACACGGCCCGGGCTTCTTCAATCACGTCGGATACCGCCATCTCAATCCGCCTCCTTCGTGTACCGCTTGCAGAGCTTGTCGTACTCCGCGTGGGACACGATGTGCTTCACATAGATTCGCCTGTCCCGGAACTCGATAAAGGCAATCAACCGCAGGTTGTTACCGCCAATATCGATTACCCACCAACGATCCTTGTACTTGAAGTTATCCAGGGACGGGAAAACCCGCTTGAGCTCCTCCGGACTCCCAAAGTCGCCATTTCGCAGCACCTTCCAGGTCTGCTGGATCGCCCGAGCATCGTTCGGGAACTTGTTCGCCGCATCGTTAAACGGCTTCCGTGAGATCACATGCATAGGCGCAATCCTTTGCCGGAGCATTATAAGGATGAACCAAGGTTGACATATTGTCAACTCGGCTTCAGACGGCACAATTCACCTTTTTGTATGTATGTGCCCACTTACTTTTGAATCCCCTGATCGCGGTTCAAATTTAGTGGGGGGCGCCGGATTTTCGCCGCTTAGGGGGGGCCGGATTTTCGCCGCTGGATTCCGGCTCGGGGGCAGACTCATGATTGTATTATTATCAGATTTGATATACCTTTCCACTAGATTTGGTAAATCGTCAGGGATGAAGATGCAGCGGAAGAGACTCCGCTTTGTGGGCGCCAGCCTGGACGAGCTGAGACGCTGGCCGGAGGGCGCGCGCAGGAAGGGAGGCCATCAACTGGACCAGGTCCAATTGGGCCGGGATCCGGATGACTGGAAGCCGATGAAGTCCATTGGTTCCGGCGTCCGCGAGATCCGTATCGCGGAACCGGACGGCGCCTTCCGGATCATCTATCTGGCCAAACGTCCGGAGGCAGTCTATGTACTGCACTGCTTCCGGAAAAAGTCACAAAAGACCCCGAAGGCGGATATCGAAAAGGCCCGGGCAAGCCTCAGGGCGTTGCCGTGACGCGGCAAACCGGCACCAACCGGGGAGAGAGCACGATGAGCTATCAGGAATTCGACAACGTCTGGAACGCGCTGGAAGATTCCCCGGAACAGGCGGAAAACATGAAGCTCCGCAGTACGCTGATGATGCACCTCAAGGACTGCATCCAGGATCAGGGATGGTCCGGCAAGGAGGCAGCGCAAAAACTGGGCCTGAGCCAGCCCCGGGTTTCGTACCTCATGACCGGGCGGATCGACAAGTTCAGCCTGGATGCACTGGTCTCCATCGCTACCCGCGCGGGCCTTGATGTGAAAATGAAAGTGGAAGCAGGCGGCGAACCAGCGGCCTGACTCACCGACCGGGCCGGCCTCCCCGTATCGCTGCGAATCGGAGACGACGAAGTCGTCGTCTGAATCGCTTTCCCCCAACAATTCTTGTTAGTTTGCGCTCACATCGGTTCTATGCCCATGATGGCAGACTAAATTTGGGGGTGTTCCAGATTCTCTAATTTGGGGGTGTCCCGGATTTTTGCCTCGGAAGCTATCACCATGACCGCCGAGGGCGGGCCGCCGCTGGCGGCCATGCTCCGGGCCCTGCCGGCGGGGACCCTTGGC
>CAJXLA010000089.1 GCA_913055795.1 uncultured Alcanivorax sp. | reverse complement strand
CCTGATCCTGCGGGCTCTGGGCATGGCGGGTAGCGGAAGTCCGGCCGGGGCGGAGATGACCCTGATTGTGGTGCTGCTAATCATCAACGGCATTAGTCTGGTCTTCGACGCCCTGGATTCCTGGCGTTGGATACGCGGCGAACGTGAAACGCCGAGGCCTGGATAGGAGCTAGGAGCTAGGAGCTAGGAGCTAGGAGCTAGGAGCTAGGAGCTAGGAGCTAGGAGCTAGGAGCTAGGAAAATTGATGAATTGGAGAAAGTCGTCAACCATTGTTTCCGTCTCGCGCCTTGAACCTAGCGCCTCGCTCCTTTTCAAATCGCATCCAGCGCCTCGGCCAGCGACCCTACGGCCTGAACGCTCATCCCCTCGATCGATTCCCGGGGCTTGTTGCCCGCGGGAATGATCGCCTGGCGGAAACCGTGCTTCGCCGCCTCGCGCAGCCGTTCCTGGCCCTTGGGCACGGGGCGAATCTCGCCCGACAGGCCCACCTCGCCGAAGACCACCAGTTCGCGCGGCAGCGGCTTGTCGCGGAAGCTGGACACCGCCGCCAACAGCAGGGCCAGATCCGCGCCGGTTTCGGTGACTTTCACGCCACCTACGACATTGGCAAAGACGTCGTGGTCGCCCACCTGGATGCCGCCGTGGCGATGCAGCACCGCCAGGAGCATGGCCAGCCGGTTCTGATCCAGGCCCACGCAAACGCGCCTGGGATTGCCGAAGTGGGACGGATCCACCAGGGCCTGAAGCTCGACCAGCAGTGGCCTTGTGCCTTCCCAGATCACGGTCACCAGCGAGCCCGAGGCGACTTCCTCGGCCCGGTTCAAGAAGATCGCGGAGGGATTGCGCACTTCCTTGAGGCCCTCGTCGGTCATGCCGAAGACACCCAGTTCATTCACCGCCCCGAAACGGTTCTTGAGCCCGCGCAGGGTCCGGAAGCGACTGTCGGCGGAGCCTTCCAGCATGAGCGAACAGTCGATCATGTGTTCCAGCACCTTGGGCCCGGCCAGGGTGCCGTCCTTGGTGACATGGCCCACCAGAAAGAGCACCGTGCCGGTCTGCTTGGCGAAGCGGGTGAGCGCGGCGGCCGATTCGCGCACCTGGGCGACACTGCCGGGCGCGGACTGCAGGCCGGTGAGATACATCACCTGCACCGAGTCCACCACCAGCACCTCGGGGTTTTCCGAGCGCGCGGTCTGGAGCACGCTCTCCACATCGGTTTCCGCGGCCAGTTGCAGGTGATTCTTCGGCAGTTCCAGCCGCTCGGCCCGCAGCGCTACCTGGTTGAGCGATTCTTCGCCGGTGACATAGAGACAGGGCATGGATTCGGCCAGGGTGCACAGGGTCTGAAGCAGCAGGGTGGACTTGCCCGCGCCCGGATCACCGCCCATGAGAATGGCCGAACCGGGCACCAGACCGCCACCCAGCACCCGGTCCAGCTCGCCGATGCCCGTGGCCCGGCGTGGCGCCTCGCCCGCCTCGATTTCGTCCAGACGCCGCACTTTCGCGGTCTCGCCCGCAAAGCTACCCCGGTTCGCCGAGGGTCCGGCGGGCGCCGACTGATCCATGCGGAATTCCGACAGTGTGTTCCAGGCACCGCAGCCACCACACTGGCCCTGCCACTTGGCAAAATCGGCGCCGCATTCGGAACAGACATAGGCGGTTTTCGTCTTGGCCATGGCTGTGCTCCCCGCAATCCCTGTCAGTCGGTGGACTCGTCCGGTGGGCTGATTACGCGTTCGACCCTGGGGGTTATCTGGCAGAAAAGTTCATAGCTGATGGTACCCGACGCGGCGGCCACTTCGTCCACGGCCACGGCATCGCCCCAGAGCTCCACTTCATCCCCGACACCGGCATCCGGCAAATCCGTAAGATCCACAGTGATCATGTCCATGGACACCCGGCCGGCGAGCTCCGTGCGCCGGCCGTTGACCGCTACCGGGGTGCCCGAAGGGGCGTGCCGGGGATAGCCGTCACCATAGCCGACAGCCACCACACCGATCCGGCTGTCGCGCGGCGCGCGCCAGGTGGCGCCATAGCCCACATCCTCGCCGGCGGGCACGTCGTTGATCGCGATCACGGGGGCGGTAAAGCGCTGGGTCACCGCCAGCTCCAGTTCCGCCGCCGAACGTCCGGGAAAGGGAGAACTGCCGTAGAGCATGATGCCGGGGCGCACCAGGGCACCGTGGCTTTCCGGGTACCGGATCACGGCGGCAGAGTTGGCCGCGCTGAACCGTCGAGCGTATTCACGAGCCAGGGCCGTGATGGTACCGGACTGACGAGCGGTCATGGGGTCGTCGTCCTGATCGGCACAGGCGAAATGGGTCATGAGACCTTCCACGCACACACCGTCCAGTGCGTCCAGGCGTTGCAGCAGGGCCGGCACCTGGTCCGCGGGCACACCCAGCCGGTGCATGCCGGTGTTGACCTTGAGCCAGACGCGCAGGGGCCGCGGGTCGTTTTCCAGCAGGGCGAGCTGCCATTCGGCGTGGATCACCACTTCCAGTTCCAGCCGGGCCGCCTCGGCCAGCTCCGTCGAGTCAAAGACACCTTCCAGGACCATGAGCGCGCCCGGGTAGCCGCGGGTGCGCAGCGCCGCCGCCTCATGCAGGACCGCCACGCCCAGGCCGTCCACTTCCGGGGCCAGGGCCTCGCCCGCCAGCGCCAGCCCGTGGCCATAGGCATCCGCCTTGACCATGGCGTAGACGCGGGCGTCGGGCGCGAAGGCTCGCACCCGGCGGGCATTGGCCGCGAGAGCCTCGGGACGCAATTCCAGCCGCGTACCTCGGGCCATTACTCCAGATATTCCCGGTAGTACTCGGGCGCGAGATCATCGAAGCGAGTGAATTCGCCCTGGAAGGCCAGTCGCAGCGTGCCGATGGGGCCATTGCGCTGCTTGCCGATGATGACTTCGGCGATACCGGCATCCTGGGTTTCGGGATTATAGACCTCGTCCCGGTAGAGAAAGACAATCAGGTCCGCGTCCTGTTCAATGGCACCCGATTCGCGCAGGTCCGACATCACCGGACGCTTGTTGGGGCGCTGCTCCAGCGAGCGGTTGAGCTGGGACAACGCCACCACCGGAACATCGAGTTCCTTGGCCAGGGCCTTGAGGCTGCGCGAGATCTCCGAGATCTCGCCCACACGGTTCTCGCTGCCCGCCATCTGCATCAATTGCAGGTAGTCCACCATGATGCAGCCCAGCTCGCCGCCGCACTCGCGCGCCACGCGCCGGGCCCGGGCGCGCATTTCCAGCGGCGACAGCGCCGGGGTGTCGTCGATGTAGAAATACTGTTCCGAGAGCATGGACACGGCTGAACTGATGCGCGGCCAGTCCTCGGCATCCAGCCGCCCGGTGCGGATGGACTGCTGATTGATCCGGCCCAGCGAGGACAGCATGCGCATGACCAGGCTGTCGCCGGGCATTTCCATGGAAAACACCAGCACGGGCAGGTTGCTCTTCAGCGCCACGTTCTCGCACAGGTTCATGGCGAAGGCGGTCTTGCCCATGGACGGGCGGGCGGCGACGATCACCAGATCCGCCGGCTGCATGCCCGTGGTCATGCGATCCAGCTCCTCGAAGCCGGTGGACACGCCCGTCACCGTTTTCTTGTTCTGGTAGAGTTCGTCCAGCCGGTCGATGGTCTGGCTCAGCACGCTCTTGATGGCGCGGGGACCACCTTCCTCCTTGTGCTGGCCGGCGATTTCGAAAATGGCGGCTTCCGCCTCGTCCAGCACTTCCTGGCTGGAGGAGCCGCGCGGATGAAAGGCGCGCTCACTGACCCGGTTCGAGACTTCGATCAGATGGCGCAGGATGGAGCGGTCGCGGACGATATCCGCATAGGCGGTGATATTGGCGGCACTGGGCGTATTGCGCGAGAGCTCGCTGAGATAGGCCACGCCGCCGGCTTCTTCCAGCTGCCCCAGCGCCTGCAGCGCCTGGGAAATGGTCACCAGATCCCCGGGCTTTTCCTCGTCGGCCAGCTGGCCGATCACCCGGAAAATGAGCTTGTGTTCCTTGCGGTAGAAATCTCCCTCGCTGACGCGGTCGGCGACGTCATCCCAGCCGCTGTTGGAGATCATGAGCCCGCCCAGCACGGCCTGCTCCGCCTCCACGGACTGAGGCGGTACGCGGAGATTTTCCGGCAAATGCCGGTCCAGATCGGCCGTTTCGCTCATTCCGGGCAGGTCTCCGTTCGAGGGGATGCCTCAATCAAAAAGGGCACTGCCCACTCCGGACAGTGCCCTGATTCTGGCAGCCGCGGGGTCCGCCGACAATTGCGTCGGTCGGAACCCGGTCACGACAGCGTTATTCGGGCACCACCGCCACCTGAATGGTTGCGGTGACCTCGGCATGAAGCCCCAGGTCCACGTCGTACTCGCCGGTGTGGCGGAAGGCGCCGTAGGGCAGCTTTACCTCGGCCTTGGACACTTCCACGCCGGTCTGCTCGGTGACCGCGGAGGCGATATCGCGCGTGCCCACGGAGCCGAACAGCTTGCCCTCGTCACCGGCCTTCTGGGCGATGGTGATCTGGGCCTCTTCCAGCTGATCGGCCCGGGCGCGAGCGGCATCGAGCTGCTCCTGGGCCTGCTTCTGCAGCTCGGCACGACGCTCTTCCACCTCGGCGAGATTGGCCCGGGTGGCGCGCATGGCCTTGCCGCGCGGCAGCAGGAAGTTCCGGCCGTGACCGGCCCGCACATCCACGACATCACCGAGCTCGCCCAGATTCTTGATGGTTTCCAGCAGGATCACTTGCATGGTGTCTTCCTCTTGATTGTCCGGCTCAGGTGTCGTGACGGTCGGTATAGGGCAGCAGCGCCAGGAAACGCGCACGCTTGATCGCCCGCGACAGCTGGCGCTGATAGCGCGCCCGGGTGCCGGTGATACGGCTGGGCACGATCTTGCCGGTGTCGGTGATATAGGCTTTCAGCGTATCCAGATCCTTGTAGTCGATGTACTCCACCCCTTCGGCGGTAAAGCGGCAGTACTTGCGACGGCGGTTGAAACGGGCCATTTCTCATCTCTCCTCGAAAATTCGGTCAATCCAGGCTTTCCAGCGAGCGCGCCTGTAGCTGAATCCGGTCACGGGCCTCGCCGCGCCAGCCGGCCCGGGCGAGAAATCCCTCCACGCGGACCCGGCCCCCTTCTTGCAACTCCGGGCCGTGTCTCTGCCAGTATTCACCGACCAGAATCACGGCCAGGCGCAGCCGGGCTTCACGCGGGGCGCCATCCTCGTTCTGGCGGGAACGGTGCTCCAGCCAGAAGCGCCGGCGCGGGACACCGCCCGGCGTATAGCGGGTCGGCTCCAGGCCGGCAATAACGCCGGTCAGCTCACAGCCGTTGGCTTCGGCCATGGCGCTCAGCTCGCGGAGGCCTCCTCTTTGTCCTTGTCGGAATCCTTCTCGCTGGACTTGGCCAGCGGGGACGGCTCGGTAATGGCGCGGTCGCAGCGCGTGATCAGATGGCGCAGGACGGCGTCGTTGAACTTGAAGGTATTCTCCAGCTCTTCCAACGCGTCGTTGCCGCACTCCACGTTCAGCAGGACGTAGTGAGCCTTGTGAATCTTGTTGATGGGATAGGCCAGCTGACGGCGGCCCCAGTCCTCGTGGCGGTGAATACTGCCGCCGGCGTCGGTAATGATCGAGCTGTAGCGCTCCACCATGGCCGGCACCTGCTCGCTCTGATCCGGGTGGACCAGGAACACAATCTCGTAATGACGCATTGTCGGCTCCTCGCGGGTTCATGAGCCTCCCGCGCGCCCAGGGCCGCGGTGAGGCAAGGAGTCCCGTCGCAACGGGGACGCGGATTTTAGCCCAGCAGCGGCGGGGACTCAAGCCGGGCGTTGCCATTCGCGGCTCAGACGCTTACCCTTGGGTATAAGCGCGTCTGTAAATAACAAAGAGACACCACAAGAACAAAGAAACGGGGAACCTGATGCGCCGGGTATCTGTATTCCAGTGGGCCCTTCTTGGGGCCGTGACAGCGCTCGCCCCAGCGGGGTGGAGCGCGGATTGCAGTGAACCCGTTACTCTGCCGGAAAAGCCTCGGCTGAGTCAGTTCGCGAACTACAACACCTTCCTGGTCGAGATGCTTGAGTTCAAATCGGCCAAGCGCAAGCAGGTTCAACACCGCAAGGCCTGCCCACAGGCCTATACCAAACCCGAACGGCCCAGCCGCAACCCGACCGAAATCCGGGAACCGGAGACCCTGTCCGAAGCGTTGCAGCGGGCCGAAAAGATCCCGCGGCTGGACTATTCGGAACACCAGACCTGGTACAACCGAACCACTTCACGCAGTTTCCCTCTGCCCGATCTGGGCCGCGACCGGCTTTCGGATAACATGCTGGAATCCAATCTGCGCATGATGCGCAGCGACGCCAGCCCGCGCAGCGGCGCGGACTGGCTTCCGGGCATTTTCAACACCAGTCTCAATATGGCCCGCTTCAGCGGCAAAGAGACTCAGTACCGGGATTGGCTCTTTTTCGCGGAATGGCTTCCGGAGCAGGAGCGGCGCGCGCAAAGAGCCGAGCAGAGCGAGAACCTGGCCAACCGGATTTCCTATACGGCGGTGAATGCACCCACCCCGCGGAGCAGCGTCACGCTTTTTATTGACTCCCAGGGAGAGACGATCGGAGGCAGAACTGTGAGCAACGTCGAATCCTGCTTGAGTAGCTGCGTATCAAACCCATGAAACTGCCCCGACAAGCACTTCCGTTCACCCTCGTCACAGTGCTTTGTGTTGCAGGGTCGTGTGCGTTTGCGGGTCCGCAATCCGCAAACGCCACAGACCAACGCCCCCAAATGGAAGATTTCAGTGACCCGGAACGCTTCGTGCGGGAGTTGCTTGCCTGGAAGCGCCGCGAGAAGTCTAGTGAAGGAAGCAGAGGGGAAGATACATCAAAAACCGGTTCGGTTGCTCGGGAAGGGGACTGGCACGACATTACCGGCCCGGAGACGCTCGAAGGAGCCCTACAAAAAGCGAACGGTTATACCCCTCCGGACTATGAAGCCCAATATCGTTTCAACCGCACGACTCACCTGAGCTTTCCGCTACCCCGGCTGGAGGGCGAGCAAATGTCCGGGCAGGCCATCACGGGCGGGCTGCGCGAGCAAACCCAGGAAGCACCTTCGCTTGAACCACTGCCCGAAATGCGCATGATTCTGGAAGAGGCGGGTGAGGAGGAGGAAATCGGTGCGCCCGACGGTCGTGCATTTCTCCCCGCACCGAACGGACTCCGTCGACAGACGGTCCAGGTCAACACACGCTAACCCGGTTCCGGAAACCCCAGCTGATACAGGATCAGGGCCGTAGCCACGGACACATTCAGACTTTCCACCTCGCCACGCATGGGAATCGCCACCTCGCGGTCACACTGCTTGCGCGTTACCGGGCGCAGCCCACTGCCTTCCGCGCCCACGACCACGACCTGTCCGCCGGACGCGGGCTCAAGGTCCCGGAGCGCGACCGCCCTGGTATCCCCGGTCGCACCCATCACCATCAAACCCTGCTCGCGCAGCGCGGCCAGGGTGCGGGCCAGATTGGTCACCTCGAAGAAGGGCATGGATTCGGCCGCGCCCGCCGCACTGCGACAGGCCACAGCGGTCAGACCGGCGGAATGGCGGGCGGGCACGATGGCCGCGGCCGCGCCCGCGCCGTCAGCACAACGCAGACAGGCGCCCAGGTTATGGGGATCCGTGATGCCGTCCAGTGCCAGAACCAGGGGCGAGGAACCGCACCGCTGCACATGCGAAGTGAGCGCCTGCTCGTTTCCCGGGCGCCGCGCGCGGGCACGCGCCACCACACCCTGATGATGAGTGCCGGCCTTGCGCTCCAGCGCCCGCTCGCCGGCGTACTGCAGGCTCAGACCATGGCGCTCCGCCTCTTGTGCCAGGGCGGTGACCCGGGCCTCCCCCCGTCCGGCGCGCTCGTTCAGCAGCCAGAGCTCCAGCACATCCTCCGGGCGGTGACGCAGCAAAGCCCCCACGGCGTGCAGGCCCGAGTAGTACATGGGCGCTGCCGGTTTCATGAGGGCTTGCGCCGCCCCCGTCCGCCGCGCCTGGATCGCCCTGCGGCCTTACTGGCACCGTCCTTGTCAGCCGTCTTCTTCGCGGCTGCCTTTTTCCCGGCGGGGGCCGACTTTTTCCCCGCGGATTTCTTGCTCGCCGACTTCTTGCCGGACGCGGCTTTTTGGCCCGCCGCCGCCTTCTTGCGGCCGGATCCACCTCCGGAGCTGTTGCCCTGGCGTCCCTGACGCTTGCCCTGACGATCCTGATCGCGCTCCGCGCCCCGGATCATCACCAGGTCGATCTTGCGGTCTTCCACATTGACCCCGGCCACCTGGACGCGCACTTCATCCCCCAGCCGGAACATGCGCCCGGAGGACTCACCCACCAGTGCGTGGCGCACGTCGTCAAAGTGGTAATAGTCGCTTTCCAGGGCGGAGACGTGGACCATGCCGTCGATATAGAGATCGGACAGCGTCACGAAGAGCCCGAAACCGGCCACACCGGAAATCACGCCCTCGAACTCGGCCCCCAGATGCTGCCGCATGTACTGGCACTTGAGCCACTGCTCCACGTCCCGGGTGGCCTCGTCCGCGCGCCGCTCGGTCATGGAACAGTGCTCGCCCAGCTTCGACATGGTTTCCTGGTTATAGGGGATGATCTGTTCGCTGGGGATCTCGGCGAGCTTGCCCGGGTTGTCCACGCTGTCGCGGAAATTCTTCTTGCGGATCAGATAGCGCAGCGTGCGGTGCACCAGCAAATCCGGATAGCGCCGGATGGGTGAAGTAAAGTGCGTGTAGGCACGATAGGAGAGCCCGAAGTGCCCCTTGTTGTGCGCCTCATAGCGCGCCTGGGTGAAGGTGCGCAGCATCACGCTCTGGATCAGGTTGCGGTCCGAGCGCCCCTCGATCTGCTCCGTCAGGTCGCGGAACATGGCCGGCGTTACATCGTCGCCGCTGGACCAGGGAATGCTCAGCCCCAGACCGCCGAGAAAGGCCTGCAGCGTTTCCAGCTTTTCTTCCGTGGGCGGCTCATGATTGCGGAAGAGGATGGGCAGGCCGGATGCTTCCATCAGCTGGGCCGTGGAAATATTGGCCGCCAGCATGGCTTCCTCGATCATGGTGTGCGCCACATTGTGCTCCACGGGCACAATGTCCTGAATCTTCTGATCTTCGTCCTGAATGATGCGGGTGTCGACCGTGTCGAAATCCGCCGCGCCGCGCTCGCGCCGGCGCTGGCGCTGTACCTGATAGAGTTCGTACCAGGTGCCGATCATCTTGAGCACGCGCGCATCCAGTTCGTCATTCAGCTGCTGCGCCAGCTCGCCGTCGGGCTCCTCGATCAGCGCCCCCACCTTGGTGTAGGTGAGCCGGTGGCGTGAGCGCATGATGCCTTCGCGGAAAGTGTGCTTGGTGATGCGCCCGTTTTTCGAGATCTGCATGTCGCAGCACAAACACAGGCGGTCCACGTCCGGGTTGAGTGAGCACAGCCCGTTGGACAGCACCTCGGGCAGCATGGGGACAACACGGTTGGGGAAATACACGGAATTGCCGCGTTTTTCCGCTTCCCGATCCAGCGCCATGCCGGGATGCACATAGTGCGACACATCGGCGATGGCCACGATCAGCCGCCAGCCACCGCGCCAGCGCTTTTCCACATAGATGGCGTCGTCAAAATCCCGGGCACTCTCGTCGTCCACGGTCACCAGCGGCAGCTCGCGCAGATCATAGCGGCCCTGCTTGTCCGCTTCCGAGACCTCTTCCGGCACCTGCGCCGCTTCCCGGCTCACCGCCTCGGGCCATTCGTGGGGAATCTCGTAACGCCGCAACGCTACATCCACTTCCATGCCCGGCTCGTCCTGAGCGGCGATGACTTCCAGCAGCCGCACCTGGAGGGTGCTTTCGTGATCCGGATAATGCAGGATCTCGGCGCGCACGTGATCATGGGGGCCGGGCTTGACCCCGTTGCGGTCCACCACCATCACGTTCTGGTTGATCTTGCGATTCTGGGGCTCGATGAAATCCACGCCGCCTTCGCGGAAGAACTGCCCCACCACCTCGGTGGTGCCGCGCTCGAGGATCTCCACGACCCGGGCCTCGCGTTTGCCCGAGCGGCCGCGGCCCTCGGAGCTGACCATGACGCGGTCGCCATCCAGCACGGAGCGCATCTGCCGCGGCGGCAGGAAATAATCGTCCTGGCTCTTGTCGTCCGGCACGAGAAAACCGAAACCGTCCTTGTGGCCCTGCACCCGACCGGCGATGAGATCCATGCGCTGCGGGACACCGAAACGTTCGCGCCGGTTCTGGACCAGCTGACCATCGCGCACCATGGCGCGCAGGCGGCGGTGAATGCCTTCCTGACCCTCTTCATCCTCGATGCCGAGCTGTTCGAGGACCTGTTCCTCCGACATGGGCCGCCCCTGGTCGTTGAGCAGCTGGAGGATGACTTCGCGGCTGGGTACGGGACGTTCATAATGGGCCGCTTCGCGCTCCGCATGGGGATCGCGGTAGGATTTTTTTCGTGACATCGGGTTCCTTGCTGAAAATGAAAAGCGGTTCGGCAGCGGGGCTGTCACCCGCGTTTGCGGAATTTACCATTTTGACATCCGCGCATCATATACTAGAATAGCGACGCTTTCGCGGTGCGGCGCCCCGGCGCGACCGTAAAAAGATGCCGAGGTGGTGAAATTGGTAGACACGCTAGCTTCAGGTGCTAGTGGGCGCAAGCCCGTGGAGGTTCAAGTCCTCTCCTCGGCACCAATTGATGATGGGCTCCCGCGAGGAGCCCATCTTATTTCCGGACTCCGTATGACCAGCCTCAGTCTCCGTCCCCTGATTATCCTGATGCTCGTACTCACAATTCTGACCGGTAGTGCCGTGGCGCAGAGTACCGGGGAAGACGCGCGCGCGGAGCAAGACACGGCACAGCAAGCCTCCATGAGCGAAACCCAGCGCCAGGACGTACTGCTGCGCAAGATAATCCTCATGGGGTTCCCGGCCGCGGCGGTGGGCGGGCTGATCATCGCGCTTGTCGTCACCCGGAAAAAGGGCCGGGAGCGCCGGCAGCAGGCACAGCAAGACCGGAATTGAAAACCAGCCCCCCGGCCCCATCTTTCCGGACAGCGCATTGCCCGGAATCCATGTCATGACGAAGCTGCAAATCGCCTGCCCCGACTGCCATACCCCGAACCGGGTACCGGAGGACAAACTGGGTCAGGGCCGTTGCGGTCGCTGCAAGGCCGAACTCTTTCAGGGTAAGCCCATCAACCTGACCGAGGCGGATTTCGCCCGCCATGCAGGCGGCGATCTGCCCCTGGTGGTGGATTTTTGGGCGGACTGGTGCGCCCCCTGCAAGATGTTCGCGCCCGTATTCGAAGAGGCGGCCACCGAGCTCGAACCCCGGGTCCAGCTCGCCAAGGTGGACACCCAGCAGGCACAGCAACTGGCGGCCCAGTACGGGATCCGCAGCATCCCCACCCTGGCGCTCTTCCGCCAGGGCCGGGAACTGGACCGGGTTTCCGGTGCCCTGCCGAAAGAGCAGTTCCTCCAGTGGGTGCGCGAGCGCATCTGATTACTCGCGGTCGCGGCGTATCAACACATTCG
>CAJXLA010000088.1 GCA_913055795.1 uncultured Alcanivorax sp. | reverse complement strand
GCATGGGCACCAGCAGGCTGGTCACCTGATCGGGTTGTTCTTCCTCGGCCATAGTGGGCACTCCCGAAAGGCTGATGAAAAATCGTCAATCCACGCCGGACGCCGGCTCCTGCCGCACCGTCGGCGATGGCTCACCGGCGATTTCGCGGCGCACGTGCTCGACCAGCTGGCGCGCCAGTTCCTCCGGCGAACCACTGAAGGATACACAACCGGTCTCGCGCGCGGAATCCGGCTGGCTGCCGGCTGCACAACTGTCCGTGGTCTGGGCCCAGACAGGCCCGCCCCGGCTGTTCAGCAGCGGTCCGGCAATGGAGCCGTCGTTGCCCATGCCGGAAAAGAGAATGGCGCCGCTGCGGGTATCGAAAGAGTGCGCCACATTGCTGATGACCTGATCAATGGACGGCGCATAAGGCTCTTCCCAGGCCTGCTCCGTGGAATGCACACCACCATCCGCGCTGAACCCGATCTCGTATTCCACCGGGGCGAGGATGACATGACCGTGCCGCAGTTGCTCACCCGGATAGCCGATCCGGCACTCGAAGGCATTGTCACGCACCAGTACCCGGGTCAGGGTATCGAGAAAACCGGCGTCGATATGCTGGGCCAGCACGAAAGCCACGGGCAGTTCGGAGGGCAGACAGTCGAGGAACGCCTTGACGGCGGCGGGGCCGCCCAGCGAGGCGCCCAGGACCCAGACCCGTTCGGGCGCGCCGGCCGGAGCGGCCAGCTGGTGGAATTCGCTCGGTGGTTCGATGCTGGTGACGGCGGTATGGGTTTCCAGCTCTTCCAGGGACTCGTCCACATGGGGACGCTCCACATAATCGAGCATCTTGCCCAGCAACCGGCGCTCCCAGCGGGGATAGTCCGCTGCCGCGCGGTCCGGTGCCTGACCGTCGCAGAAGAGGATAGGCGCGGCAGCATTTTCCAGCAGATCATCGAGAAAGTGCTGCCACCGGTCCTCGGAGGTGAGATCCACCACCCACAGATTCACCGCCTCGGATTCCAGCCACTCCCGATCGAGATTTTCCGGATCCGTATTCACCGCCACCTGAAATCCCTGAACCCGGACGGCCTGGGTCAACAAATGACCCTGTAATGAACTGTCCGCGATAATGCCGATGCGCGGGCTGGCGGTGGTCATGAATCCTCGGCTTCCCGGCTGACGCCGATCAGTTCACTGATGGTGTTCAACAGTTCGCTTTCCTGGAAGGGCTTGCCCATATAGGCGTTCACACCGAGATCGAAAGCGCGTTCGCGGTGTTTCTCGCCGGTGCGCGAGGTGACCATGATGATGGGCACTTCGCTCAGACGTTCACTGTGACGCATGTGCGAGGCCACCTCGAAACCGTCCATGCGCGGCATTTCGATATCCAGCACCACCAGCGATGGCAGGTACTCCTCCAGCTTGCTCACCGCATCCACCCCGTCCTTGGCGGTGGCCACTTCGTAGCCGCTGCGCTCCAGGGTTCGGCCGGTCACCTTGCGCACGGTCACGGAGTCGTCCACCACCATGATCGTCGGCGTTTCCGCCGGCTCTTGTTCCTCGACCTCCGTGTCCTCGGCACCGGCTTGCGCTTCGGCCGGGATCTCGTCGACTTCCTCGGTCAGGCCAAAGCTCTGGTGCTCCACGGCCTCGTGCTGACGCTGCAACTGGGATGCGCGAATGAGCGAATGGATATCCAGGATAATCACCACGGAGCCGTCGCCCAGGATGGTGGCGCCATTGATGCCGGCCACCGTGGACAGTTGCGGGCCCACGGATTTCACCACCACTTCACGCGAACCGATCAGACTATCCACCAGCAGCGCCACCGAGTGTTCCGCGCCCCGGATCAGCAGCAGCGGTAGCGGCAGCGTCTGGTTGTCGAACCGATGCCCGGACGTGCCGTGCACATAGGTTCCCAGATATTCCAGATCATATTCCTGACCGGCGTACTGATAGGGCGAGCCGTCCTCGCCCAGGTACTCTTCCAGCTCATAGGGGCTGATGCGAACCACGCCCTCGATCTGGTTGAGCGGAATAGCATAGGCATCCTCACCCACGTTCACCATGAGCGCACGGTTCATGGCGAGCGTGAAGGGCAGGCGAACCACGAAACGGGTGCCCTCGCCCTTGACGGAATCAATGTTGACCGAGCCGCCCATCTGCTTGATTTCGGATGCGACCACGTCCATGCCCACACCACGCCCGGATAGCTGGGTCACCGCCCCGGCGGTGGAGAAACCGGCGTCGAAGATGAACTGCTGGATTTCCTGGTCGGTGAGCTGGGCATTGGGGTCCATGAGGCCGCGTTCGACGGCTTTCTCACGAACCTTGTTGGTGTCGATGCCCTTGCCGTCATCCCGCAACACCAGCATGACCTCGCCGCCCTCGCGGCTGAGCTCGAGCCAGACCTGACCGCTTTCGTCCTTGCCGGCCTGACGGCGCTCTTCCGGTGTCTCGACGCCGTGGTCCACGGCGTTGCGCAGCATGTGCTCCAGCGGCGCCACCACACGTTCCAGCAGGGTGCGGTCCAGTTCACCTTCCGGATTGAGCACCTCGAAGCTCACGCGCTTGCCCACCTCGCCGGAGGCCTGACGCACGATCCGGCGAAGACGCGGCACCAAGCGCGAGAAGGGCACCATGCGCGTGCGCATGAGTTTTTCCTGCAGTTCGGTATTAATGCGCGCCTGTTGCAGCAGCAGGGTTTCGGTGTCGCGGGTCTTGTCCAGCAGGGTCTGTTTCAGATCGAGCAGGTCGGAAGCGGATTCGGACAGCTGCTTGGTGATCTGGTTGAGCTCGGAATACTCGTCCATTTCCAGCGGATCGAAGCCTTCTTCACGTTCGCCCGCTTCCACTTCCTGTTTGTAGGTGGCCTTGATCTGGGCCTCGGTCTCGGCGTCCAGCCGGCGCAGCTGATCATAAAGCCGCTGAACAGTACTGCCCATTTCCTCCACATGGAGGCTGAATTCGCTGATGCCCTGTTCCACCCGGCCGCGGTTGATACTGGTCTCGCCCGCCAGGTTCACCAGGGATTCGAGCACATCGGCCGGCAAACGCACCATTTCCTGCGGCTGAGCCTGGCTCTGACGCTTGCCCCGGGTATCCGTCTGGGTGTTGCTCTGCTCTTGCTGCGCCGCGGGCGTTTGCTGCTGTGCCGGTGGTTGGTCCTGTTGCTGCTCGGCCGGCTGTGGCTCCGGCTCCGAAGGTCCGGAGCCGGCGGCGGCGACTTCGCGCAGCGTGGCCATGCGCCGCGCGATCTGTTCCTGGTACTCATCCAGTTGATTGAAGAAAGTCTCGCTCGGCGATTCCCGGTTCTGCTGCTGCTCGTTGAGCAGGTTCTCGAACTCGTGGGCGATTTCGCCCAGCTTGTCCAGCCCCGCCAGGCGCGCACCCCCCTTGAGGGTATGCAGCGCGCGCGCCAGTTCATCACGATGGGCCGGGTTGTCCGGTTCCCCGCGCCAGGCGCTGATCTTCTGCTCGATCACCTCGCTGAGCTGGCCGGACTCTTCCATGAACAGGGACAGGATGTCGCTGTCCACGTCCGCCGCGGGCTGTTCCGACGCTTCGTCTTCCCCGCCGGTGGCCTGTGCCGGGGCGGCACCGCCGACGGGTTGCGCCGGCGGCAGCGTAAAGTCGGCCGGATTCGCCATATAATCGTGAATGGCCTGAACCAGATGATCCGGCGGGTGGATGCCCTCATCGTTGCGTACCGCGTCGACCATTTCCGCCAGCCGGTCGTGGCAGCGATGCAGCAGGTCAAAGAGCGTGGACTGGGCGGAGAGCTGTTTCTGGGCCAGGCCCTCGTAGAGATTTTCCAGCTCATGGGCCAGATTGCCCAGCTCCGGCACCTCGGCCATACGCGCGCCGCCCTTGATCGTATGCAGGTCGCGCTGCAGCGACTGCACCTCGTCCAGGTTTTCCGGCGCCTCGATCCAGCTCTCCAGCTCGTTGCTGGCCGACTCCAGGATTTCGTCCGCCTCTTCCAGAAAGATACTGACCAGTTCCGGATCCCGCTCCGGTGGAGAGGGCGGCGCGGCTCCCTCCACCGCAGCGGCCGGTTCGACCTCTTGGGCTTGGGTCCCGGCCGGCTCCGGCGCCGGCTGGGATTGAACGGGTTCGGCCGGCACTTGCGATTCGGGCGCCGGTTGCGGCTGCGGCTGCGGCGGTTCGGCGGCAGGCGCAGGCGGTTCAGATGCGGGCGCCGCCGCGCGGCCGGGCAGTTCCGGTGGCTGGTCCGGATGGTCCATGAACCGCCGGATGGCCTCCTCCAGTTCGGGTGCGGCAACACAGCCCTCGCCCGTGCGCACCCCGTCGACCATCTCCGCCAGCCGGTCCTGACAGGCATGGAGCAGATCGAACAGGGCCTGACCGGTTTCGAAACGCCCCTGGTCGAAGCCCTCATAGATGTTTTCCAGTTCGTGGCTCAGGTTACCGATGGGCGTCAGCCCGGCCATGCGCGCACCGCCCTTGAGGGTATGGAGATCCCGCTGCAGCCCCTGGACCGGCTCCGGATCATCGTTGTGCTGCCACTGCTCCAGAGCCTCGCTGGCGGACTCAAGCACCTCGTCCGCCTCTTCCAGGAAGATTTCCACCATTTCCGGGTCCATATCGTCCGGACCCACGGATTCGGCTTCCCCTGCGGGCGGAGAGGGCTCAGTGGGTTCCGGCGACGCCTCCGCCCGGGGGCCGGGCTCCGAAGGCGAAGCGTCGGCCGGCGGTCCCGTATCCGGGCCCGGGGACACTTCGGCATTCTCCGCCCCGGCGCTGTCCGGATCCGGTCCCTGGGGTCCGCCGTCGCCCAGCATTTCGCGCAGCTCGGTTACCAACTCGCGTTCCGAGCGCAGGGACTGACCCGCAGCCAGGAAATCCATCATGGTCATGAGCGCTTCATGGGCCCGCTCGGCCGCATCAAACAGCCGTGCTCCGGGTTCCAGCCGCTCATCGAGTACCGCCTGGTAACACGCGGACAGCGGATCACAGAGCTGCTCCACTTCCTCCAGCCCGGTGCGACGAGCACTGACCGACAGGGCCCGGACCTCGTCGCGCAGGGTCTGCAGGGTGTCGTTCGGCTCCGGCTGTGCTTTCCAGTCGGCCAGACGTTGCTCGGAATCCATGACCAGATCCATGGCCTCGCTCACGAACCCGCCAATCGTGCCTTCTTCCTCCACCTGTTCGCCGCCTCCGGCGGCGGGCACAATGCGCTCGCGCGCGGCATGAATACGGGCCAGCAGATCACGGGCACCGGGCAGTTCGGCGTGCGGTGATTCCGGAGGCTCCTGGGCGGCGTTCTCCATGACCCGGACCGTGTCCTCCAGCACCGTCACCACCTCCCGGTCCGCGGGTTGAGAGGTGTTGATCAACTCCTTGACGAATTTTTCCACCGGCTCGGCCACGCGCGCGACCGCCTCGATTTCGGCCATGCGCGCGCTGCCCTTGAGTGTATGCAGGGCCCGGTGAACCTCGTCATCCACCGGGTGCTCGGACAGATCCCGGTCCAGGCCGTCCAGCCATTGGCGCACCACGGCGAGGTTGGTGTCCGCCTCGTTGCCGAAGATCTCCAGCAGGACTTCACGGTTGCCGCTTTCGTCGCTCTCACCGGCCCGTTCGCCCGGCAGCGCTCCGTACTCGATTTCCTCGGTTTCGCCGGCATCATATTCACCGAAAGACGGCGCGGACATTTCGATTTCTTCCGGCGCCGCCGTTTCGTCAAAACCGGTCTCGGGCGGGGCTCCGTATTCGATTTCGTCCACGGATTCACCGTCGCCATCTTCCGGCAGCGACAACTCGATTTCCTCGGCGTCCGGGGCTTCGTCCAGACCGGATTGCGCCCCCGGCGGCGGGCCGTAACTGACTTCTTCGCCCCCCTCGTCGCCCTGTTCCGACTCCGGATCCAGTTCGATATCCCCGTCATCAAGGGGTGGCGCCGGAGTGTCACCGGCCTTCGTCTCGCCGACTTCATCGTCCGGCGGGGCAGCGTCGGCGGCCTGTGCGGTCGCCGCGGATTCGGTGCCGGTCGCGTCGCCGCGCACATCCGGTACCCCCTCGATGGCCTGCCCGTTGGCCAGGGTAAAGGCGGCGCTCATGAGCGGCTGCACGTCCCAGGGCGCCGGTGTCTTGTAGGAGAACGCTTCGACCATCTCCGGGATGATGCCGTGGACGGTGCGCACCAGCTCCACCAGCTCGGGGCTGGGCTCGATGGTCTCGTCGATGACCCGGTTCATCATGTTTTCCACGGACCAGGCCAGCTCGCCCGTGGTGTGCGCGCCCACCATGCGCCCCGAGCCCTTGAGGGTGTGGAAGGCGCGGCGGAACTCGACCAGCGCTTCCTCGTCACTGTGATTTTGGGCCCAGCGCGGGAAGTACTCGTTCAGCGCTTCCAGCACCTCGCCGGCTTCCTCGACGAAGATCTCGATAATTTCGTCGTCGATGAGGCCCTCGTCCTCTTCGAAAGCATCCGGCGGCGGCGGATCCACCTGCACCCAGTGCTCGGGGATGGCGGGGGCTGCCAGGGCCGCGCCTGCGGCTGCCGCCGGGGCCGCCTCGCCCGTGGCGGGAGCTTCAGCGGTTGCTTCCGGCCGGGCGGTTTCCGGCTCGGGTTCCGGTTCAGCCCGGGGTGCGGGCTCTGGTTCGGGCTCTGGTTCGGGCTCTGGTTCGGGCTCCGGTTCGGGCTCCGGTTCGGGCTCCGGTTCAGCCTCGGGCTCGACGGCCGGCTCTTCCGGTTCGGCCGCGCCTTCCGGAGGTTGCTCCGCCGCTTGCGCGGGCTCTGCGGCCTCCACGGTTTCGTCCCCGGCAACGGTTTCCTCTGCTGGCGAATCCGGCTCATGGCTTTCGTCCGTGCCGGTTTCGCCTTCGTCCAAAGCAGTGTCTTCGGTCTCGGCGGGGACCTCGATGTCCGGTGCCGCTACGCCGGGATCAATTTCTGAAGCCTGTGCTTCCGGAGCCTGTTCCTCGGGCTCAGCGTCCACCGTATCCGGACGCTGCGCCACGGAGTCGGCTTCGGTAGACGCTGTAGCCAAAGGGGCTTGGGAATCCCCGTTCTCGCCCTCGAGTGCCGTACGACCGAATTCCTCGTCATCCAGACCATAGCCCAGGGTGTTCACGCTACGCCGGGCGATATCGAGGATGTCGTCCGTGGTTTCCGGATCATCCGCCAGGCGTTCGAGGTAATATTCCACCCCCGTGATCGCATCCGCCAGGGTATCCATGGTCTGCCAGTCCGGCTCCCGGGGGTTATCGATCAGCAGATTCTCTTCGATATAGCGGATGCACTGGCGCAGGATCAGCGCCGGGCGTTGCAGATGCGTTACTTGCAGACCACCGCGCACGGCATTGAGCTTGGCCGGAACCGGTTCGAGGTGCTGACGATCCCACTGCGAGGCGATGTACTCGACAATGCCTTCCTTGGCCTCTTCCAGCCCGGCCCGGCATTCGCGCACCACCGCCGAATTGGCGTCCACCACATGCTCAGGCAGGGCCTCGGCGCCCTCGCGGGTTTCCTGCCCCATCCCCGACAGGGTGGATTCGACATAGAGCAGCGCGCCGGCCACATCCATGAGCTGATCGGACGAAAACTCGCGCTCGCCGGCGATGATGTCGTCGATAACCCCGAGCTGATCCTGGATGAGCTGGCGCGGATTGCCCAGCCCCAGCATGGCCAGGGTATCCGCCACCTGTTTGAGGGTCTGGCGCTGGGATTCCAGCGAGCCGGGGTCGCGTTCCTCGCTGTGCACGAACTGCTCCAGCGCATCCTTGACCGAGGTAAGCTCCTCGGAGAGTGCGTCCACCACCGAACCCATGGCGGCCTGGTCCGGTCCGCTCATGCGCTGGCGCTCCTCGTCGATCATTTCCTCGGACGGCAGCGCCTCGGCCAGGTTGTAGGTCTCGCGCACCTGCCGGATGCGCGGACTATCCGCCTCGCTCTTGGCGATGTAGTACAGCAGGTTCTTGAGCAGTTCGCGCGGCGGCGCCTTACGCAGGCTTTCCACACCCGCCACGCTCAGCTCGCGCAGGGCACGGTCGACCTGCCCGAGCACCATTTTCACAGAGGTACCGCGCTCGATGACTTCGCCGCGGATCCCCTCCACCAGCGCGGCCGCGATGCGCCACAGGGGCGCGCGCTCAGCCTCGCCGGTAACCTGTTCCAGCTTGGCGAAAACCTTGCTCATGTACTCCAGGTTCTGATCCAGGTTCTCGCCCCGGATCACACCCAGCAGCGCCAGCTGATACATCTGCCGGATCTTGCGCACCAGCCCCGGAAACTGCTCATCAGCGGCCACGGAACTGGGCACATCGCCACTGGTTTGCTGCGCTTCCAGATCCGGCTTGAACAGGGCGGTTTCGGTCATCAGCGGCTCGCCCCGGGCCGCGCGCAGATCGTTCAGCAGCGGTAGCAGGACCACGGGGAGATCACGCCGGCTGGACTGCACCCGGTCGAGATAGGGCGGCAGCTGCAGCACCGCCCGCATGAGGGTTTCCTGAGCATCGGCGACCTGGCTGACCCGGCCTTCAAGCAGGGCCTCGGCCAGCTTTTCCATTTCCTCGGCAAGCAGGCCGGCGCCATAGAACTCCACCATCTGGAGCGTGCCGTAGACCTGGTGCAGATAGGTCTGACAAAAGCGCATCCGTGTGGAGTCGTCCGGATTCTCCACATAGGCTTCCAGCGCCTGTTGCGCCTGATCCAGGGTCTCCTGGATTTCATCCCGGACCCAGTCCAGCGCGAGATAGTCATGCGTGCTGGTCATAGCCTCTCCTGTGATACACCCTCAGCGGCGGCGCTGAAAAGCCAGCGCGTCCTCGAACTGTACACGCTCGAGCTGCGGATGCCGCCATTCGGTAATCTCGCCCGGCCCGAACACCAGCAGGCCGCCCGGCGCCAGCCGATCAGCCAGCCGGTTGGCAATCTCGCGTTTACGCCAGCGGCGAAAATAAATCAGCATGTTCTGACAAAATATCAAATCCATGTCGCGCATGGGCGCCCGATCCAGCTCGAGCACGTTCACGCGTGCGAAGCAGATGCGATCGCGCAACTCCGGCACCACCTCCATTTCCCGGTCGCTGAGCTCGCGAAAATAGCGCGCACGCAGGCTGGCCTCGATCATCTCGACCTTGCGTCGCGAGTACACCCCCTTCCGGGCCTTGGACAGCGTGGGCATGCTGATGTCCGTGGCGGTAATACCATAGCGCTCAAGCGGCTTTCTGCCCCGGAACTGCTCCTCGATCACCATGGCCAGCGAATAGGGTTCTTCGCCGGTCGAGCAGCCCACGCTCCAGACATCCAGGGTGGCGTCGTTGTCTTGCTGCTGGACAAAACGCTTCACGAAGTCCTCCGCCAGCGCATAGGAGCCAGGATGCCGGAAGAAGCTGGTTTCCTGGACGGTGAGCCGGTCCACCAGAATCGTCCATTCCATGGCCCGTGATTCGGTGGAGCCGCCGACGAGATATTCGTAATACTCGTCGTAGTCGTCCATCTCCAGCTCGCGCATGCGCATGCTCAGGCTGGTCTCGAGGAAGGACTTGCGCTCGGCCGATACCGTCATGCCGGTTCTTTCCTCCAGCAACGCCTGCCACAGCTCGAACTGCTCGGCGTTCATGGCAGTTATCGGTTTGATCGACCAGCGATCGTTCACTGCAACACTCGACATCATGGCTCCGCTCCGGAAGCCGCGCGGGCTCAGGAATTATCCGGCAGACGGAAGCCGGCGACGGAGTTACGCATCTCCTGCGCCATTTCGGCCAGATTACCAATGGACTTGGCCGTGGCGTTGGTACCCGACGAGGTCTGGGACGTAATCTCCTGGATCACATTCATGGTGTTGGAAATGTGACCCGCCGAAGCCGCCTGCTGGCGCGCCGCGTTGGAAATGTTCTGAATCAGATCCGCCAGATTCTTGGACACGGACTCGATCTCCTCCAGCGCCACACCGGCGTCCTGCGCCTGGCGGGCCCCTTTCACCACCTCGGACGTGGTGTGTTCCATGGAAATCACCGCCTCGTTGGTGTCCGTCTGAATGGTTTTTACCAGGGTCTCGATCTGCTTGGTCGCCGCGGCCGAGCGTTCCGCCAGCCGCTGCACCTCGTCCGCGACCACCGCGAAGCCCCGGCCGGCTTCACCGGCCATGGACGCCTGAATGGCGGCGTTCAATGCGAGGATGTTGGTCTGGTCGGCGATGTCGTTAATGAGGCTCACGATATCGCCAATCTCCTGGGAGGATTCACCCAGGCGTTTGATCCGTTTCGAGGTTTCCTGAATCTGCTCGCGAATGGTGTCCATGCCGTGGATGGTGGCCTGCACCGTCTCGGACCCCTTGTTCGCGATGGATACGGCGCGTTCCGCCACCGCCGCGGACTCGGAGGCGTTGGCGGATACCTGGTCAATGGACACCGCCATCTCGTTTACCGCCGCCGACGCGCCCGCGATCTCCTGGGCCTGGTGCTCGGAGGCCTCGGCCAGATGCATGGCGGTGGACTGGGTTTCCTGGGCCGCCGAGGCCACCTGGACCGCGGTCTGGTTAATGGTCTGTACCAGGCTGCGCAGCTGGTCGATGGAGTAGTTGATGGAGTCGGCAATGGCCCCGGTGAAGTCCTCGGTTACCGTGGCCTGGACAGTCAGATCGCCGTCCGCCAGGTCGCCCAGTTCGTCCAGCAGCCGCAGAATGGCGGCCTGGTTGCGCTGATTCTCGGACTCCAGCGCTTCCTGCTTGGAGCGCTCCTCGCGGATACGCAGCACGATAATGGCCACGAAGAGCACGAAGCCGGCACCGGCGAAGATCAGGCCCAGCGCCACCGACGGGAAGAAGCCACTGCCTTCCTCGAACTGCTGGTTAAGGTTCGTGGATTCCTCCAGCAGCCCCTGGGAGGCGCTGAACAGCGAATCCGCGGCCTGGCGCACCTGGAAGAGTTCGGGTGCAATGGCCAGGATCTCGTCCACCGACTGGGCCACGAACTCGTCATAAAGCGAGGCCGCCTCGCCGAGATAATCCAGCGCCATTTGATCCTGGACGGGCTGAACGCCCATTTCCTCGCTGCCCTCGATCATGGCATTGAGCACTTCGCCGAAACGGGCCGCGTCCTGGCCGAAGGCATCCGCCGCCACCACGGCGCCCTCGCCGCCTTCCAGCACGCGCGAGACCGAGCGCAGGATGCGTTCGGCCAGCAGGATCTGGCGCTGCGCCAGCGAGACCATGCGCGGATCGGCATCGTTTTGCACCAGAAAATCCACCAGACCCCGGTACTCCGCCTGCAGATCGGGCACGGTTTCGGACAGGGTGTCGGCCACCTCGTGCAGATCCAGCACCGTATCCTGGCCGTTGAGGATGGTATCCACATGCCCACGCGCGGTTTGCCACTGACTGACCAGGCGCTCCTGCACCGCGGGGTTATCCACCGGCTCGTCCTTGACCCGGTCCAGCGCCTGCTGGAAATCCGCCCGGGACTGCTCCAGCAAATCAAAGGCTTCGGGGTTACCGGCGGCCGCCTCCAGCGAGTTCTTCGCGATCTGCTGCGAGATTACACGCATTCTGGACGCTTCGGTGATGTTGGCCTTGGACTGGCCCGCCTGAACCGCCAACCAGGTGAAGTTGGCCAGCGCGAGCAGCACCGCCACCACGACACCGACGTACATCGACAG
>CAJXLA010000087.1 GCA_913055795.1 uncultured Alcanivorax sp. | reverse complement strand
ATGACGCTGGTGGACCAGGACAAGTTCGACTACACCGTGGTGGATTCCAACGCCTTCAAGATGAACCGGGCGCTGTTTCCGGAGCTGGCGGCCGGCTTTGCACTGGGCGAACCGCGCCCGCTGGCGTGGGCTTTTGCCTCGGGCGCGGACCAGAACAATCTCTATCGTGCGGCCCAGCGCTTCATAACGCGGCGCAAGGCCCAGGGCTATATCGCGCAGCTGCGGGACCGTTTCTACGGCCACGCGGACCAGTTCAATCTCTATGCCGCGCGTTCGTTCATCGATCATCTCTACGAGCGTCTGCCCCGCTATGCGAATGTTTTCCGCGAGGCGGCGCAAAAGCATGATCTGGACTGGCGGTTGGTGGCGGCCATGGGCTATCAGGAATCGCTGTGGCAAAAGGACGCGGTCTCGCCCACGGGCGTGCGCGGACTCATGATGCTGACCCGGAATACCGCCCGGCACATGGGCATCCAGGATCGCACCGATCCGGAACAGAGCATCCGCGCCGGCGCCGCTTACCTGCGCCAATTGCTGGACCGGCTGCCCGACGACATCCCGGACCCGGACCGGACCTGGATGGCCGTGGCCGCCTACAATGTAGGCCTCGGCCATGTGGAGGACGCGCGCAAGATTACCGAATACCAGGGCGACGATCCCGACCGCTGGGCAGATGTGCGCGAGCGGCTACCGTTGCTCAAAAAGCCGGATTATTACCGCTACACCCGCCACGGCTATGCCCGCAGCGGCGCCCAGTCCGTGCTCTATGTCCAGCATGTCCAGCGCTATTATGATCAGCTGGTCTGGGCCAGTGCGTCGGAGCGCCACGGCGCGCGGATGGTCGCCAGCGCGCAGTAGCCACGCTGGCTAGCCGGCCGGGCTGCGGGTACCATGCCGAGCTCCAGGCACAACCAGGCCCGCCCATGAACGACCGCGCCACCCCCTTCACCGATTGGCCCGCCGCCGGTCTGTTCCGGCGTCTCATGGCCCTGTTCTACGACGGTTTTCTCCTGGCCGCGCTCTGGTTCGTCAGCGCCGGGGTCTTTGTACTGATCTATCCGCACACCGGCCTGCCCATGGCCGAAGTCAATGGTGTGACCACGCCGGCACAGCCCTGGCTGCGGGGCCTGCTCTTTCCCCTGCTGATCTTCGAAACCTGGTTTTTCTATGCCTGGTTCTGGCTCCACGGCGGTCAGACCCTGGGCATGCGCGCCTGGCGGCTACAGGTGCGCGCCTGCCACGGCCAGCCGCTGACGGTGGTGCATAGCCTGCAGCGGTTTCTGGCGGCGGTGCTGAGCTGGTTATTGCTGGGCGGCGGCTGGCTGCTGGCACTGGTGCCGCCCCACCAGACCCTGCATGACCGGCTTTCCGGTACCGAGACGGTCGTAAGACCGAAGGTCAACAAAAAGGCGTAACGGCCAATAAGCGCACGAAATCTTCGCGACGAGGGCGGCCGCAGCCCGAGAGATTGGTCCCTCGCCTGAAAGATAACCACAGAGAACACAGAGAGCACAGAGAATGCTTTTTCAGTCTCTGTGCTCTCGGTGTTCTCTGTGGTTTTTATTACGGGTTTGCAGTTGCCCGCAGACCTTACGGAGCCTTGTTGTCGGCTTTCAGAAGTTCGCGCAGGGCGTCCAGCAGCACCTGATGCTGTTCCGGTGTGCCCACCGTGATGCGCAGCCAGCCGGCGATACGTTCCGGGCGCTCGAAATGGCGGATGATGATGCCCCGCTCGCGCAGGGCCGTGGCCAGCCCGCCCGCGTCGAAACGCTCGTGGCAGACGAAGAGAAAGTTCGCCGCCGACGGCAGCACTCGGAAGCCCAGACCACGCAATTCATCGGCGAGCAGATCGCGCTCGCTGATGATCGCGTCGACGGTGTTCTCGAAGAAGGTCTCGTCGCGCAGCGAGGCCACACCCGCGGCAATGGCCACCTGATCCAGCGGGTAGGAGTTGAAACAGTTCTTGACCCGGTCCAGGCCCGCGATCAGATCCGGCGAGCCCACGGCATAACCGATGCGCAGACCGGCGAGCGAACGCCCTTTGGACAAGGTGCGCGTGACCAGCAGATTGGGGAAGCGCCGGACCAGCGCAATCGCGGACTCCGCGCCGAAATCCACATAGGCTTCGTCGACCACCACCACCGATTCGGTGTTGCGTTCGAGCAGGGCGGCAATGTCATCCCTGGTTACCGCCAGGCCGGTGGGGGCATTGGGATTGGCGAAGATGATGCCGCCATTGTCGGCCGGGAACGCGTCCAGCGGCAGAGAGAAATCGTCCGCCAGCGGTACGGTTTCATAATCAATGCCATAAAGCCCGCAATAGACCCGGTAAAAGCTGTAGGTGATATCCGGCAGTATCAGCGGTCGGTTCTGCTTGAACAGGGCCAGGAAGATATGGGCCAGGACTTCGTCCGAGCCGTTGCCCAGAAACACCTGGTCGGTGTTCAGGCCGTGATAGTCCGCCAGGGCCGTGCGCAGCTCGCCGCCGTCGGGATGGGGATAGAGCCGCAGCCGGGCGTCCACGGCATCGCGCATGGCCTGCTGCACCGACGGCGGTGGCCCATAGGGATTTTCATTGGTATTGAGTTTGACGGGATCCGCCATGGCCGGCTGTTCGCCCGGCACATAGGGTTCCAGTTCCTGAACGAAAGGGCTCCAGTACCGGCTCATAGACGTGCTTCAGTTGTCAGAGGAAGTGGAGCGGATGCGCGCCTCGGCGCTGCGCGCGTGGGCGCTGAGCCCTTCCGCGCGCGCCAGCACCGAGGCAACCGAGCCCAGCTCGTGCGCGCCTTCCGGCGAACAGCCGATGACGGAACTGCTCTTCTGGAAGTCATAAACGCCCAGGGGCGAGGAAAAGCGCGCCGTGGTAGAGGTGGGCAGCACATGACTGGGCCCGGCACAGTAATCCCCCAGGGCCTCGGCGGTATGCCGGCCCAGGAAGATGGCGCCGGCATTGCGAATCTCGGCCGCCCAGGATTGCGGGTCCTCGACGGACAGCTCCACATGCTCGGGGGCGATGCGGTTCACTACGGCCAGGGCATCGGCGCGGTCGCGGCACTGAATCAGCGCACCCCGGTTGGCCATGGCGGTGCGGATGATGTCGCCGCGTTCCAGCTCCTGGACCAGCTGGTTCATGCGCTGCTGCACGGCTTCGATAAAGTCGGCGTCCGGGCTGACCAGAATCGCCTGGGCCTCTTCGTCGTGCTCGGCCTGGGAGAACAGATCCAGGGCAATCCAGTCCGGGTCCGTCCGGCCGTCACAAACCACAAGAATTTCCGACGGACCCGCGATCATATCGATCCCTACCCGGCCGAAGACCTGGCGCTTGGCCTCGGCCACATAGATATTGCCCGGGCCCACAATCTTGTCCACGGCGGGTATGGTTTCCGTGCCGTGCGCCAGCGCGGCCACCGCCTGGGCACCGCCCACCTTGAAGACCCGGTCCACGCCGGCCGAGGCGGCGGCGGCCAGCACCAGCTCATTCACCTCGCCGTCGGGCGCGGGCGTGACCATGATGAGCTCGCCCACGCCCGCGACCCGGGCCGGCACCGCGTTCATCAACACGGAGCTGGGATAGGCCGCCTTGCCACCGGGCACATAGATGCCCGCACGCTGCACCGCCTGAATCTGCTGACCCAGGACGGTGCCATCGTCCCGGGTGTACTGCCAGGATTCACTCTTCTGGGCCTGGTGATAGTCGCGGATGCGCTCGGCCGCCTGATCCAGAGCGTCGCGCTGTTCCGCATTCACTTCGGCCCGGGCCTGTTCCAGCCGTTCGCGCGGTATCTCCAGCTCGCCCGCCGATTCGGCGGCAAACCCATCCAACTGGGCGGTGTATTCCAGCAGGGCGGCATCGCCGCGCCCACGGATGTCGTCGATGATGGTGCGCGCCCGGTCGGCGACTTCCCGATCCCGGTCCTCGGACCAGGCGGTGAGGCGATCCAGGCGTTCGCCGAAATCGGCGTCGGCGGTATGCAGGCGACTGGTCTTCAGTTCGGACATGGCCTCAGGCCTCGCTGACGGCGGCGGCGACGTGGTCGATCAGTTCGGACAGTTCGGCGTGCCGGCTTTTCATGCTGGCGATATTGACGATCAGGCGGCTGGACACATCGGCGATCTCTTCCGTGGGTTCCAGGCCATTGGCGCGCAGCGTGTTGCCGGTATCGACAATATCCACGATGCGGTCGGCCAGTCCCATGAGCGGGGCCAGCTCCATGGCACCATAAAGCTTGATGACATCCGCCTGGCGCCCCTCGCCGGCGAAATAGCGCCGGGCCACATTGACGAACTTGGTGGCCACCCGGATGCGTCCGGTCACCGGCGGTGCATCCTGCAAGGCGGCGACCATGAGCTTGCAGCGCGCGATGCCCAGATCCAGGGGCTCATAGATGCCCTCGGCGCCGTGCTCGAGCAGTACATCCTTGCCCGCCACGCCCACATCGGCGGCGCCGTAGCGCACATAGGGCGGCACGTCCGTGGCCCGGATCACGATCACGCGCACATCCGGCCTTGTCGTCTCGAAGATCAGCTTGCGCGAGTTTTCCGGATCCTCGAGCAGTTCAATGCCCGCCTGCGCCAGCAGCGGCAGGGTTTCTTCCAGAATCCGGCCCTTGGACAGGGCAATGGTCAGCGGTCGTTGGCTCATAGGCGTCAGGCGGGTACGCGCCGGATGGACGCGCCCAGTAGTTGCAGTTTTTCCTCGATGCACTCGTAACCGCGGTCGATATGATAAATGCGGTCGACAATGGTGTCGCCCTCGGCCACCAGCCCGGCGAGCACCAGCGACGCCGAGGCGCGCAGATCCGTGGCCATCACGGGTGCGGCGGTGAGATGGTCCACACCGCGACAGATGGCGGTGTTCGCCTGCAGCTGGATATCCGCGCCCATGCGGTTCATTTCCTGCACATGCATGAAACGATTCTCGAAAACGGTTTCGGTAATGGTGCCCGTGCCTTCGGCCACCGCGTTCATGGCCGTGAACTGGGCCTGCATGTCCGTGGGCATGGCCGGATAGGGGGCCGTCTTCAGCGAGATCGCTTTCGGGCGCCGCCCTTCCATGTCCAGCTCGATGGTGGTCTCGTCCAGGGTGAGTTTGGCCCCTGCTTCCTGGAGCTTCTGCAGCACCGCATCCAGCAGGTGCGGGGCCGTGTCCTTGACCCGGATGCGCCCGCTCGTGGCGGCGGCGGCCACCAGATAGGTGCCCGTCTCGATGCGATCCGGGATGACGTTATGCACGGTGCCGGACAGGCTGACCACACCCTCGATGGTGATGGTATCGGTGCCCGCTCCCTGCACATGGCCGCCCATCTTGTTCAGGCAGTCCGCCAGATCCACCACCTCGGGCTCGCGCGCGGCATTCTCGATGATGGTGGTACCTTCGGCCAGGGCGGCCGCCATCATCAGGTTCTCGGTGCCGGTCACGGTCACGGTATCCAGCACCAGGCGCGTGCCTTTCAGACGCCCGCCGGGGACACTGGCGTAGACATAGCCGTTCGCCACCTCCACTTCCGCGCCCATGGCCTCCAGCCCGCGCAGGTGCAGATCCACCGGCCGGGTGCCAATGGCACAGCCGCCGGGCAGCGACACCTCGGCCCGACCGAAGTGCGCCAGCAGCGGGCCCAGCACCAGAATGGACGCGCGCATGGTCTTCACCAGCTCATAGGGCGCGTGGAATTCCTCGATGGTGGAAACATTGACTTCCACATTCATGCGGTCATCGATGGTCACGTGCACGCCCATGCGCCCCAGCAGTTCGATCAGGGTGGTGACATCCTGCAGATGGGGCAGATTGCCCACGGTCACGGGCCCGTCCGCCAGCAGGGTAGCGGCCAGAATGGGCAGCGACGAGTTCTTGGAACCGGAAATACGGATATCGCCGTCCAGCCGATTCCCGCCGGTGATGATGAGTCGATCCATGTGCGGGGGTCCCGGTCAGTTCAGCCCCATGCGCCGGGCCTTGTCCCACTCTTCCGGCGTCCAGGTCTGGATGTTGACGGCGTGAATGGTGCCGTCAGCGATCTTGTCGTTGATGCAGCTGTAGACCAGCTTCTGCTTTTTCACCGGCATCAGCCCCTCGAAAGCGGGCGAAACCACCCGGATGTCGAACTTGTCGCCGGCACCCTCGACGGCTACTTCGGCATCGTTCATGCCGGCTTCCACCAGTGCCTTGACGTCTTCCGGATTCATGCAGCCTCCCGGCGCGTCGCGTAAAAGCGCACATGATACGGCAAGGACGGCGTCAGTACGAGGGTTCAGGCCCCGGGCTCGCCGTTCCCCCCGGAGTCGTCGCCCACGTCCAGCTCCGTGGACCAGTTGTCGATGACCTGATCGATATCGCCGTTGTATTTCCGCACGGCCTGATCGAATTGCGAACGGAAAGTCTTGCCCAGATTCAGGCCGTTGACGATAACGTTCTGGACCCTCCATTCCCCTTCACCGTTACGGAACAGGGAATAACGAATCGGGATTACCTCGCCCTCCCTGGTCCGGATTTCCATGCGCACGGTGGCGCTGTTCTGCTGGACATCACCCGCCTCGGTGGGCAGCACCCGGATCTCCTGGCCCTGGTACATGGTCACACCCGAGGCATAGGTGTTGATCAGGCTCTCGCGGAAGGTCTTCAGAAAGCGGTATTTCTGCTCCCGGCTGGCCTCGGAGAAATGCGCGGCCATGACCAACCGGGTGATGCGCTTGAAATCCACCAGCTCGCCGATTTCGTTGCGCACCATCTCGCGCGCGAACTGCTCGTTGTCATCCAGCTTTTCGCGGTTGTTCTCGATGCGGTCGGTCAGCGTATCCACGCTCTCCGCGATCAACGCGCGGGGACCATCCGCCGCCTGGACGGCCGCAGCGGCCATCAGCAGCACGGCCAGCATCATCTGTCCCGCTCGGGTCCACTGCACCTGCAACATTGACTGACTCCTGTATGATCAGCGCCCGGATCGGCGCGTTCCGGCCTTGTGATGGACGTGCCGAACCGATTAAATCACGGTCTCCGTGTTTGGATCACCCCCGGACCACGAGGTTCCCTCATGCTGACAGCCCTGGCGGCGACTCTGATCGGTCTGGTAGCACTGGTGCGCAGCGCCGACTCGTTCGTGCATGGCAGCGCCGGGCTTGCGCTCCGGCTGGGCATGACGCCGGCTACCGTGGGGCTCACTCTGGTGGCACTGGGTACCTCGGCGCCGGAAATCCTGATCTCGGGCACGGCCGCATTGACCGACAGCCCCGGGCTGGCCGTGGCCAATGCGCTGGGCTCGAACATTGCCAATACCGGACTGGTGCTGGGCGCGGCCATCGCCCTGGCCCCGCTGGCGGTGGCCCGGACCAGCCGCGTACGCGATTTACCCGCCTGCATTGTGGTCACCCTTGTGACGGGAGGGCTGCTGTTCGATCGTCATCTGGGGTTTCCGGAAGGCCTCATCCTGCTGGCCGGGCTGGCATTGGTGTTGATGCTGCTGTGGCGCTTTCCCGATGCCCAGTTGGTGGAGGAAGCCGAAGAAGAAATGGCGCACGAGCAGGGCCGTGCCGCCTGGGTGCGATTTCTGCTGGGCCTGGTCATTCTGCTGGCCAGTGCCCGGTTGCTGGTCTGGGGCGCAACCCGGCTGGCACTCGAGCTCCATGTCAGCGAGGAACTGGTCGGGCTGAGCGTGGTCGCGCTGGGCACCAGCCTGCCAGAGCTGGCCACCGCCGTGACCGCCGCCCGGCGCGGCCATTCCGGGCTGATGCTGGGCAATGTGCTGGGCTCGAATGTGCTCAACCTGCTCACGGTGCTGCCACTGCCGGCTCTGCTGGCGCCGGGGATGATTGCCGCCGATCTGGCGGGCCGGGACTATCTGGTCATGCTGGGACTGACGCTGCTGGCCGCTTTGGTGCTCACAATCACCGGCCGGCGTCCGCTACCGCGCGCGGCCGGCTGGCTACTCATGCTGCTGTACGCCGCCTATATCGGCTGGCTGGCGCTAGCAGGCCGTTGATGCGGGCAGGCGAACGTCTCAAGGAGGGAGCTGTCCATGTATAATCACGGCCTGACCACAGCATGGCTCGGGAGCCTGCCTTGACGGATGCACATCAGCAAGCCGCGCGCCGCGTGCTGGAACTGGAGGCGACGGCCCTGACCGAACTGGTCGACGGCATCGGCGCGGATTTCTCGCACGCCTGCGACCAGATACTCGCGTGCTCGGGCCGCGTGATCGTCACCGGCATGGGCAAATCCGGTCATATCGCCAACAAGATTGCCGCCACCCTGGCCAGCACGGGTACACCCTCCTTTTTCGTCCATCCGGGCGAGGCCTCCCATGGCGATCTGGGCATGATCACCCGGGATGATCTGGTGCTGGCGCTGTCCAATTCCGGCGAAACCCGTGAAATCATGGCCATCATGCCGGTCATCAAACGCAAGGGCACCCCGTTGATCAGCATGACGGGGCGACCCGGATCCAGCCTGGCGGAACTGTCCGATGTCCACCTGAACGTGGCGGTGCGCGAGGAGGCGTGTTCGCTGAATCTCGCCCCCACCGCCAGCACCACGGCGGCACTGGCCATGGGCGACGCCCTGGCGGTGGCACTACTGGAAGCACGCGGGTTTACCCAGGAGGATTTCGCTCTTTCACATCCTGGCGGCACGCTGGGCCGGCGTCTGCTGCTCAAGGTGGACGATGTGATGCACACGCATGAACGCCTGCCCGTGGTGACCTCGGACGTGCCCCTGGCCGACGCGCTACTGGAAATCACACGCAAGGGCATGGGCATGACCGCCGTAATCGATGAACAGGGGCATCTGGCCGGCATCTTCACCGACGGCGATCTGCGCCGCGCCCTGGATGAAGCGGTGGACGTGCGCAACACCCCCATTACCCAGGTCATGACCCGGGATCCGGTGGTCATGGAGCCCGGCCACCTGGCGGCCGAAGCCCTGCAGATCATGGAAGAGCGCAAGATCAACGGCCTGCTGGTGCTCGATGACCGGCGCCCGGTGGGTGCACTCAACATGCATGATCTGCTGCGTGCGGGGGTGGTCTGATGGATCCCAATGCGCTGCGCGCCCGGGCGCGCCGGCTGCAACTCATGGCCTTCGACGTGGATGGCGTACTCACCGACGGCCGGCTGCATTACGGCCCGGAGGGCGAAACCCTCAAGGTCTTCCATGTACGCGACGGCCAGGGCCTGAAAAAGCTTACGCGCGCGGGCGTGACCCTGGCCATCATCACCGGACGCGACTCGACCATGGTGGCGCGCCGCGCCGAAGAACTCGGCATCGAACATGTGATCCAGGGCCGCGACGACAAGGGCGAGGCCCTGGCCGCGCTGGCGGCGGAACTGGAGCTGCCCGCCGAGGCCGTGGGCTATGCCGGCGACGACGAACCCGACGTGGCAGCGTTGCACTGGGCCGGGCTGGGCTTTGCCGTGGCGGACGCGCATGCCAGTGCTCGCGACGCCGCCGACTGGATCGCCCCGCGCAACGGCGGCGACGGCGCCGCTCGCGCCATCTGTGATCTGGTGCTCGACGCCCGCGGGAGCGCATCATGAAGCGCCTGCGCGTACTGATCACCACGGGCCTGGCCTTGTTGGTGCTGGCGCTCGGTCTGACGCTGCGTGACTGGCAGCAGGCCATGGATCTGGCCCGGTCCCCGGAGCCCCGAGGCCCGGCACTGATCATGGAGAATGTGCGGGCCCGGGGCTTCAACGACCAGGGCACCCCGGAATACTGGCTGCGGGCGCTGGCAGCGAACCGCTATGATCAGCCCTCGCCTCATACCCTCTTGGCCATGCCCTGGCTGGAACTCAGTCAGAGCGAACAACGCTGGCAGATCAATGCCGACCATGGGCGTGTAGAGGGTGAAAACGAACGCATTGTGCTCCGGGGCGAGGTGCAGGGCCGGCGCCTGGTGCCCCCCCAGCCATCCATGGAACTGGAAACCGGCCAGCTGCGTTACACACCGTCCAGCGGGGAGGTGGTCGCGCCCGGTAATGTGCTCATACGCCATGAAGGCGGCAGCACCCGGGCCGGATCCCTGCACGGACGTATTCCCGATGACCGTGTCGAACTCCGGGGGGGCGTGGAAACCCGTTATGTGCCGCCGTCCTGAATTCACCCAGCACCATGACCGTCCCCTGCGGAGTTTTTTCGTTCCGGTACTGTGCATGGTCATGGTGCTGGGCGGGTTACCCGCGTCATCCCCCGGAGCGGAAAACAATGCCGCCGAGGGCGAGGAAATCGTCATTCGCTCCGATCAGGCCGTACTCGACCGTGGCGACGGCACAGGCGTGTATACGGGCAACGCGGAAATGGTGCAGGGCCAGCGCCGGCTGCAGGCCGAACGCATTGAGCTGCGCATGGAAAACGGCGAACTCCGTGAAGCTGAAGCCCACGGCGATCCGGTGCGTATTCGCGAGGGTGATGAACTGAATGGCCATGCACAGCGCGTGGTGTACAAGGTGGCCGAGGATGAAGTGCACCTTTACGATAACGCCTTCATCTTTCATCAAGGCCGCACCTTCGAGGGCGCCCGCCTGCGGTACCAGCTGGAATCCCGCCGGGTCGAAGCCAGCGGCAACGAGCAGGAGCGGGTCAAGATGGTCATCCCGCAGGAAGACACCCCCAGCGGCGACAAGGACAAGCCCTGACGTGAGCACCCTGAGCGCCCAGCATCTCGCCAAGAGCTACAAGCGCACACGCGTCATCGAGGATGTCTCGCTGGGCGTGGAAGCCGGCGAAGTCGTGGGGCTACTGGGCCCCAACGGCGCCGGCAAGACCACCTGTTTCTACATGATCGTGGGCCTGATCGGCGCGGACCGGGGCGAAATCCGGATCAACGACCGGGATATCACCCATCTGCCCATGCATCAGCGCGCGCGGCGCGGGCTGGGCTATCTGCCCCAGGAAGCGAGCATCTTCCGGCGGCTGTCCGTGGCCGACAACATCATGGCGATTCTGGAAACCCGCCGGGATCTCAACAAGCGCCAGCGCGGCGAGCGCCTGGAAAGCCTGCTGCAGGAATTCCACATCACCGGCATCCGCGACACCCTGGGCATGAGCCTGTCGGGCGGCGAACGCCGGCGCGCGGAAATCGCCCGGGGGCTGGCCACGGACCCGGATTTCATCCTGCTGGACGAACCCTTCGCCGGCGTGGACCCGATCTCGGTGAAGGACATCAAGGGCATTGTCACCCACCTGCGCGAACGCGGCATAGGCGTGCTCATCACCGACCACAATGTCCGTGAAACCCTGTCCATCTGCGACCGCGCCTATATCGTCAGCGCCGGCCACCTCATTGCTGAAGGCGACGCCGACACCATTCTGGCCAACCAGCAGGTGCGGGATGTCTACCTCGGAGCCGATTTCCATCTCTGAGCCAGGTCTTCAGCCGTGAGAGTCGTCCCGAGACGCTCTGGAAAGTTGCAAGTCGAAAGTAGCAAGTAGAAAGAGAGTGCGTTTGGGCTTGACCGCCGCCCCGGCGGGCCACCTTGCTTGTCGACTTTCGTCTTTCAGCTTTTGTCTTTCGACTTTGTCAATATAGGCACGGTTTTTGCTTGGTGGTAGAGTGGACGCGAATCAGCCTCATACTGCTTTCGTATGTCCATGAAACCCGGCATCCAGCTCCAGATGGGGCAGCAGCTGACCATGACCCCCCAGCTGCAGCAGGCCATTCGGCTGCTGCAGCTGTCCAC
>CAJXLA010000086.1 GCA_913055795.1 uncultured Alcanivorax sp. | reverse complement strand
GCCGATCTGGAGGTGGACGAGGACGTAGAGGATCTCGCCTCCGCGCTCAAGGGCGAGTTGCTGTCGCGGCGCTACGGTGATGAAACGCGGCTGGAGGTGGCGGACAACTGCCCCGAACATCTCACCGATTATCTGCTGCAGCAGTTCGAGCTCACCGAGGACGATCTCTACAAGGTGAAAGGACCGGTGAATCTGGCGCGCATGTTCACCGACGTGCAACGCCCGCGGCTGCGCTACACCCCCTTTTCGCCGCATGTTCCCCGGGTGGTGCGGAACAAGGAAAGCATCTTCGATGTGCTCGATCAGGAGGATGTGCTGCTGTATCACCCCTTCGAGTCCTTCACCCCGGTGGTGAATTTCCTGGCCGAAGCAGCGCGCGATCCCAAGGTGCTGGCCATCAAACAGACGCTGTACCGCACGGGTACGGATTCGGAGATCCTGGATCATCTGGAAACGGCGGCGCGCAACGGCAAGGAAGTCACGGCCGTGGTGGAATTGCGCGCGCGCTTCGACGAGGAGAGCAACATCGAGGGCGCGCGGCGGTTGCAGGAAGCCGGCGCCATCGTCGTCTATGGCGTGGTGGGCTACAAGACCCACGCCAAGATGATGCTGGCGGTGCGCCGCGATGCCTCGGGCATCAAGCGCTACTGCCACCTGGGCACGGGCAACTACCACACCAAGACCACGCGGCTGTACACCGATTACGGGCTCATGACCTCGGATGTGTCCGTGTGCCAGGACGTGCACAAGATCTTTCAGGAACTGACGGGCATGGGCAAGGCCGCGCGGCTCAAGCACCTGAGTCATTCGCCCTTTACCCTGCACCGGACCCTGCTGGATCTGATCGAGTTCGAAACCTCCGAAGCCTTCGCCGGCCGCAGGGCGCGCATCGTGGCCAAGTTCAACGCGCTCACCGAGCGCCGCGTCATGCAGGCGCTGTACCGCGCCAGTCAGGCGGGCGTGGAGATCGAGCTGATCGTGCGCGGCATCTGCTGTCTGCGTCCGGGTATTCCCGGGCTTTCGGAAAACATCCGGGTGCGCTCCATCGTGGATCGTTTCCTGGAGCACAGCCGGGTGCATTACTTCTATCACGGTGGCGACGAACTGGTGTATTGCTCCAGCGCAGACTGGATGGACCGCAATCTCTTCAACCGGGTGGAAACCTGCTTCCCCATTCTGGATACGGATCTGCGACAGCGCGTCATCGACGACGGACTCAAACCCTATCTGGAGGACAACTGCCAGGCCTGGTTCCTGCGTGCGGACGGCCACTATGAACGCGTTCAGCCGGGCGCGGAGGAAACGCCGCGTTCAGCCCAGCGTGTGCTGCTGGAACGCCTGGCGGGTCAGGTCAGCTCCAGTTCATAGTCCGCCGCGCGCCAATAGCCCTGTTCTTCTTCCAGGTTGGCGCGCGTGAGCGGATGGTCCGCCAGCCAGTTTTCCGGGAAGGCCAGCTGGAGACGCTGCCCCTGTCCCCGGGGCGTCAGACCCTCGGGCACACCGTCACACCGCGCATGGTGCAATCGCACGGCCAGGCGCAGCAGCAGGCACAGGCGCAGCAACCGCGTCTGATCCTCTTCAGGCTGCTCGGCGAGCAAGGACAGCGGCAGCTTGCGCCGATGCCCGCGCACCAGAAAGGCCAGCGCCTGCTGTTCCTCGCGCGAGAAACCGGGCATGTCGGAATACGTCAGCAGATAGGCACCGTGCTTGTGGAACTGGCTGTGCGAGATGGCCAGTCCCAGCTCGTGGAGCTGCCCCGCCCAGCGCAGGCAATCCACGTAGTCCTCATCCAGATGCCAGGCCCCGGCGACCGCCCGACGGAGCTGCTCGGCGGTATCCGCCACGCGCCGGCCCTGCTCCGGGTCCACCCCGTAGCGGCGCATCATCGCCACAACGCTGCGCTCGCGTACGTCTTCGTGTTGAAAACGGCCCAGCAGGTCATAGAGCAGCCCCTCGCGCAGCGCGCCCGTGGATACGGCCATTTCCTCCAGCTCGAACTGTTCGAACAGGCCCCGCAGAATCGCCAGGCCGGCGGCGAAAATGGGGGCGCGGTCCGCGCTCAGGCCCTTGAGCTTGATCCGGTCCACGTGGCCGGCTTCGATGACCTGCGCTTCGATGGCCTCCAGGCCCGAACGGGTAATGCCGGAGGTGCTCCAGCCCTGGCGCTCACACACCCGGGCAATGGCCTTGACCGTGCCGGATGCCCCCACGGGCAGGCTCCAGCCGGAGGCGCGGTAAACGGCATCAATGGCGAGCGCTTCCCGCCGCGCGGCGGTAACCGCTGCCCGCATGCGCTCGCGGTCGATGCCGCCATCGGGAAAGAACCGGCGCGTGAAGCTTACGCAGCCCATGTGCAGGGATTCGGTTTCCAGCGCTTCAAAGCGCTCGCCGATAATGACCTCGGTACTGCCACCGCCGATATCCACCACGAGTCGGCGGCCTTCGTCGTCGGCCAGGGCATGGGCGACGCCCAGATAGATCAGCCGCGCCTCCTCCCGGCCGTTGACCACCTGGATGTCATGGCCCAGCACCGCCTCGGCGCGGGCCATGAAAATACGGGCATTACGCGCCATGCGCAGGGCATTGGTGCCCACCACCCGCACCCGCCCGCGTGGAATCCCGCTTATGCGCTGGGCAAAGCGGGCCAGACAGTCGAGGGCCCGCTCCATGGCCCCGTCGGTAATATAGCGGCACTCATCCAGCCCTTCCGCCAGTTGCACCTTCTCGGACAGACTGTCCTGAAGGCGCACCTCGCCCTCGGCGAGGCGTCCCACCACCATGTGGAAGCTGTTGGAGCCCAGATCCAGGGCTGCGATCTGCTCGGCGGGCTCGGGCAGGTTCACGTTATCGGCTGAGATTGTTTCGGTCATAGGCAGAACCCATCGCGCCCTGGCGGGCTGTTGAAAACCCCCTGCGTGCTCAGCGTCGCCTCAAGCGTGCAGCTTGGTTGCAACGGGCAGGGTGGATCCCCTTTCCGAGCGGCCCAGTGCAGCAGATGGGCGCTTCAGGCCCGTCCTGCGGGGCTTGCAGGCTGGCCCGCAGTCTTCGCCGCCCTTTTTCCGACGAGGGCGGACACCCCGGATCCAAAAGGCCGTCTCGGTTGCGAACCAGCCTGAAAGGCTGAGCGCGCAAGGGTTTTTTCACCAGCCTGCCAGCCCGATCACCTTGAAATTCGCCTTCAGGCGCCTGATATTATGGCATCCAACCAACCCAAGCCAGGAGACATTCATGAGCGGCGATATTATCGAGGTCACCGACTCCGATTTTGACGAGAAGGTACTGAACGCCGACGGTCCGGTACTGGTGGACTACTGGGCCTCCTGGTGCGGTCCCTGCAAGATGATCGCGCCCATTCTGGAAGATCTCGTCCAGGAATACGACGGCAAGCTCACTGTGGCCAAGCTCAACATTGACGAAAATCCCGAAACACCGCGCAAGTACGGGGTTCGCGGCATTCCCACCCTGACCGTGTTCAAAAACGGCAATGTGGAAGCCACCAAGGTGGGCGCACTGTCGAAATCGCAGCTGACCGCTTTCCTCGACTCCACGATCTAGGGGCTCCTCTACCCCGCCCACACGCGGAAGCGCCCCGAGCCAGGCAGCCGGGGCGCTTTGAAAGTACAGGGGTAGACACCCCCATACCGGGGTGCTAAAGTCAAATCGCGTTTTTGCACCCCTTCGGGATTTTCCCGCGAATTGATCGCGCCTTCGTCCAGCCGTTCGCGCTTGCGATACGGTCCGGGGGACAAACCGGACGAACGGAAATTCCCGCCGGCGGCATGCCGACCTGGCAGGCTGTTGAAAGCCCCGTTGCGTGCACAAGTTTTCGAGCTGGTTCGCAATCAAGGCGCCATTGTGAAGGCCGGGGCTTGCACGTTGAAAAATGGCGACGATGACTGCGGGCCGGCCCGAAACACCTGCGGGCGTGGCCTCAAGCATGCAACGGTTTTCAACAGTCTGCTGGTATCCCGAAATAATCTTTACCGCCGCACCCGTCGGTGCAGATCCTTCAATTCATATCCGGACTTCACTACAAGCTGATGAACCTGTCTGAACTCAAACAGAAACCAATCGGGGACCTGCTGGATATTGCCGCGGAACTGGGCCTGGAAAACCTGGCCCGCGCCCGCAAGCAGGATGTCATTTTCAGTATTCTCAAAAAGTCCGCCAAGAACGGCTCCGATATCTACGGAGACGGCGTGCTGGAAATTCTCCAGGACGGTTTCGGCTTTCTGCGCTCGGCGGCGGGCTCCTACCTGGCCGGTCCGGATGACATTTACATCTCGCCCAGCCAGATCCGGCGTTTCTCGCTGCGCACCGGCGACACTGTGGCGGGCAAGATCCGGCCACCCAAGGACAGCGAACGTTATTTCGCCATGCTCAAGGTCAGCGAAATCAACTTCGACAAGCCGGAAAACGCCAAGAACAAGATCCTGTTTGAAAACCTCACGCCTTTGTTCCCCACCGAACGCATGGTCATGGAACAGGGCAACGGCGCCACCGAAGACATTACCGCACGCATCATTGATCTGGTCGCGCCCATCGGCAAGGGTCAGCGCGGGCTGATCGTGGCACCGCCCAAGGCGGGCAAGACGGTACTGCTGCAGAACATCGCCCAGTCGATTACGCGTTCAAATCCGGAATGTCACGTCATCGTGCTGCTGATCGACGAACGTCCGGAGGAAGTGACCGAGATGCAGCGCACAGTGCGCGGCGAAGTCGTGGCGTCCACCTTTGACGAGCCGCCGGCACGCCATGTGCAGGTGGCGGAAATGGTGATCGAGAAGGCCAAGCGGCTGGTGGAGCACAAGCAGGACGTGGTCATCATGCTGGATTCCATTACCCGGCTGGCGCGCGCGTACAACACCGTGGTGCCCTCATCGGGCAAGGTGCTCACCGGCGGCGTGGACGCCCATGCGCTGGAAAAGCCCAAGCGCTTTTTCGGGGCGGCGCGCAACATCGAGGAAGGCGGCTCGCTGTCGATTCTCGCCACCGCCCTGGTGGAGACCGGCTCCAAGATGGACGAGGTGATTTTCGAGGAGTTCAAGGGCACGGGCAACATGGAGCTGCACCTGGACCGCAAGATCTCGGAAAAGCGTGTCTTCCCGGCCATCAATATCAACCGCTCCGGCACCCGCCGCGAGGAACGGCTGGTGGACGAGCAGGAAATGAAGAACATGTGGGTGCTGCGCAAGGTGCTCCATCCCATGGACGAGATCGCCGCCATTGAATTCCTCATCGACAAGATGCGTCAGACCAAGACCAACGAGGAATTCTTTCAGTCCATGAAAAGCAACAAGTAACGCCCCGCGTCCATGGAACAACGTCTCGAGGAAATCCGGGACCGGGTTCTCGCCCATCCCTTCCACAAGGCTTGCGGCCTCGAGCTGCTCAGCGTTGGCGACGGCGCCGCGGAAATTGCCATCGCCATGAACGAATTCACGCTGAATCCGGAAGGCGCGCTGCACGGCGGCGTGCTCTATGCCTTTGTGGATGTGGCCTGTTTTTTTGCGGCGGTGTCACAACTGGACCGGCATCAGCACCCGGTATCCATTGAAACCCATGTCAGCCTGCTGCGCGCTGCCCGAAGCGACGATCGCCTTACCATCCGTGCCGGGGTGGATCGGCTGGGCCGCACCCTGGCCGCCATGCGCGCCGAGGTCCACGCGGACAACGGTGAACGGCAGCGGCTGATCGCCACGGGCAGTGTCACCAAGTCAATACTCGAGCAACGGACCAGCTGACAACCGTGGAGGAACAGCATGTTCGTGATTGCTCCGGGATGGGAGCAGACGATGCGCGAGGCCGATCTGGACTCTTTCGAACGGATCTGGGAACTGGACGAGGACTGGATTGAAGCGCCCAATGAGCGCCGCCAGGGCTGGAGTGGCGTGGTACGCCGGAATATTGATTCCGGTGACGGACCGGTACCGCTGTTTATCAAACGCCAACAGGGACAGAACAGGCGCACCCTGACCCATCCGTTCCGCAGCCGCCCCACCTATTTTTTCGAGTACCGTTTCCTGCACCGCCGGGGCGAGCAGTTCCCGCAGCTGGTGGGATATGCCTGTTACGGCGAGCGACACCGAGACGGCGCTGACCAGGCCGTGCTGGCCACGATCGGCCTGCAGGATTACCTGGATCTGAATACCCTGGCGGCCGAGACGCCCCGGAGCGAACTCCAGGCGCTTCTGGCCGAACTCTACCGAGCCGTGCTGCCACTCCATCTCGCCCGACTTCAGCACGGGGCGCTCTACGCCGCCCACATCTTCGCGCACAATGAATCCCGGGGCATCAAACTCATTGATCTTGAGCGGGTACGTTTTCGCGCGCGCAAAAGGGTGGCGGCACGGGCGGACCTGAAACAATTCATCAATCGTACGGACTGGCTGGACGAGGACCTGCTCGCCACCCTGATCGCACCCTGGGAAAAGCATTTTCCCGGGATTCGGGCCCAGTTGCCCCCAACCCGGAGGAACCAGAATGAATCAGGACACGCCTGAGTACCGCAAACGCATCAAAACCAACGTGGAAGCCGCCGAGGGCTACACCCGGCGCAAGGCCGACAAGCACGCCGCCGAAATGGCACTGATTGAACGCGGCTTCGCTCTTTGCCCGGACGTGAAAACCGCGCTGGACGCACCCTGCGGCGTGGGCCGGGCCACGGTCTGGCTGGCCCGGCAGGGGTATCAGGCAACAGGCATCGATCTGGGCGAGGCGGCCGTGGAATACACCCGCAAGGCATTCGCCGAGGCGGGACTCGACGGTGAAGCGCATCAGATGGATGTGGAAAACACGGACTTCGCCGATCGCGCCTTTGACGCCGTACTGTGCTTTCGCCTGCTTCACCACTTTCCGGACCCGGAGCCGCGCCGGCGGCTGATCCGCGAGCTCTGCCGCGTGTCGGACCGCTATGTGCTGATCTCGTACATCTCGCCCTGGTCCGTCACCTCCATCCGGCGGCGGATTCAGCGGCTGTTCGGCAAGCGGCTCAAGCAGTTTCATACGCCCCTGTCCGAAGTACGCGCCTATTTCGCCGAGCAGGGGTTCTCGCTGGTAGACGACCTGCCGCAGTCCCGTTTCCTGCACTCGCTGCACCTGGCGGTATTCCGGCGGGACTGATCCGGTGAACTTTTCGCCGGAGCTCTTTCATGCTCTAATGGAAGCTCATTGCACTTGATGAGCCTGTCATGAAGCCTGCGCTGGTGGTTGCGTTATTGCTGGCCCTGCTCCAGCCCGGCATAGCTCCGGCGTTGATGACCACCGGGCCGAGTCCGGATCATGCCGAAGCCGCGGATTGTCCGCACGCGCCGCACGCCACGACCGGGGGCCTTTGTGAACATGACGACTGCCAGTGCGAGCACGCCTGCTCCAGCGTAGCGATCCGACAGGGGCACGTCCCCGGCCTGATTGCCGCACCCCGCCCCGTCCGGGCGAGCACAGGAGCTCCGGCGCTGCTGACCGGCTTCCCGCGAGTGCTGTTCCGACCTCCGATCCGATAACGGCTGCTCCAGAGCGCGGCGTTAGCCGCACCTCTCACACCGTTTTCTTTCGGAGTTTTCATCATGACGAATACCCTACCGCGCCTGAAGCGGCGCCAGTTCGTGCAGGGCGTCGCCGGGGCCACGCTGCTGCCCTCGGTGGGCCTGAACCCGGCCCGTGCCACGGCCGAACCGGCCTGGACGGGCGAAACCCTGACCGGCAACACCTTCGACCTGACCATTGCGCCCCGGACGGTAAATCTGACCGGCCGGCGCCGCACGGCCACCGCCATCAACGGTTCCGTGCCCGCGCCCGTGCTGCGCTGGCGTGAGGGCGAGCGGGTGCGCCTGCGCGTAACCAACAAACTGGACGAAACCACCTCCATTCACTGGCACGGCATCATCCTGCCTTTCCGGATGGACGGGGTACCCGAGATCAGCTACGACGGCATTCAACCCGGCGAAACCTTCGTCTACGAGTTCGACGTGAACCAGGCCGGCACCTACTGGTATCACAGCCATTCCGGTTTCCAGGAGCAGACCGGCATGTATGGCGCGCTCATTATCGACCCGGCGGGCGAGGAGCCGGCGCCGGCGGATCGTGAGCATGTGCTGGTGCTCTCGGACTGGACCGACGAGGATCCCGACGGGATCTACCACAACCTCAAGCGACAGGCGCATTACTACAATTACAACCAGCGCACCTTCTTTGACCTGATCGAGGACATGCGCCGGCGCGGACTGGTGGACACGCTCAAGGCCCGCCACATGTGGAACACCATGCGCATGAGCAGCCGGGATCTGTCCGACGTCACCGGTGCCACCTATACCTTCCTCCTGAACGGCACGCCGCCCGCGGCCAACTGGACCGGACTCTTCCAGCCCGGCGAGACGGTCAAGCTGCGCGTAATCAACGCTTCGGCCATGACCTTCTTCGATGTGCGCATTCCGGGTCTGGAAATGACAGTGGTGGCCGCGGACGGTCAGCCGGTAAAGCCCGTGCCCGTGGATGAATTCCGGATAGGGGTGGCCGAAACCTATGATGTCCTGGTGCGTCCCCAAGACGAACGCGCCTTCACCATTTTCGCCCAGGCACTGGACCGTTCCGGCTACGCCCGGGCCACCCTGGCCCCGCGCGCGGGCATGACCGCGCCCGTGCCGGCCATGGACAAACGGCCGGAACGGGGCATGGAAGCCATGGGTTCGATGCAGGCCATGGGCGATCACAGCGGCATGAAAATGGATCACAAGGGCGGCGGCATGAACATGGAAATGGAGCCCGCCGACCATGCCGAGGCGGAATACGGCCCGAGCACGGCCATGCGCATCGATTACCCATCCACGCGCCTGGACGATCCGGGCGTGGGGCTGCCGGTGGACGGCCGGCGCTGCCTGAGCTACGCGGATCTGGAGCAGCTCCATGCCTACCCGGATCAGCGTGAACCCGAGCGCGAGCTCACGCTGCATCTCACCGGCAACATGGAACGCTATATGTGGTCGTTCAACGGCGTGGAATTCTCCGACGCCGAGCCCATCCGGTTGCGCTATGGCGAACGGCTACGCATCAACCTGCATAACGACACCATGATGGATCACCCCATCCATCTCCATGGCATGTGGAGCGACCTGGAAACCGGCGACGGGCGGCTGGCGCGCAAACACACGGTGATCGTCAAACCCGGCGAGCGCCTCAGCTATCAGGTCAGCGCCGACGCCCTGGGCGGGTGGGCCTATCACTGCCATCTGCTTTACCACATGGCCGCCGGCATGTTCCGCGAGATCCGGGTCGAGGAGGGTGAATCATGAAAGCGAGCCAACTGTTGCGCATTCTGCTGGCAGCTCTGCTCCTGACCACGGGCCCGGCACATGCGCTGACCCAGGACGATCCGGTGATTCCGTTTGTGAATCTGGACCGTTTCGAGGTACATGACGCCGACGGTGAACGGCCACTGGTGTGGAAGGGCTCGGCGGGCCTGTCCGGTGATCTCTGGGGCCTCAACCTGACTACCGAGGGCGAGCGCCTGGACGGCGTCACCGAGGAAGGCGAGGTCCAGGTGCGCGTGCGCCGCGCCCTGAGCGCCTTCTGGAATCTGGAGCTCGGCTGGCGCCGGGACTTCCAGCCCCGGCCCCAACGGGACTGGGCCGCGCTCGGACTCGAAGGTGTGCTGCCCTATCACATCGAGACCGAGTTGTCGGTTTACGCCGACGATGCCGGCGACACCGCCGCGCGGCTGGAAGCCCATCACGAGCTGAAATTCACCCAGCGGCTGGTGCTGCGCTCCGCGCTGGAGCTGGACGCCTATGGTCAAGACGATCTCAGCCGCGAACAGGGTTCCGGGCTGGCCCATCTGGAGGCCGGCATGCGGCTGGGCTACGAGCTACGCCGCGAGATCACCCCCTATGTGGGCGTGGAGTACAAGCGCGTCTATGACGGTACGGCCGATTTGCACCGGGCCGCCGGCGAGCGTCTCCACGACACCGTGCTCGTGGGTGGGCTGCGGCTGTGGTACTGACATTTTCGGACAGGACACTAGCCAACGGCGGACTGGGTGACTAGCATGGGCGATCTCATGTACGCAAAGGTAGAGATTCATGCAAGTTGGTGACAACAAGGTAGTCAGCATTCATTACACGCTGAAGAATGAGAGCGGCGAGGTGCTCGACTCCTCGGAAAACCGGGAGCCGCTGTCCTATATCCATGGCCAGGGCAACATCATCCCGGGTCTGGAAAATGCGCTCACGGGTGCGGAAAGCCAAGCCGAAATCGACGTAACCGTGACGCCGGAAGAGGGCTATGGCGAGCGCCATGAGCAGCTCATCCAGGACGTGCCCATGTCCGCTTTCGAGGGCGTCGACGAGGTCAAGCCGGGCATGCAGTTCCAGGCGCAGACCGAAGCCGGCCCGCGCGTGATCACGGTTCAGGAAGTGGGCGAGGAAGAGGTCAAGATCGACGGCAACCATCCGCTTGCCGGCGAGACCCTGCACTTCAAGGTCAAGGTCGACGAAATACGTGATGCCAGTGACGAAGAAATCGAACACGGTCACGTCCACGGCGAAGGCGAGGAATAACCGCCGCGCCGGGCGCCCCGCTCGGGGCGCCCTCCCCCTCTTTCTTCCCTGCCCCGCGGTTTGACTGAACCGTACAGCCCGGTTTGACAATTGGGTACCCGCGCTGGGATTGCCCTCGCTCTCTACGGTACATTCCGTGTATACCCTGAAGCCGGTTCGCCCGGTCCCACAGTCGCAGTAACAGGCTCGCCATCCGAGCAGGAGGAGTAGTCATGTCATCCATGCAGGCCGCAGAAGAAAAAGCCTCGCGCATGCCGCGCATGCCCCGGCGCAAGCTCGATCATATCCCCGGCGATTACGGTAAGCCGGTGATCGGCGACACCTTTCACTTTCTGCGCGATTTCCAGGGCCTGATGGAAGAGAAGGCCGCGAAGTACGGTCCGGTCTTCAAGGGCAGCATCATGTTCCAGCATGGGGTAACCCTGGTGGGCCCGGACGCCAACGAATTCGTGCTGCGTGACCGCGACCACATTTTTTCCAGCCGTCTGGCCTGGAACCCGTTGCTGGACAAGCTCTTCACCGACGGGCTCATGCTGCGCGATTTCGCCAACCACAAATACCACCGGCGCATCATGCAGCAGGCGTTCAAGAAAAACGCCCTGGCCAGTTACATGGACCGCATGAACCCGCACATTGCCGAGGGCATCCAGCAATGGCCCCGGGGCGAGCAGTTCTCCTTTTTCGAATCCATCAAGTCACTGCTGTTGAACATGGGCGCGGGCATCTTTCTGGGCCTGGAGATGGGGCCGGAAGCGCGCAAGGTGAACGAGGCCTTCGTGGCCGAGGTGGATGCCTCGCTGGCCGTGCTGCGCCTGCCCATTCCCGGCACCACCTGGCATCGCGGCATGAAGGGGCGGCGTTTTCTGGAACAGTTCATGAAGGACCTGATTCCGGAAAAACGGCAATCCAGCGATCAGGATTTCTTCACCGAGCTGTGTCAGGCCGCCGACGAGGAAACCGACACTCAGCTGACCGACCAGGACGTGGTCAACCACATGATCTTTCTGTTGTTCGCGGCGCACGACACCACCACCAGCACGCTGAGCTCCATCATCTATGCCCTGGCCAAGAATCCGGAATGGCAGGAAGCGCTGGCACAGGAAGCCGAGTCGCTGGGCAAGGACGAGCTGGACTATGACGATCT
>CAJXLA010000085.1 GCA_913055795.1 uncultured Alcanivorax sp. | reverse complement strand
CCTGCGGGGCTTTCAGGCTGGCCCGCACTCATCGTTGCCATTTTTCGACGGGTGGATACCCGCCTTCAAAATGGCGCCTCGATTGCGAACCAGCCTGAAAGCCTGAGTACGCAACGGGTTTTTCAACAGCCTGCTAGCCGGTTTCGCCGGCGTTTTTGCGAATTCATGAGCAGGAGCATCTGTATGGATATTGCCAACAAGGTAGCCGTGATCACCGGGGCCGCTTCCGGGCTGGGCCGTGCCACCGCCGACGCCATTGTTGCCCGCGGCGGCAAGGTGATGATTCTCGACCGCGATACGGACAAGGCACAAGCCGCCGTGTCGGAACTGGGTGACCAGGCCGCTTATGTGGACACCGATGTCACCGATCCGGAGTCGGTTCAGAACGCCATTGCCGCGACGAAGGAACAATTCGGCGCCATCCATGTGTGTGTGAACTGCGCCGGTGTGGGCTCGGCCATGAAAACCGTGGGCCGGGAAAACGAGCCCCATGACTTCGGTGTCTTCGACAAGGTGGTCCAGATCAATCTGATGGGCACTTTCAATGTGCTGCGACTGGCGGCCGCCGAAATGGCGCACAATGAAGGCGAGGACGAAGACGGCGAACGCGGCCTGATCGTCAATACCGCCTCCGTGGCCGCCTTCGACGGCCAGGTGGGCCAGATCGCCTATGCCGCCACCAAGGGCGGCGTGGTGTCGATGACGCTGCCCATTGCGCGCGATTTGAGCAAGCTCGGCATTCGCTGCAACACCATTGCGCCCGGGATCTTCAATACGCCGCTGATGAATGCCGCACCGGACAAGGTGAAGGAGCCGCTGATCCAGATGACGCAGTTCCCCAAGCGGCTGGGCCATCCGGATGAATACGCGCAATTGGTTTGCCACATGATCGAGAACAAGTTCCTCAATGGCGAGACCATCCGCATCGATGGCGGCATCCGGATGCAGCCGAAATGACGGAAAGTGGCAAGGCGCAAGGAGCAAGAGGCAAGAGAGTAAGAAAGGGCGCTTCGGCGCCCTTTCTTTTTGTGTTGTGAAGTTTGCCACTCAGGGTGGCAGAATCCGGTTGTGAGCGATTTGTATAGGCGTACGGGGAAGGGCAGCGATGAAGAAGCTCTGGTTACTGCGTCATGCGAAATCCGATTGGGATACCGGCGCGGCCGATTTTGATCGGCCGCTGAAAAAGCGCGGCCGTAAGTCGGCTGATCGGTTGGGGGCATGGCTGGCGGAACGGGGTGAGTGTCCGGAGCGAATTCTGTGCTCGCCCGCGGCTCGTGCTGTGGCAACCCTGGAGCGCTTGGTTGCGGCGGCCGGTTGGTCACCTGAAAACGTGATCCGGGACCGGCGGCTGTATGGCGCGGACATCGAGGACTTTCGCGCGGTTCTATCGGACCATGCCGGGAACGCGGAGCACGTCATGGTCGTCGGCCATAACCCCGGACTGGAAGACTTGTTGCGCGATCTTGTACCGGCCCTGACGACACCGGACGACGGCAAGCTGTTGCCCACGGCCGCGCTGGCATCCTTGACGATCAAAACGGACTGGCATGCGCTGGAGGCCAATTGCGCACAACTCGACTGGTTACAACGGGTGCGTGAACTCAATCACTGACACACCGCCAGTCTGTGTAGAGCACGGCTCACAATATTTTTTGCCACTTGCCACTTGCCACTTTTGTTCATAAATCCCTCCGCCGCTGCCGCGCCAGGGCCCGTTCCTGTTCTTCGGGAAACAGGTCCGGTTGCAGGGGCAAACTGGTGTCGCGCAGGCGTACGCCGATGCCCAGCAGGCGGGCGGGAATTTCGCGGCGGTTCCAGAGGGTGTCGAAAAGTGCCGCATAGGCGTCTTCGTCCATGCGGCTGCCGCTGCTTTCGCAGGTGGACAGGGCGAAATCCCGGTAGCGCACCTTGGCGATCAGCGCCTGGATCAGGTACTGGCTGTCCAGCCGTTCCAGGCGTTCGCGCAGCTTGTCCAGCAGCTCGGGCAGTTCCCGGCGCCAGTCTTCCGGCCGGGTCAGATCATCGGAATAGGTCTTTTCCACACTGACGGACTTGCGTCGGCGTTCGGATTTCACTGGCCGGTCGTCGTCGCCCCGGGCGAAGTGATAGAGGCGTTCGCCGAAAACGCCGAAGCCCTGGGCCAGGTCCACTCGTGGCAGAGCCTGCAGATCGCCGCAGGTGCGCACCCCCTTCTGACGCAACTTGTCCGCGGTGACCCGACCCACGCCCTGAATGCATTCCACGGGCAGATCGCGCACAAATTCGTCCACCCGTTCGGGCGGAATCACGAAACGCCCGTCCGGCTTGCGCCAGTCGCTGGCCACCTTGGCCAGGAACTTGTTGGGCGCGACACCGGCCGACACCGTCAGATTCAGTTCGCGGCGTACTTCGGTGCGGATGGCGTCGGCAATGCGGGTGGCGCTGTTGCCCAATTGATCGGTCTCGGTGACATCCAGATAGGCCTCGTCCAGGGAGAGCGGTTCAATGCGGTCGGTGTAGCGCTGGAAGACGGCATGGATCTCGCGCGAGAGACGGCGGTATTTGTCGAAATCCGGCCGCAGCATGACCAGTTCCGGACACAGACGCAGGGCATGGGCCGAGGCCATGGCGGAATGCACGCCATAGGCGCGGGCCTCGTAGTTGCACGCGGCTATGACGCCGCGGCCGCGCGGATCGCCGCCCACGGCCACGGGCCGGCCGCGCAGGCTGGGGTCGTCGCGGGTTTCCACGGCGGCATAGAAGCAATCGCAGTCAATATGGATGATCTTGCGTGTCACCGGTTCTCTTCCAGGCGCTTGCGTTCTTTACCGGCCGTGATGTGATAGATTTTCCTGTGGTGATGCCGATGGCGTTGGCTCGCCCAGGCTTCGTGGTCGCCATCATGGGGTTTCATGAATTCCCTCCGTGCCCGGGGCGGAGCGCCCGGACGTGCCGGCTTTCCTGCGCCGCCGGACCCGCTGCGACGCCGGCGTCCAGTTTACATCAAGTGATCCAGGCGGGAGGACCATGACAGCACTGCCCCGGCAAGCCGAGGCCCTGGTGGTGGGGGCGGGCCCCACCGGGCTGGCGCTGGCCATCACCCTGAAGCGCCATGGTATCCATTGCGTGGTAGTGGATAAGCTCGATGCGCCCCTGCCCTGGTCCCGTGCGCTGGGCCTGCATGCACGCACCCTGGAAATCTTGCAGGCGCTGGATGTGCTGAAACCGGTGCTGGAACGCAGCCTGGTCCAGCGCACGGTGACGGTGCGCAACGAGCGTGGTCCGCTGGTGGAGCTGGATCTGGGCGGGCTGGATGGGCCCGTGCCCGGGGTATTGTCCTGTCCCCAGTCCGAGGTGGAAGCCTGTCTCACGGACCGTCTCCGGGCGCTGGGAGGCAGCGTGGTTCGGGCCACGGAGTTGCTGGATTTTCATCAGCATGACGAGGGTGTTCATGTACGGCTGCGTGACGGTGGCGATGAGCACGAACTGGATTGCCGCATGCTGGTGGGCTGTGACGGCGCTCATTCCCGGGTACGCGAACAACTGGGGCTGCGTTTTGACGGCGTGCGGCAGTCCGATCATTTCCTGCTGGCGGATCTGGACATCGACTGGGATCTGGATCCGTATTCGTCCCACGGTTTTCTCCTGGCTCGGGGTGCACTGATCGCGTTGCCCATGCCGCGCGGCTGGCGGCTGGTGATCAATCAGCGCGACACGGAGCTGTCCGCCGGCGAGGAACCGACGCTGGCGCCCTTTCGTGCGCGGCTGGAGCGTGCGTTGGGCGAAGCCCCGGCCCTCGGTGAACCCTGGTGGCTGAGCCGTTTCTCCATTCACCGCCGCCTGGCCTCGCACTACCGGCGCAATATGGTCTTCATTGCCGGCGATGCCTGTCATGTGCAGAGCCCGCTGGGCGCGCAGGGCATGAATACCGGCATTGCCGATGCTTTCAATCTGGGCTGGAAAATGGCGCTCTATATCCAGGGCCATGGTGATGGCAGCCTGCTGGATACCTATGAGCGCGAGCGCCGGCCCGTGGCGCGTTCCATGCTGCATACCGTGGATTTGCTCTCCCGGACCTCCTTTGCGCGCAACGGGTTGTTGCGCCGTCCGCGGGACTGGATGCTGAAAGTGCTGGGCCGGCAGGCCTGGTTCCGGCGGCGGCTGGTGCGCCGGTTCAGTCAGCTGGACGTGAACTACCGCACCGTGGCGTCCTCGCTGAATCTGCCGCCCGGGCTGCTCAAGGGGCCGGGTCCCTGTCCGGGCGACCGGGTGCCGGACGTCAAACTGGTGCATCCGGATGGCAGTTACTCACAGCAGCTGCAGACGTTGCTGCGCGACCCGCGCCATCATCTGCTGGTATGGCTGCCGGATGACAGCGCTCACCGGGCGCGGGTCAGTGCCTATGCGCTGGCGGATCGAATCTGGCTGGACTATGGCGAGCGCGTGGCCATGACGGTGATTACACCCGCGCCCCTGGAGCCGGAACTGGCCGATCTGCGCGAGTTCAATGTGTCCGTGCTCATTGACCGGGACGGGGTGTTCCGGCGCGGCTTTGGCGATCAGAACAGCCTCTGGATGATGCGCCCGGACGGCCATCTCGCCTGGCGCGGGCGGCTACGTGAAGCCGACCGGCTGCTTCAGGACATGGAGCGCTTTTTCCGGCGGGTTTGATCCTCCGGTTCCGTGCGAGACCGTTATGGATGCCGGTCAGTGTCCGGGCATGGACGCATGCACCAGCCAGTGTCCCGCGTCCTCGGTAGCCCGCTCCAGGGTGCGCCGCAGATGCTGCAGTACCGCTTCCAGGGAATGATCCGGATGGGAGAGCACCAGCATGGCCGCGGTGTAATCCGGTGTTTCGGCTCGCAGTTCCTCCAGCAGTCGTTCGGCATCGCCGGCCGGAGTGTCGGGCAAAAGCATGGCCAGGGTCTGCTGGTCATAACGCCCGGCAATGTCGCTGCGTCGCAACCGGGTGGCGAGTTGATCGGCGAGGGGTTTGAGTTCCCTGTCCTGATTGGGCCGCAACAGGATCAGCGTCAGTTGACTGGACAGGCGGTCATGGAGGGGCAGCAGCCAACCGGCGGTGCTGATCATGGCCGTATGGCTGATGAGCCCGGTGTCGGGATCGCGCCAGGTGGCATCCCGGGCGCGGCGCGCGAGCACCTGATTGCGGTAGACCATGAGACCGAAATAGATCACGCACACCAGAATCACGGCCAGCAGGAAGAGGGTGCTCGCGGCCAGCGCGGCATCGTCCGTCTGGGCCAGGCGCGCGGGAATGACCGGCGCCACCACCAGCACGCTGCCGGCCAGGACATAGAGGAAACGGCGTAGCCCATAGACCAGGCCCGCGCTCAGCGCCGCCACCACCAGCAGTACCAGCGCCGGCGGGGGTGTGCCCGGGTCGAACAGGGTCACCACGCCGATACTGATCAGATCCAGCAGCGCGCCCGGAATATTGGCAATCGCGGGGGCCCGGTAGAGCAGCGCGGCATGCACGGCCAGGAAAAGCCCCAGGGCGACCCAGATCATCCAGGGCGCCGGAGTAAAGGGGCCGAAGGCCGGCCCGGCCGCCAGGAAATAAAAGCCCACGAGCAGTGCGAACAGCGTGCGACCAACAAATTGCAGGGCATGGAGCCCGGGTTCGGAAGCGAGGTGATCGGGTATTTTCATGGCGCGGCGGATCAGTTGCTAAACAACAGTTGCAAGGCGACCAAGTGTACCCTGCAATGACGTTCTCTGCATTGATAACCGGATGCCTGATGATGAACCCCTCGCGAGCTGTACCCGAAGATCCCCACGAACCCCTGCGCGACAATGTGCGCCTGCTGGGTGAGTTGCTGGGCCATACACTGCATGGGCAGGAAGGCGAGAGTCTTTTCCGTATTGTGGAAAACATACGCCGGGAAGCCCGGGATGCGCGCGAACACGGCCGGGTGGCCATGGGAGATCTGCAACAGGAATTGGTCGATCTGGACGAGGACCAGTTGCTGGATGTGGCGCGGGCGTTCAACCAGTTTCTCAACATGGCCAATATCGCCGAGCAGCACCACCGGGTGCGTCTGCGCCGCCGCCACCAGAGCTATGGCGAGGAACCGGGGGGTGAGGAAAGCCCCGCGCGGGTCATGGACCGCCTCATGGAATCCGGTTTTACATCCGACGCCATTACTCGCTGCCTCGCCGACATGTCCGTGGAACTGGTGCTCACGGCCCATCCTACCGAAGTCGCGCGACGCACCCTGATCCGCAAGTATGACCGCATGGCGGAGCTGCTGGCGGAACTGGACCGAGGTGACCTGGTCGACGATGAACGCCGCCGCCTGCGCCGGGACCTGGAACGCGTCTTGTTGTCCGTATGGCGTACGGACGAGATCCGCCGGGAAAAGCCTACCCCGGTGGACGAGGCCAAATGGGGTTTCGCCACCATCGAGCAGTCCCTGTGGCAGGCCGTGCCCGCCTTTCTGCGCGAACTGGAAGAGCAGATGGAAAACCGGCTGGGCGAGCGGTTGCCGTTGACCGCGGCCCCCATCACCTTCGCTTCCTGGATGGGCGGCGACCGGGACGGCAATCCCAATGTCACTGCGGGTGTGACACGCGAGGTGTTACGACTGGCGCGCTGGATGGCCGCCGATCTCTATTTGCGCGATATCGACTGGCTGCTGGGCGAGCTGTCCATGCAGGACGCCAGCGCGGAATTGCTGGCCTGGACGGGGCCGTCGCACGCGCCCTACCGCGTGCTGCTGCGCCATGTGCGCGAGCGGTTGTACAACAGCCGCGACTGCATGGAGGCCCTGCTGGAAGACCGGGAATGGAACGGCGATCCGGGGTATCAGACGACCGCGGAACTGGCCGAACCGCTTTATCTGATTGACCGCTCCCTGCGTGCCTGCGGCATGGGCGACATTGCCGATGGCGAACTACGCGACACGCTGCGCCGTCTGTCCTGCTTCGGTATCAGTTTGCTGCGGCTGGACTTGCGCCAGGAATCGAGCCGCCACAGCGAAACCCTGGATGCGATCACCCGCTTTCTGGGGCTGGGCAGCTATCAGCAATGGAGCGAGGATCAGCGCCGGGACTTTCTGGTGCGCGAACTCAACGGCCGCCGGCCCCTGATCGGCTCGCGTTTCTTCCACAGCGCGGAATGCACGCCCGAGGTGCGCGAAGTGCTGGACACCGGCACGGTCATCGCCGAACAGGAACCGGAAGCGCTGGGCGCCTACGTGATTTCCATGGCGCGCGCACCCTCGGATGTGCTCGCGGTGTTGCTGCTCCAGCGCGAGGCGGGCGTGGAAAACCCCATGCGGGTGGTGCCGCTGTTCGAAACCCTGGGTGATCTGGAGAACGCCACGGATACCATGGCCGCGCTGCTGCGCGTGGACGATTACAGGCGGCGCGTACAGCACGGTCAGGAAGTCATGATCGGCTATTCCGACTCCGCCAAGGATGCCGGTTTTCTGGGCGCGGCCTGGGCCCAGTACCGTGCCCAGGAAGGGCTTACCGAACTCTTCCGGCAATGGGACATTCCGTTGACGCTTTTCCACGGCCGGGGCGGATCCGTGAGCCGGGGTGGCTCGCCCACGCGCATGGCGCTGTTGTCCCAGCCGCCGGGCTCGGTGGCCGGGCGTATCCGGGTAACGGAGCAGGGCGAGATGATTCGCTTCAAGTACGGCCTGCCGGGTGTGGCGGTGCACAATCTGGAGCAGTATGTCTCGGCCACCCTGGAAGCCACCCTGCAGCCCCCGGCTTCGCCCGAGCCCGGCTGGCGCGTGGAAATGGACGCACTCACCCGGCGCTCCGTGCGCGGCTACCGTTCGGTGGTGCAGCAGGACCCGGAACTCGTGCCCTATCTCAATACCGTTACGCCCCAGCGTGAACTGACCCGGCTGGCACTGGGTAGCCGGCCCGCGCGCCGGGGCTCGCAGCCCCAGGGCGTGGAATCGTTGCGCGCCATTCCCTGGGTCTTCGCCTGGACGCAGATGCGGCTCATGCTGCCCGCCTGGCTGGGTACCGGGGCGGCGCTGGAGGAAGCGCTGGCCACGCCTGAACGCCGTGCCAGCCTGGAAACCATGATGGCTGAATGGCCCTTCTTTCAGGGGGCCGTGGACATGCTGGAAATGGTACTGGCCAAATCCGACCGCACCATTGCCGCCTATTACGAGCAGCGGCTGGCCGAAAATGACGATCAGCGCCGTTTCGGCGAGGGCCTGCGCGAGCGTCTGGACGCCACCCGGGAAGCGCTCAAGGACCTCACCGGCGACGCGGACCTCCTGGCCAACAATCCCGTCATGCGCTGGTCCATCCGGGTGCGCAATCCCTACACCGATCCGCTCCATCTGCTGCAGGCGGAACTCATGTCCCGGCTGCGCCGCAGCGAGGATGGCCACGAAGCGCTGGAACACGCCCTTCAGGTCACGATCGCGGGGATTGCGGCGGGGATGAGAAACACCGGCTGATAGCCGGTGTTTCAGTCGAAAGCAGAAAGACGAAAGTCGAAAGAAAAACCTCTTTCAGCTTGTAGCTTTCGTCTTTGATCTGCCTGGACGAGGAATCTTATTCCTCGTCCAGGCTACTATGCGTCCCGTCGCAGATGGGGGCCGAGCCCGTCTGCTTGCAGCCGCAGAAGAACACGATCTTGTCCTTCGGGGCGGTATAGGCCACGGGGCTGAAGCCGGTGCCCTTGTGGGAACCGTCGCAGAACGGCTGGTTCTGGCTGCGTCCGCAGGCACACCACATGTATTTCTCGCCTTCCTTCACCTCGGTGGGGAAGGGGGCGTGGGATGCGATTTCCGGTTGTTCACTCATGGCCGTTCTCCCGCTCGGTTTCCGTTGGAGCCATCATCATGGCGCTTATGATTGCAAGATGCGAGCCGGTTGCCCATGAACCCGGCTGGTGTACCATTCACGCCATGCGTTCTCTGCTGCTGTTGTTGTGTCTGATCCTGAGCGGTTGTCAGGCGGGGTATTACTGGCATCTGGCCGGTGGGCACGGAGCCCTGATGAGCGACCGCAGGCCGGTTTCCGAAGTCCTGGGGGATGCCTCCGTGCCGGAGCCCACGCGCCGACAGCTGCAAGAGGCGCGCGCCATTGTCGCCTTCGCCGAGGAGCAATTGAACCTGCCGGTGGAGGACAGCTACAGCGACTATGTGGCGCTGGAGCGCGACTGGGTGGTCTGGAATCTCTTTGCCGCGCCGGAATTCTCGCTGGAATCGCGCCGGTGGTGCTATCCCGTGGCCGGCTGTGTCAGCTATCGCGGCTACTTCGACCGCAAACGTGCCAAGAGCCATGCCGCGAAACTGCGGGACCAGGGGCTGGACGTGCATGGTGCCGGAGCCGTGGCCTACTCCACCCTGGGCTGGTTCGATGATCCGCTGACCACCCCCATGCTCCGGCGTGAGCCGGCGGCACTGGCGGAGCTGCTCTTTCACGAACTCGCCCACCGCTGGCGCTATGTCTCCGGGGCCACGCGATTCAACGAGAGCATGGCCACGGCCCTGGCGGCTGAAGCCACACGCCGCTGGCTGGTCGCCCACGGGGAGCGGGACGCGATCCGGATCTGGCGCGCCCGGGAACGCGCCGCGCGCAAGGTCACGGCGCGGGTACGGGAGACGCGCCGGGAATTGAAGGCTCTGTACGCCCGGGATCTGGCGCCCGGGCGCATGCGTGAACACAAGCGCGCCGAGCAGCAGAAGCTGCGGGACTGGTATGAACGTGCCCGCGCCCGGGATCCGGCCCTGGACGCCTGGCAGGGCTGGTTCCAGGGGTCGCTGAACAATGCCCAACTCAATACCCTGCTGGACTACAATGACCATGTTCCGGCGTTCAACCAGTTGCTGCTCGATTGCGGCGGTCGCTGGGCCTGCTTCCGCGAACGCATCCTGGAGCTGGCGGACATGAACGCCGAGCGCCGTACCCGGACCCTGGAAGAGCTGCATGACTGAACTGGTTCGCTTCCCCCGATCCGCGTCCGCCCGGGCCTTTGCGCGCGTGCTGGACGAACACGGTCTCCGGGCCCGGGTGGAGCCCCGGGGCGAAGAATACGCCGTGGAGCTGTCGACGCCGGAGCACGAAGACCAGGCGCGGATATTGCTGGAACGTTTTCTGGCCAATCCGGACGATCCAGGGTTTCGGCACAATCACTGGCAGATCAGCGAACCCGCGGCCCCGAGCCCGGATCAGGCGCCCATCTTCTCCGGCAACTGGCTGGCCAGCATGGGCCTTGTTACCCGGGCCGTGCTCTTTCTGTGTGTGGGCATCTTTTTGCTGGGGACCCTGGGCCAGACCGGGCTCTACGAGGCCCTGATGTTTCCCGGGGACTGGCGCGGGCTCATGGAGCAACCCTGGCGGCTGCTTACGCCCATGCTGTTGCACTTCAACCTACTGCATATCATTTTCAACATGCTCTGGTGGTCCGAGCTGGGTCGTATTGTCGAGGATTTTCAGTCCAGTCCCCAGCTGGTCTGGGTGACCCTATTTACCGGCATCACGGCCAATCTGGCGCAGTACATCGCCACGGGACCGCGTTTCGGCGGCATGTCCGGCGTGGTGTATGGCCTGCTGGGGTACTTGTGGATCTACGGCAAGGCGAATCCGGCCGCCGGTTACGGACTGCGCCGGGAAATCGTGATCCTCATGGTGGGCTGGCTGATCCTGTGTTTCGTGGCTCTGGACGCGATCGTGGCCAATCAGGCCCATCTCTTCGGTTTGCTCAGCGGTTGTCTGCTGGGGGGCGTCACGGGCCTGTGGCGCCGCTGGCGCTATTATTCGTGAAGTCGTTTGTCAGTCCATCGGGCCCTTGCTATAAAGGCCTTCCACGGACGCGCAACCGGAAAAGGAGCGCAATGAAAAGGATCCGGATTACCGTATTGCTGCTGTCGGTGAGCCTGCTGCAGGCCTGTGCCGTGGCGCGTCTGGACGACAGCCTGCCGCGCGGCATCATGAACAACGACGATCTGCAGCTTGTGGAGCAGGGGCTGCCCGCCTATCTGCTGATGCTGGACGGCTTTATCGTCAACTGGCCGGAAAGCGAAGGCCTGCTGCGCAGCGGCGCCAATCTGTATAGTGCCTACGCCGGTCTCTTTGTCGAGGACGACGCGCGTGCACGGAAGCTGACGCAACAGGCGCTGGAGTATTCCATGCGCGCGGCCTGTGTGGAACACGACGAGCTCTGTGAGCTGCGTTCACGGTCCGTGCCCGAACTGGAGAAAGCACTGGCAAACATGGACGCCGATGATGTGCCCATTATCTATAACCTGGGTACCACCTGGGCGGGTTATATCCAGGTACGCAGCTCGGACTGGAACGCCATCGCCAGTCTGGGCCGGGTGAATGTGTTGCTCGAGCGTTCCGTCGCCCTGGATGAGACGTACAAGCAGGGCCAGGGCCACATGTACCTGGGCGTCATGAACAGCTTCCTGCCCAAGTCCATGGGCGGCCGGCCCGAAAAGGCGAAACGGCATTTCGAACAAGCGATTGCGCTTTCCGACGGTGCCAATCTGCTGGCGAAGGTGCTGTACGCGCAGCACTATGCACGGCTTGCCTTTGACCGGAAACTGCATGATCGTCTGTTGCAGCAGGTGCTGGAGGAAGATCCGCAGCGCGACAGCCTGACCCTGCAGAATGTGTATGCACAGAAGGAAGCACGGGCTCTGTTGAACGAGTCGGAGGATTATTTTGAATAGGAGACCTCTACGGAATAACGCAGAGGTTTCAGAAGACCTACGTCATTCATACGCAAAATCAATGAGTCCCAGGGAGTTTTCATGAGAGTGCTGTTGCTGCTTTGCTGTCTGTT
>CAJXLA010000084.1 GCA_913055795.1 uncultured Alcanivorax sp. | reverse complement strand
CAGGCCCCGATGGGGAAGCCGTTGCCCAGCCCTTTGGCGGTGGTGATGACATCGGGCGTAACCCCATAGTGTTCACAGGCGAAATAGCGTCCCGTGCGGCCATTGCCCGTTTGCACCTCGTCCAGCATCAGCAGCCAGCCGTGACGGTCGCAGAGCCGGCGCAGGCCGGCGAGATAGTCCGCGTCCGGAATCCGGACACCGCCTTCCCCCTGAACGGGTTCCACCAGTACGGCGGCGATGTCGTCCTCGGTGCCCAGCGCGGCTACCGCATCCAGATCATTGAAGGGCACGCGCACAAAGCCTTCGGGCAGGGGTTCAAAACCGGACTGGGCGGCGGCATTGCCGGTAGCCGCCAGGCTCGCCAGGGTGCGGCCGTGGAAGGCGTTGTCCATGACCACGATGCGGGGTGACTGGCGTCCGCGTTCATGCCCGTGCTTGCGGGCCAGTTTGATGGCCGCCTCGTTCGCTTCCGAGCCCGAGTTGCAGAAAAAGGCCTTGTCCATACCGCCGTGCTGGCACAGACGCTCGGCCAGCTGCTCCTGGGCGGCAATGGGATAAAGATTCGAGGTGTGCATCAGGTGTTGCGCCTGGTTGCACAGCGCCTCGGTGACCGCCGGATGCGCGTGGCCCAGATTGCAGACCGCGATGCCGGACAAACCGTCGAGCCAGGCCTGTCCCTCGGCATCATAGAGCCATACGCCCTCACCGTGCTCGAAGCCCGGCGGGCGGCGCTTGTAGGTGGCCATCAAGTGATCGTCGGCCATGGTTCCGTCACCGTGGAAAAACGGGCAATAATAGCGGCCCGCTGAAAGCCACGCAATCGCGTCTCGCCGGGAGGAAAAGCCCATGAATCCGGTTCAGTTGAGCATTTTCGCCAACCGTTTGTCCGGGGTCTGTGACGAGATGGGGGCGCTGCTCAAGCGCAGCGCCTTTTCGCCCAACATCAAGGACCGGCTGGACTTTTCCTGTGCCGTCTTTGACGGCGCCGGACGGCTCTGTGCCCAGGCGGCGCACATTCCCGTGCACCTTGGCAGCATGGCCTATGCCATGGAGGCCGTGGTGGCCGACCGGGCCTGGTATCCGGACGATTTGCTGGTGCTCAACGACCCCTATCTGGGCGGCACCCATCTGCCTGACGTGACCGTGGTCGCGCCGGTTTTTGCCGAGGGGCGGGATGTGCCCGTAGCCTTTACCGTCACCCGCGCGCACCATGCCAATATCGGCGCGGCCAGCCCCGGCTCCATGCCTGTTTCGCGCACCCTGGACGAGGAGGGCCTGGTGATTGCGCCGTCCTGGCTCTACCGCAACGGCGAATGGAACCGCCCGCTGGCGCGGCAACTAGCCGGGGAGGCGGACGACGACGGCCCCATGCCCTGGTCCTCGCCGCGCTTTGGTGATTTCGTGGCCCAGGCCAGTGCCTGCCGTGCCGGTGCACGGCGTCTGGATGAACTGCTGGCGGAGCGCGGCGCGGATGCCTTCGAGCAGGGCCTGACGGCGCTCAACGACTATGGTGAGAAGCGCGCCCGGGCGCTGATCCGCGACATTCCCGAGGGTCGCTACAGCTTCCGCGATTCTATGGACGATGACGGCCAGGGGCGGCTGGACATTCCCGTCGAGGTGACGCTGACCGTGGGCGAGGAAACCGTGGATCTGGATTTCACCGGCACGGGTGAGCAGGTAGAGGGCAATATCAACTGCCCGCTGTCCGTGGCCGCGGCCGCCGCCTATTACTGTTTCCGCTGCCTCATGCCCGATGACGTGCCCGCCTGTGACGGCCTTTTTCGCCCCATCGCCTTGAGCGCCCCCGAAGGTTCGCTGATCAACGCCCGCCGGCCCGCGGCGGTGGCGGCGGGCAATGTGGAAACCAGCTCGCGCATCGTGGATGTAGTGCTGGGCGCGCTGGCCGGGGCCCTGCCGCAACGCATTCCCGCGGCCAGCCAGGGCACCATGAACAACCTGGCCCTGGGCGCCACCGGCGCCGGGGGCTGGGACTACTACGAAACCATGGGCGGCGGCATGGGCGCCTGTGCCGGCTCGGACGGTCTTTCGGGCGTGCAGAGCCACATGACCAATACCCTCAACACCCCCATCGAATCCGTGGAAAGTCATTATCCGCTGCGCGTGCTCCGCTATGGCCTGCGCCCGGGCAGCGGCGGCCGGGGCCGGCGCACCGGCGGCGAGGGCCTGGTGCGCGAGCTGGAATTTCTCGCACCCGCGCAGTTCACTCTGCTCACCGAACGCCGCCATCACGCGCCCCGCGGCCTGGCCGGGGGCGGCGACGGCGCCCCGGGCCGCAACCGGCTGAACGGCGAGCTTCTGCCGCCCAAATGCACCGGTCAGGCGCAACCGGGGGACCGGCTCTGTGTGGAGTCACCCGGTGGCGGTGGGCATGGCGGAACCGAATAAGTAAAACAAATAAGAACGATTTGCATTCATGACTTCGCGGTGCTAGTCTCCGAACATTCTTTCATCGGAGGGGATCTAGCACCATGCAGTACAAGCGCACCTTACTGGCCGCGGCGATCGGGGCCACGTTGACCACGCCTGTGGGCGTTTCGGCCGCCGAGGACAAGAGCACTGAACTGGAGTCGGTGGAAATCATCGGCGACCAGGAGAATTCCTTCACCCTGGGCGGTTCCGCCCATGTGCTCGACGAAGAGGATCTGGAAGAAAAGGAATATTCCGACATCCACCGCATCATGCGCGAAGTGCCGGGCGTGTATTTCCGCGAGGAAGAAGGCTATGGATTGCGTCCGAATATCGGCATTCGCGGCTCCGGCAGTGGCCGCTCCTCCAAGATTTCGCTCATGGAAGACGGCATCCTGATGGCACCGGCACCCTATGCCGCACCTTCCGCTTATTATTTCCCCACCGCCGGGCGCATGAGTGGCGTGGAAGTGCTCAAGGGGCCGGAAACGCTGCGGCATGGTCCCTTTACCGTGGGTGGCGCCGTGAACCTGCTGTCCTGGCCCATTCCCGAGGACAGCGAGGGCATGATCAACATGGAAATCGGCGAATATGGCGGTCAGCGCGGCCATTTCCGCTACGGTGCCACCGAAGGGCAGTGGGGCTACAGTCTGGAAACCCACCACAACGCCAGCAATGGCTTCAAGGACGTGGACCGCTCCGGCCGGGACACCGGCTTTGACCAGGAAGACTATGTAGCCAAGTTGCGCTGGAGCAGCGCCCCCGAAGCCGAGATCAAGCAGTCGGTACAGCTCAAGCTGCAGCATTCCAGCGAAGTGTCCAACATGAGTTACCTGGGTCTCACGGATGATGACTTCTCCGAGGATCCCAACCGGCGCTATGGCCTGAGCGCGCTGGATCAGATGGACAAGGACCATGACTCGGTTTCGTTGCAGCACAACATTGCCTTCAATGAAGCCTGGTCCCTGCATTCCACTATCTATCAGAACGAGTTCGCCCGGGACTGGTTCAAGGTGGACACTGTTAACGGAACCGAAATATCGGATCTTGTCCAGAATGCCAATGATGGAAACACCAATGCTATTGGTATCCTGCACGGTGATGATGTCAACGATGTGAATATCAAACATAATAATCGTGAATACGAGGCCCGAGGTGTTCAGTCCGAGCTGAACGGCCGCTTCAATCTGGCCGGGGTGGAACATGAACTGGTCAGTGGGCTGCGTTTCCATCAGGACGAGGTGGACCGCTTTCAGCCCATCGAGGTCTATGACCAGGAAAACGGCAGTCTGGTATATGACAGCACCACCCAGCCCACCGGTAGTAACAATCGCATTGATGAAGCGGATGCCCTGTCCGCCTGGCTGGTGGATCGGGTCTATATCGATGACGTCATTCTTACCGGTTCGCTGCGCTACGAGGATATCGAAACCGAAAGCCGGCGCTGGGCTGATCCCGGCCGCACCAATGAGATGACCGGGGATGCCAAGGAGAACCAGGTGGACGATGTTCTGGCCGGACTCGGCGCCACCTGGCTGCTCGATGATCACTGGTCCGTGCTGGCCGGTGTACATCAGGGCTTCGCGCCTCCGGGTGGGTCTGCCAGCAAGGATGATGAACCGGAAGAGAGCATCAATTACGAGACAGGGGTTCGCTACGGGCGAGATGATGTCCGTGCTGAGGTCATTGCTTTTTATAGCGACTACAGCAACGTGGCGGTTAATTGCACTGTCGCTCATCCATGTCCCGATGGCTCGACTTCAGGCACTCAAAGTGAGGGGGAAGCGGAGATCCAGGGCTTGGAAGCCTCAATGGAGATGGTGGCCTGGGAAGGCGGAAGTGATATGCGTGCCCCTGTCCGATTGAGTTATACGTTCACGGATGCCGAGTACACGCAAGGTGGCGACGATATCCGAAAAGGGGATAATTTCCGCTATCTGCCGGAAAACCTGCTCAGCCTAACCCTGGGCCTGGAAGAACGCGAGTCCTGGTCAACCTCGTTGAGCGCGAGCTACACGGACGAGATGTGCAGCACCAACACCTGTGACCGCTCCGGCGTGGACGATATGCGCACCGATGACTATGTGGTGCTGGACTGGGCGGGTACCTGGCATCTCACGCCCGAGGTGGAACTCTACGGCAAAGTGGACAATGTGCTCGACGATCAGGAAATCGTCTCCCGCTCGCCCGCCGGCGCCCGGCCCAACAAGCCGCGCACGGCCTATATCGGTACCCGGCTGCGCTTCTGAGCGTGGCCGCCGGCGCCTGCTGGCCGGAAGCGCGCCAACGGGGAATTTGCGCCACCCGGTCAGGTGGCAGCGGAAGTGGGCCGCCCTCGCTCACGGGGGCGGCCACAGGCCGCAATGAATGCTACAATACCGCCACGGTATAAATTCCCCGGGAAAAGGTATGGCTTTATGGGTGACGTAACCGAAACCATCAAAGAACAGATCGGCAACAACGAGGTCATTCTCTACATGAAGGGCACGCCGCAGTTCCCGCAGTGCGGTTTTTCGGCCCAGGCCGTGGAAGCGCTCACTAACATCGGCAAGCCCTTCGCCTATGTGAATATCCTGGAAGCGCCGGAAATCCGGGCTCAGCTCAAGGAATACGCCGAGTGGCCCACCTATCCCCAGCTCTGGATCAACGGCGAGCTGGTGGGCGGTAGTGACATCATCGTGCAGATGTTCCGCGAGGGCCAGCTCAAGGGCATGATCGACGAGGTGGTGCCGGACGAAGAAGCCTCGGGCGAGCAATAAGCCGGGGCCGGCCATGACCGGGAGCGTCGTCCGCCGGATCCGTGAAGCGGCCGTCCCGGCGGGTACGGCGTTGGGCCGGTTCCATCGGGACTATCCCCCCAAAGATGGATGTACGCGGTAGGGTGCGCCGTGCGCACCATCGAACACACAAGGTGCGCATGGCGCACCCTACGGCTGCCTGTACAGGTAGGAGGCGCAACGCCGAGCCAGATGGACATGGGCACGGCCCGGAGGGTTGGCCCAAACAAACCCCGATCAGGGGCGGAGCAGAGGCTCCTCCCCTTGAAAGGCCGATAGGCATCCCCAATGAAGGCGATTGCCGCAGCCGCATGCATGTCCGCTGGACGCGGACTATCATGCTTGCTGTCGTGAATTCGAATTCACCGCAAGCAAACTGGAGAGGAAATTATGGGCGTACTCGTAGGCAAGCCGGCACCGGATTTCACCGTACCCGCTGTAAAGGGCGACGGTTCCATTGTTGATGAATTTTCGCTGTCCGAGCATATCAAGGGCAAGTACGCGGTCATCGTGTTCTATCCGCTGGACTTCACCTTTGTCTGCCCGTCCGAGTTGATTGCGCTGGACAAGCGCATGGACGCATTCAAGGAACGCGGCGTGGAAGTGATCAGTGTTTCCATTGACAGTCACTTTACGCACAACGCCTGGCGCAACACCTCCGTGGACGACGGCGGCATCGGTCCGGTTCGTTTCCACATGGCGGCGGACATGAACCATGATATCGCCCGTGCCTATGACGTTGAGTCCGAAGGCGGCATGTCCTTCCGTGGCACCTTTGTCATCGACGACAAGGGCGTAATCCGCAGCGAGATCGTCAACGACCTGCCCATCGGCCGCAACATCGACGAAGTCATCCGTCTGGTGGACGCCGTCCAGTTCCATGAAGAGAACGGCGAAGTCTGCCCGGCCGGCTGGCAGAAGGGTGATCAGGGCATGGACGAAAGCCCCGCGGGCGTGGCCGACTATCTGTCCAGCAACGCGGACAAGTTGTAAAAGCGGCAAGCTCAAAGAAGCAAGTCGCAAGATTTGAAAGGGCCGGCCCATGCCGGCTCTTTCTTTTTGTGGCGGGTCCTTTGGGCTGGGCCTATAGGGATGGGGCTGGTCGGGCGTGCGAGAAAGTTTCGGTTGTCGTCCCGGCCCACCGGGTTCACAGTGGTTTCAAGACTTTCAACCCTGTATGGACCCATGCGTGCAATCGTTGTGGCAGTCATGGCCCTGATGCCGGCGGCCTGTTCGGAGCAGCAGCCGGACGGGCCATCGTCGGCCGGAGTCGACTGGAGCGACCCCGTGCATGTGGCCAGCGGCGCCGGGTACAAGGGGCCCTGGCGGATGAATGCATCGGATTTTCGCTATGTGGATGATCCCACCGTGGCTTTCTTTCCCGATGGTGATATCGGCGTTGCCTGGACTGACCAGGCGGATCAGAATCTGTACTTCCAGCGTTTCCGTGATGGCCGTCCACAGTTCGAAAGGCCGGTCAATGTCTCGCGCAGTCCCGGGAACTTTTCCTGGCTGCCGCGCATGCGGATCACCGAGGATAACCATGTCCTGATGTTGTGGCAGGAGATTGTCTTCTCCGGGGGATCGCACGGGGGCGAAGCCTTTTTCGCGCGCTCGGTGGATGGCGGGCAGAGTTTCGAGGTGCCGCAGAACCTGTCCCGTACCTCCCATGGTGTCGGCAAGGGACGGCTTACGCGGCGGCTCTGGCATAACGGCAGTCTGGCGCTCGCCGTGGCGCCGGCAGACCGTGTCTATGTTGCCTGGACGGAGTATGAGGGGGCGCTACGGCTAACGCGGTCCAGCAACGGCGGTCGGGATTTCGGTGCCCCGCAACGGATCGCGGGGGGCGGAAATACGCTCCCGACCCGCGCGCCCGCTCTGGCCGTGGGACCCAGGGGGCGGCTGCATCTTGCCTGGGCCGTGGGCGAAGACCCTGAGGCCGATATCCGCTACGCCGCTTTCCAGCCGGGGGAAGGGGCCAACGTCGAGCCGCGCCGAATTGCTCCCGGCCCCGACCACGCCGATGCCCCCAAACTGGCCGTAGCCGCCGACGGCACCGTTCACCTGAGCTGGATGGCGAGCCACGCCCCCCTAGCAAACTATGCCATTCGGTACAGCCGCAAGGCGGCCGGCGTGGACAACTTCGCCGCGGCCGCCACCCTTTCCCGGCCGCTACCGGATGGTTTCTCCCAGGCGCGCTTCCCCTACCTGGAACTGGACCAGCACGGCGATCCTCATCTGCTTTTTGAGCTCTTCCGGAAGGGGAGGCATTCCAGTGAAGGTCTCGCCCGGCTACGCTCTACCGATGGCGGCTCCAGCTTTGGCCCGCCGAGCAGGACACCACGCGGCGGGGATGCGGCAGGTGGCATCAACGGCAGCCTGCAAGGCCTGCTCATGGACAAGCTCGCGCTGTCCGGCGAAGGGCGCATCGCCGTGGTTAACAGTACCTTCGTCCGGGGCGAGCGCAGCGATGTCTGGCTCATGCGCGGACGGATCCGTTAGCGCGTTTCCTGCCCCGCTGGTCGAGGCCAGGTTTTAGTCCGTGTCGATTTCGTCGCCTGTGTCCGCCGCCAGCGTCGGTGGCATGTCCGATGGCGGCGGGGGCGGCCAGCCGTCCAGATCGCGCCAGTGATTCACGATGGTGCAAAAGAGCTCCGCGGTCCGGGTGGCGTCATAGAGTGCGGAGTGCGCCTCCTGCTGGTCGAACGGAATGCCCGCCATTTCGCAGGCGCGCGCCAGCACGGTCTGGCCCAGCCCCAGCCCGGCCAGGGAGACGGTGTCGAAACACGAGAACGGATGGAAGGGATCGCGCTTGATTTCGGCGCGCGCCACTGCTTCCTTGACGAAGCCGTGATCAAAGAAGGCGTTGTGGCCCACCAGGATGGCCCGGCTGCAGTCGTAATCGCGTACGGCCCGGCGCACCGGCCGCAGGATATCGGTCAATGCGCGTTCCTCGGGCACGGCGCCGCGCAGGGGGTTGGCCGGATCAATGCCGGTGAAATCCAGCGCCGCCTGCTCGATATTGGCCCCCTCGAAGGGTTCCACATGGTGATGAAGCCGCGCGCCCGGACGCAGCCGGCCCTGGTCGTCCATGTCGATGAGGACCGCGGCGATTTCCAGCAGGGCATCGGTGCGGCTGTTGAAGCCGCCGGTTTCCACGTCCACCACCACGGGCAGAAAGCCGCGGAACCGGCGGGCCATCCGGGGTTGGTCGTCGCTCATGGGGACTCCGGCCTGTGGGATTGGACATGCTACCGAAAACGCGTCGGCCATGACAGGCGCCTGTGGTTCCGGGTTACAATGCGCGGCTATCGCTCACGGGCCCAGGAGTCACCCATGTCGCAGATCAACAAAGTCGTACTGGCCTATTCCGGGGGACTGGATACCTCGGTTATCGTTAAATGGCTGCAGGAAACTTACCAGTGCGAGGTGGTCACCTTTACCGCCGATATCGGTCAGGGCGAGGAGGTGGAACCGGCGCGCGAAAAGGCGCAGGCCATGGGCGTCGACGAGATCTATATCGAGGATCTGCGCGAGACCTTCGCCCGGGATTATGTCTTTCCCATGTTCCGCGCCAATACGCTCTACGAGGGCGAATACCTGCTGGGCTCATCCATTGCCCGGCCGCTGATCGCCCGGCGACTGGTGGAAATCGCCGCTGAAACCGGCGCCGATGCGGTATCCCATGGCGCGACGGGCAAGGGCAATGACCAGGTGCGCTTCGAACTGGGTGCTTATGCCCTGTCGCCGGGCATCCAGGTGATCGCGCCCTGGCGCGAATGGGATCTCAACAGCCGCGACAAGCTCATGGCCTTCTGTGAGAAACACGACATCCCCGTGGAGATGAAGCGCGGGCAGAAGTCGCCCTATTCCATGGACGCCAATCTGCTGCATATCTCCTATGAGGGCGATAATCTGGAGGATCCCTGGAACGAGCCGGAAGAGGACATGTGGCGCTGGAGCGTGTCGCCCGAACAGGCGCCGGACCAGCCCACCTATATCGTGCTGGGCTATGAAAAGGGCGATGCCGTGTCCCTGGATGGCGAACCTTTGTCGCCGGGCGAGCTGCTATCCCGTTTGAACAAGCTCGCCGGCGACAACGGCATCGGCCGCCTGGATATCGTGGAAAACCGCTACGTGGGCATGAAATCCCGCGGCTGTTATGAAACCCCGGGGGGCACGGTGCTGTTGCGCGCCCACCGCGCCATCGAGTCCATTACGCTGGACCGGGAAGCGGGCCATCTCAAGGACAGCCTCATGCCGCGCTACGCGGACTATATCTACAACGGCTACTGGTGGTCGCCGGAGCGCCTGGCGTTGCAGAAGCTCATCGACGAAACCCAGGAGCGGGTCAACGGCGAGGTGCGCCTCAAGCTCTACAAGGGCAATGTCACCGTGGTGGGGCGGCGCTCCGAGACCGACAACCTCTTCGACGCCAGTGTGGCCACCTTCGAGGATGACGCCGGCAGCTACGATCAGCAGGACGCGGAGGGCTTTATCAAACTCAATGCCCTGCGGCTGCGCATCGCCGCCAAGAACGGACGGGATCTGGATACTTGACGCCCGGCGCTCGAGCCCCGAGGCTGAATACGGCTCGGGGCCGGGATCACGGTCGGCATGGCAGCAGGCAGGGGATGTAGCGTTTGACGGAATCTTCCGCAGAGATCCTCATCGGCTGGCGCGAATGGCTTTGCCTGCCGGATCTGGGCATTGACGCCATCAAGGCCAAGGTGGATACCGGCGCTCGTACCTCCTGCCTCCATGCCTTTCAAATGGAAACCTATGAGCACCAGGGGCAGGACCGTGTCCGCTTCTGGATTCATCCGTTTCAGTATGATGAACAACAGGTGGTGGAGTGCGACTGGCCGGTTCATGATCGCCGCCGGATCACCGATTCCGGCGGTCACGCCGAGGAACGCGTGATTATCGAAACGGATCTGCTGATCGCCGGTGGGCGCCGCCCCATTGAAGTTTCGCTGACCAGCCGTGACACTATGCGTTTCCGGATGCTGTTGGGACGTACCGCCATGGCCGGCTGTGTGGTTCGCCCCCGGACATCCTTTCTCCTGGGCGGCAATGCCAAGAGCGCCAAGCCATGAAAATCGCCATCCTGTCTCGTAATGCCAAGCTCTATTCCACGCGCCGCCTGGTCGAGGCCGGGCAGGCGGCCGGCCATGAAGTGCATGTCATCGACACCCTGCGCTGTTACATGAGCATTGCCTCGCACAAGCCCGAGATTCATTACAAGGGCCGGGTGCTTCAGGACTATGACGTCGTCATTCCGCGCATCGGCGCGTCCATTACCTTTTACGGCACGGCCGTGCTGCGCCAGTTCGAGATGATGGGCGTGTTCCCCGTGAACGAATCCGTGGCGATTTCGCGCAGCCGTGACAAGCTGCGTTCACTGCAGCTGCTGGCCCGGCGCGGGGTGGGCCTGCCCGTCACGGGTTTTGCCCACTCGCCCGACGACGTCAATGATCTCATCCAGATGGTTAATGGCGCTCCGCTGGTCATCAAGATGCTGGAAGGCACCCAGGGCATCGGTGTGGTACTCGCCGAGACCCGCAAGGCGGCGGAAAGCGTCATCGAAGCCTTCCTGGGCTTGAATGTCAGCGTCATGGTCCAGGAATACATCAAGGAAGCGGGCGGCGCCGATATCCGCTGCTTTATCGTCGGTGGCCGGGTGATCGCGGCCATGAAGCGCCAGGCGAAGGAGGGCGAATTCCGCTCCAATCTCCATCGTGGCGGTACCGCCACCCTGGTCAAGCTCACGCCGGAGGAGAGGGCCACGGCCACCCGGGCGGCGAAGATCATGGGCCTGAACGTGGCGGGCGTGGATATCCTGCGCTCCAGCCATGGTCCCGTGGTCATGGAAGTGAACTCCTCGCCCGGCCTGCAGGGCATCGAGAAGTCCACCAACAAGGATGTGGCCGGCATGATTATCCGCTTTATCGAGAAGGAACAGCGGCCCAACCGGACGGGCAACAAAGGGGCCCGGGGCTGATGCGGCCACCTTTCGAGATTGCAGGCGAAAAGGTTGCTGCGGGCAGCCATCGTTTCATTCAGGTCCCGGTAGCCCAGCTTTATACCCAGACCCCGGTCAGTATCCCCGTGCATGTCCTGCACGGGCGCCGGAGTGGGCCCGTGCTCATGGTCAGCGCGGCCATCCACGGGGACGAACTCAACGGCGTGGAAATCATAAGGCGTTTACTGCGCCATTCCGCACTGCGCAATCTGCGCGGCACCCTGCTGGCCGTACCCGTGGTCAATGTGTTCGGCTTCATTCATCACTCGCGTTATCTGCCCGACCGGCGCGATCTCAATCGCTGCTTTCCCGGTTCCGAATCCGGCAGTCTGGGCGCGCGCACGGCCCGCATGTTCAAAACGGCCGTCCTGGATCACGCTACCCACGGCATTGATCTGCATACGGGCGCCATCCATCGCTCGAACCTCCCGCAGGTACGCGCCAATCTGGATAAACCCGAGGTATCCGACCTCGCCCAGGCCTTTGGTGTCCCCGTGGTCATGCATTCGGATTTGCGCGAGGGTTCCCTGCGCGAGACGGCCGATGCCGCCGGCGTTCCGGTCATTACG
>CAJXLA010000083.1 GCA_913055795.1 uncultured Alcanivorax sp. | reverse complement strand
AAACCTCAACGAGGAGACGAGAGGCAATGAAAATCCGTCCTTTGCATGATCGTGTAGTCATCAGGCGCGAGGAAGAAGAAACCAAGACGTCCGGCGGCATTGTCCTGCCCGGCTCGGCGGCGGAGAAGCCGCAGCGAGGCGAGGTGGTGGCCGTGGGCAACGGCAAGATCCAGGACAACGGTGACGTGCGTGCCCTGGACGTCAAGAAGGGGGACAAGGTGATCTTCGGCCAGTTTGCCGGCAACACCGTCAAGGTGGACGGCGAAGAGCTGTTGATCATGACCGAAAACGAGATCCTGGCCGTTATCGAAGGCTGAGGACTGTAGCGAACAACCGAACCGGGTAAAGGGAAGAGATAATCATGGCAGCGAAAGACGTCATTTTCCGTGACGAAGGCCGGCAGCGCATGCTGCGCGGCGTCAACACTCTGGCCGAGGCGGTCAAGGTAACCCTCGGTCCCAAGGGCCGCAATGTGGTCATCGACAAGTCCTTCGGCGGCCCCAGCATTACGAAGGACGGCGTGACCGTCTCCCGTGAAATCGAACTCGAGGACAAGTTCGAGAACATGGGCGCGCAGATGGTCAACGAAGTGGCCTCCCAGGCCAACGACGAGGCCGGTGACGGCACCACCACGGCGACCGTGCTGGCCCAGTCCATTGTTACCGAGGGCCTGAAGGCCGTGGCCGCGGGTATGAACCCCATGGACCTCAAGCGCGGTATCGACAAGGCGACCGACAACATCGTCAAGGAACTGGCCAATCTGTCCACGCCCTGCGAAAGCGGCAAGGGCATCGAGCAGGTGGCCACGATTTCCGCCAACGCCGACAAGAACGTGGGCAAGATCATTTCCAAGGCCATGGACAAGGTGGGCGCCGAAGGCGTGATCACCGTCGAGGAAGGTTCGGGCCTGGAAAACGAGCTGGACGTGGTCGAGGGCATGCAGTTCGACCGCGGTTATCTCTCGCCCTACTTCATCAACAAGCAGGAGAAGATGACCGTCGAGCTGGAAGACCCCTATATCCTGCTCGTGGACAAGAAGATCTCCAATATCCGTGAACTGGTCACGGTGCTGGAGAATGTGGCCAAGCAGAACAAGCCGCTGATGATCATCGCCGAGGACATTGAGGGCGAGGCGCTCGCCACCCTGGTGGTGAACAACATGCGCGGCATCATCAAGTGCGCCGCCGTGAAGGCGCCCGGCTTCGGTGACCGGCGCAAGGCCATGCTCCAGGACATTGCCCTGCTGACCGGCGGCACCGTGATCTCCGAGGAAGTGGGCCTGTCCGTGGAAAATGCCTCGCTGGAAGATCTGGGCAGTGCCAAGAAGATCAATATCGACAAGGACAACACCACGGTCGTCAACGGCAAGGGCAACAAGGACGACGTCAATGCCCGCGTGAGCCAGATCAAGAAGGAAATCGAGAACGCCTCCTCGGACTATGACAAGGAAAAGCTCCAGGAGCGCCTGGCCAAACTCGCCGGCGGCGTGGCCGAGATCAAGGTAGGCGCGGCCACCGAGACCGAGATGAAGGAGAAGAAGGCCCGCGTCGAGGACGCGCTCAACGCCACCCGCGCGGCGGTGGAAGAAGGCGTGGTACCCGGCGGCGGTGTGGCCCTGGTTCGGGCGTTGTCCAAGCTGGGCAAGGTCAAGGGCGACAACGAAGAGCAGACCGCCGGTGTGCATTTGTTGATCCGCGCCCTGGAGGCGCCGTTGCGCCAGATTGCCGAGAACGCCGGCGCCGAGGCTTCGGTCATCCTGCAGGATGTGCGCGAGGGCAAGGACAACTACGGCTATGACGCCGCCACCGGCAAGTATGGCGACATGCTGGAGCTGGGCATCATCGACCCCACCAAGGTAACCCGTTCCGCCCTCCAGGCGGCGGCCTCCGTGGCCAGTCTGATGATTACCACCGAGTGCATGATTGCCGACAAGCCGCAGGAAGACGACGGCGGCGGTGGTGGTGCCCCCGACATGGGCGGCATGGGTGGCATGGGCGGAATGGGCGGCATGATGTAAGCCGTTTCATCCCCCGAGCCCTCCAGGCCCCGCACGGTTCGCCCTGCGGGGCTTTTTATGTCCGGGCAGCTGAAAGAAAAAAGCTGGAACGCGAAAGGGATCGTGTGGGGCCTGTCACCCGCCGGGACTACAGCGTGCCGGGCTGGCACAGCGGCCCTGTCGCTGCCATGATTACCGGCATGAATGTGGCCCAATCCGAGATTGCACTGATCGAACACTGGCTGGACGCGGCCTGGATGGAAAAGGGGCTGTCGGATCAGTCGCTGACCAGCTATCGTCGGGATCTGATGCAATTCGCTGAATGGCTGGGCCAGCAAGAAGGCCGTCCGCTGGCACAGTGCGAGCTGCATCATGTGCGTGGTTTCCTCGCCGAGCGCTACCGGCGCGGTTTCAGTGCCCGTTCCGTATCCCGGCAGTTATCCGCGTTGCGCGGTTTTTTTCGCTGGCTCAAGCGTGAAGGCCGCATTGATGCCGATCCCACCGTCCAGGTGGAACGCCCCCGGATGGGCCGGCCGCTGCCGAAGACGCTCACCGAGGCGGATGTCGAGGCGCTGCTGGCCGCGCCCGACACCGCCACGCCCCTGGGCCTGCGCGACCGGGCCATGCTCGAGGTGCTTTATGCTACCGGCCTGCGGGTATCCGAGCTGGTGGGGCTGACCCTGCACCAGGTGAACATGCGCCAGGGGGTGGTCCGTGTGGTGGGCAAGGGTGGCAAGGAACGGCTCGTGCCCCTGGGCGATGAGGCGCTGGACTGGCTTCAGCGCTACATGCGCGAGGGGCGTGCCCTGCTGCTGGGAACACAGAGCAGCGACATGCTGTTTCCCGGTCGCCGTGGCGGGGTCATGACGCGCCAGACCTTCTGGCACCGGTTGCGCAAGATTGCCGGGCAGGCGGGGATCCAGGCCACTCTGTCGCCGCACACCCTGCGTCACGCCTTTGCCACCCATTTGCTCAATCATGGCGCGGATCTGCGGGTGGTGCAGCTGTTGCTGGGCCACAGTGATCTTTCGACCACCCAGATCTATACCCATGTGGCCCAGCAGCGGCTGGCAGAGCTGCATGCGGTGCACCATCCGCGGGCCTGAAGGCCCCCTCTGCCGAAGCCGGTCCGGAACGGGTAGAATCCCCGGCCACGAGTCAACAATCGGAGCACCCATGCGTTTCATCCTGCTGGCCCTGACCCTGTCGATCAGTGCGTGCGCGGACGCGCAAAACGAAGATTTCCGCACGACCCTGGAAAAGCGCCTCAACAAGAGCTTCCAGGACATTGAAGTGACGGCGGTCGAGGAAGCCCCGGTGGAGGGCATGCTGGAAGTGGAGCTCAACGGCCGTGACCGCGTCCATGTCACCGACAACGGCCGGTTCATGTTTACCGGCACGTTGTTCGAGTTGTCCGAGACAGGCGCGGAGGACGTCAGCCGACGGCGATTCCGCGAGGCCCGCCGCAAGGGCCTGGGCAAGATCAATCTGGATGAGGCCATCAGCTTTGAAGCCGGGGATGAGCAGGTCGAGGTCTATGTCTTTACCGACGTCACCTGCGGTTATTGCCAGAAGCTGCACCAGCAAATCCAGGCCATCAACGAGCGCGGCATCACGGTGCACTACCTGGCCTATCCGCGCGGTGGCATGAACGGACAAGGGGTCGCCCTCATGCAAAAGGTCTGGTGCGCGGACGACCGCCGGGCGGCGCTGACCCGGGCCAAGGCCAGCGGTCGGCTGCAACAGGATCCCGAAGCCTGTAACGACCCGGTAAAAGCGCAGTATGAGAAGGGGGTCGCGTTCGGGGTGCGCGGCACGCCGTCCATCTATACGCGTGAGGGCGAGAAACTCGGCGGCTATCTGCCGCCGGGCAAACTGGCGGCGGCGCTGGGGCTGGACGCGGCGCAATCCGGAAATTGACGCCCTCCAAAACCGGCAGTAAGGTTGCCGCAGCCAGAGCGCATGGCTATAGGGTTATCGTCGGCATGCCGGGCAGTCCCGGGTAAACAACGGTTATTGCGACGTGGCCGGCGAGCCCGCCGGTTTACCGTCCTGATGAAGTCAAAAGGGGGTCGAGTTGGTCAAGCCGGTCAAGGTAGGTATAGCGGGTCTGGGCACCGTGGGTAGCGGTACCGTCAATGTCCTGCAACGCAACAACGCGGAGATCGCGCGGCGCGTGGGACGGCCCATCGAGATAGCCCATATCGGCGCGCGCCGGGACAATCCCAACTGTGATATCTCCGGCATCAAGGTATCGCGCGACATTTTCGATGTGGCCGAGGACCCGGAGATCGACATCCTGGTGGAGTTGATCGGGGGCACCGATACCGCGCGCGAGCTGCTGCTCACGGCCATCGGCAACGGCAAGCACATCGTCACCGCCAACAAGGCCCTGATCGCCGAGCACGGCAACGAGATCTTTACCGCCGCCCACCATCGCGGTGTGGATGTCGCCTTTGAAGCGGCCGTGGCCGGCGGCATCCCCATTCTCAAGTCCCTGGGCGAGGGTCTGGCCGCCAACCACATCGACTGGGTGGCCGGTATCATCAACGGTACCGGCAACTATATTCTCACCGAAATGCAGGAGCATGGACGCGATTTCGGCGAGGTGCTCAAGGAAGCCCAGGCGCTGGGGTATGCCGAGGCGGATCCCACTTTCGACGTGGAGGGCGTGGATGCCGCCCACAAATTGACCATCCTCGCGTCCATCGCCTTCGGGATCCCGTTGCAGTATTCGCGGGTGTACATGGAAGGCATCAGCCGGCTGACCACCGAGGATGTGAAGAACGCCGACATGTTCGGCTATCGCATCAAGCACCTGGGCCTGGCGCGCGACACCGGCAATGGCATCGAATTGCGCGTGCATCCCACCCTGATCCCCAAGGAAGTGCTGCTGGCGAGCGTCAGCGGTGTCATGAACGCCATCATGATCGAGGGAGACGCTGTCGGGCCCACGCTGTATTACGGCGCCGGGGCCGGAGCGGACCCCACGGCGTCGGCGGTGGTGGCCGACATTATCGAAATGGGCCGCGGTTTGACCGCCGAACATGAGGAACGTGCGCCCTATCTGGGCTTCCATGCCGACCAGATGTCGCAAGCGCCCGTGCTCGATATTGAAGACGTAACCACATCGTTTTATGTGCGTTTGCACGTTCAGGACCAGACCGGGGTCCTCAAGGACATTACCCAGATCCTGACGCGCCACGACATCAGCGTGGAGGCCATGTTCCAGCGCGAGGCGGAAGCGGACGAACCCGTCGCTATCGTGATGATGACGCACAAAGTGCTCGAGCGGGACATGAACCGGGCGCTGGACGAAATCGCCGCGCTGGAAACCGTGCTGGAAGATATCATGCGCATCCGCGTGGAAAGCCTGGATGCCTGAGCACAGCACCCGGGCAGGGATCAAAATTTATTGCAATTAGCCCGGGCCAATTCCGGGTCAGAGGACCATCATGGCGTTTCGTGACCGTTATACCGGCCTTATCAATCGCTACCGGGATCATCTTCCCGTCAATGACGACACGCCGCTGATCAGCCTGGGCGAGGGCAATACGCCGCTGATCCGGTTGAAGAATATTCCCCGCGCGCTGGGCCGTGATGTGGATCTCTACGTCAAGTTCGAGGGGCTGAATCCTACGGGGTCGTTCAAGGACCGGGGCATGACCATGGCGGTCACCCGGGCCGTGGATGAGGGCAGCAAGGCCATTATCTGCGCCTCCACGGGCAATACCTCCGCTTCGGCGGCGGCCTATGCCGCGCGCGCCGGCATTACCGCCTTCGTACTCATTCCCGAAGGCAAGATCGCCATGGGCAAGCTCGCCCAGGCCATGATGTACGGTGCCACCATCATGCAGATCCGGGGTAACTTCGATGCCGGCATGCAGCTGGTCAAGGAAGTCGCCGAGGATGCCCCTGTGACCATTGTCAATTCGGTCAACCCCTTCCGCCTGCAGGGGCAGAAAACCGCCGCCTTCGAGATCATCGAGGAACTGGGCCGCGCACCGGATTACCACTGCCTGCCCGTGGGCAACGCCGGCAATATCACCGCGCACTGGATTGGTTATTGCGAATATTCGCGCACCAAGGGCGAAGTGGTGACCCGGGCCTGTTCCTTCTGTGACGGTCATTGCCGCTACGCCGGCGGCCCTGTAGTGGGGGATCGCCCGGTCATGCTGGGCTATCAGGCCAGCGGCTCGGCGCCCTTCCTGCGTGGCGGGCCGGTGGAGGATCCGGATACGGTCGCCACCGCCATTCGCATCGGCAATCCGCAGAGCTGGCAGCAGGCCTGGCACGTCAAGGAAGAATCGGGTGGACGTTTCGATGAACTCTCGGATGCCGAGATTCTGCATGCGCAGAAGATGCTGACGGAACACGAAGGTGTTTTCTGCGAACCGGCCTCGGCGGCCTCCATTGGCGGCGCCATGCGCGATATCCGCAACGGCACCATTCCCGAGGGCTCCACCGTGGTCTGCACGCTCACCGGCAACGGGCTCAAGGACCCGGACACGGCCATTGACCAGTGCAAGGATTCCGGCATGGTGACCATTGACGCTGATCGCGCCGCCGTAAATGACGCGATACGGAATTACCTTTGAATACAGATTGTCGGGTTTTTCAACAGCCTCCCAGCAGGCTGTGAGGGGTTTTACGCCGATACCGATACAGGTGCTTGCTCGTGCATGGTTATCGGGACGTGTTGATATTGATGCCAAACAAGCTCGTAACCGAAATTTTGCCCTGTGCGGCGCTGATCCTGGCCGCTCTTGCTCCGGTCTCGGTTCCGGCCCAGCCTCAACTGAGTGCGGGGGTCTGGTGGGTCTACGGCTATATAACCGAGTCGGATTTCAGCTCCTTGAACTTCAGCCAGGCTCTTGATAACACAACCGGCGGCAACTTTTCGGATCCGGCCCTGGTATTCTATGCCGATGATGATGGATCTCATCGTCCCTGGGGCTACAGTGCGGAGTTGCGCATGGGGCGGGGATCTTTCACGGATCCCGTAAATAACAGTAGTGGCGGAACCCTTGTCATGCACAAGGCCTGGATCGATTATCAGTTCCGGGAGAATCTTGAGTTGAAAATCGGCAAGAACCAGGTGCCTTTTGGCTGGAAGACGGTGAATTTCTGGCCCGGGGATCTGCTGCAGGGTGGTTATGGCGATCAGATGGACCCGGGCCTGAAACTGAGCGGGCAATCGGGCGCCTTTGCCTATGATCTGGCCTACTACCACCAAGACGACTGGGGCGAGACCAGCACGGATACGGTGGACGACGGTGGCCATTGGGGGTCCAGTAGCACCTACCGCAAGATCAAGACAGGTGTGGTGAATGCGGACTGGAAGCCGGATGAAGCCAACACGCTGGGCGTTTCCTGGCAGAGCGGTCGGATGCAGGATCTGGTTCCTCTGGATGACACAAACAACATTCCCGCGGAAGCCACCAACGACAACGGCCGTCATGATGCTCTGGACCTGCATTACCTGTATGAAGGCGAACAATTCACCGGCAAATACCGTTATATCCGTACGCGGCGAGACTTCGATGGCATGGATTCTTTCTGGGATGCGAATTCGGACAACCTTGCCCACCCTCAGCCAGCGGACACCGAGGTAAGAACAAACCGCCATGTGGCCCATCTGGGCTGGCAGCAGGGGGCCTGGCATTACGTGCTCGAAGCCAGTACCGCCACCACGGACACCGAAGGCAATTCGGCTGATCGTATTCAGGGCTGGGCACCGGGTGTACGCTACAATTATGGTCCGGGCTGGATCTATCTGGAATATATCGCCCAGGATGGTGATATTGATCGTAATGGCGATATCTACGAGGCGGATTTCCGCAGCGCCTATGTCGCCTTTGATTTCTATTTCTGATCGGAGCCGTAACCGAATACGACTTCGGTCCTGACGCCTGAAAAAAACCGGGGGTAATGCATGAAAGAAGAAGAGATCCGTGAGCTGGAAGAAGCCTATCAGACGGATTATGAACTCGGGCAGGATAATCTCCGCATTCTGGGGATGGACCTGCACAACCCGGTCTTTTTTGTCAGTGCTCTGCTGATACTGGCTTTTGTGGTAGGCACACTGATCGCCCCGGAGCAGGCCAACGGCCTGCTCAACGGTATGAAGAACTGGATCATTGAGCATTTCGACTGGGTGTTCATGGTCGGCGGCAATATCTTCGTGCTGTTCTGTCTGGCCCTGATCTTTATGCCGGTGGGCCGGATACGGCTGGGCGGACAGAATGCGCGTCCGGAATTCACCACCCTGTCCTGGTTTTCCATGCTTTTTGCCGCGGGCATGGGCATCGGCCTGATGTTCTGGTCCGTGGCCGAACCCGTGGGCTATTTTACCGATTGGTTCGGCACCCCCTTCAATGTGGGCGCCGGCGGTGAGGAAAGCGCACGTCTGGCCATGGGGGCGTCCATGTTCCACTGGGGCCTGCATCCCTGGGCGATTTACGGTCTGGTGGCGCTGGCGCTGGCCTTTTTCTCCTTCAACAAGGACATGCCGCTGACCATTCGTTCGGCGTTCTATCCCCTGCTGGGGGATCGGGTCTGGGGCTGGATGGGTGATGTCATCGATATCTTTGCCGTGTTGGCGACCCTGTTCGGGCTGGCCACATCACTGGGACTGGGCGTCATGCAGGCCGGTGGTGGTTTGCATTATCTACTCGACATCCCCAATTCCATCAATCTCCAGATCGGTATCATTGTCGGGGTTACGGCCGTCGCCCTGATCTCGGTGGTGCGGGGTGTGCACGGCGGGGTGCGTCTGCTGAGTAATCTCAACATGACCATTGCCGGTCTCTTGTTGCTGTTCGTGATCCTGACCGGTTCCACCATGGCGGTTCTGGGCTGGATGGGCCAGACGGCGGTTAGTTACGTGCAGAACATCATTCCGCTGAGCAACTGGATGGGGCGGGAGGATCAGGGCTTTCTGCACGACTGGACGGTGTTCTACTGGGCCTGGTGGATTTCCTGGTCGCCGTTCGTGGGCATGTTCATTGCCCGGGTATCGCGGGGTCGCACCGTGCGGGAATTCATGACCGCGGTGTTGCTCATTCCCACCCTGATCACGGTGGTGTGGATGGCGGCGTTTGGTGGCTCCGCCATCGAACAGGTCATGGCCGGCACCGGCTCACTGGCGTCCGGTATCTCCAGTGTGGATACAGCCATGTTCGAGATGCTGGACAATCTGCCCCTGGCGTCGCTGACCGCCGGACTGGCCATTTTCCTGGTGCTGGTGTTTTTCGTGACCTCCTCGGACTCGGGTTCGCTGGTGATCGACAGCATAACCTCGGGCGGCAAGGTGGACGCGCCCGTGGCCCAGCGGATCTTCTGGGCCACCATGGAGGGCCTGATTGCCGGAACCCTGCTGTTCGGCGGCGGGGAGAAAGCGCTGGAGGCGCTGCAGTCCGGCGCCATTTCCACCGGGTTGCCCTTCACGATCGTGTTGCTGCTCATGTGCGTGAGTCTCGCCAAGGGGTTGCAGCACGAGCACTTGCTGTTGCGTTTCAAACACGGGGAATGATCACGTTTGATGCAGTTCGCCACGACAAGGGCCGGCACAATGCCGGCCTTTTTCGTCGCATGCTATTGCCAGAGGCGGTTGATGTCGTACTGAAACTTCAACAGGTTGGGCAGATGGGGGCCGATGACGGTCTTGCCCGTGGTGAGCAGTGCGCCCGAGAGCGAGCGCTGCGGATCGGCCCAGGTGATAATGGTGATAAAGCCCAGATGGCCGAAGGCCTGCGGCGTGCCTGGACCATAGAGACTGACCAGGCGCTCGCCCAGCATGAAGCCCTGGGAATAGCGCAAGGGGAACAACAAGGTGCGGTCCAGACGCGGACGCCGGGTGACCGGGGCAATGGCGCGCTGGACGGTTTCCGGCCGGAACAGCTGCCGGCCCTGCCATTCGCCACCGTTGAGCAGCATCTGGTAGAAACGTCCGGCCTCCTCGGCGGTGGCGTAGAGATTGCCCGCGGGGATGACCACATCGCGAAAGCGCGGGTCATTGGATAACGCCACGACTTCCTCCAGTCCGGTGCCCACCGCGTGGCGCATGTACCGATCCATCAGCCCGGCATTCTTGAGGCCCGTGACCACGTTTTCCGCCGCGTCCGGCCCTTCCAGCCCGAAGCGGAAATGCTCCATGCCCAACGGTTCCCGGATGACCCGGTCGAGCACCTCGTTGAGCGCTTCACCGGTGACACGCTCGACCACTTCGCCCAGGATAAAACCGCCCGTGAGCGCGTGATAGGACTGACGCCGCCCCAGCCCGCGCGGGCGCGCACGACAGAGCACCTCCATGATGCGGTCCGGCTCGAACAGGGTTTCCGGGGCCACATCCTCCTCGATCCGCGGAATCCCCGCTCGATGGGTGAGCAGGTGGGCCAGGGTCGTTCGGTCCTTGCCGTGACGGCCATAGTGCGGGAAAAAGCGCGCGACCCGGTCGTTCAGACTGATTTCCCCGGCTTCCACCAGATGGTGAATCAGCATTGCGGTGACCGCCTTGGAAGCGGAAAACAGGCAGATGGGGGTCTCCGGAGTCAGTGTTTCCGGATCCGGCTCGCCGTGATGGGGATACTGGCCACTGGCGTGGCCCAGGCTGCGGTCCAGGATGATGCGGCCCTGGTGACGCAGGCAGAAACTCACGCCCGGAAACATGCCGCTGCGGTACAGGCCTTGCAGGTCCTGCCAGACGGTTTCGCGGGCCCGTTCGCGTTCGGGCGGCAGAGCAACCTCGTCCAGGCCGCGACTGGCCACTTCCGCGGGATGCGCAGTGGGCACGCGATTGGTGGACAACCAGCGGGTGCGAGTCATGGCAGGGCTCCAGCTCCGTGACAAGGGCTTATTCTGCCTGTCCGGTGGCCGGCGTCAATGCTGTAGAATCGGAGACAACGGTCAACGACAGCGAGTCGGAACCATGCACGAGATCAAGCAGAGCGACTTTCAAAGCTTCGCGGAATTCTACCCCTACTACCTGAGCGAACACGGTCATCCGGTCAGCCGGCGGTTTCACTTCGTGGGTACGGCCCTGGTAATCGCGCTTGCGGTCTGGGTGGTGGCGACCGGAACCCTGTGGGGACTGGTGTTGCTGCCGCTGGCGGGCTATGGCTTCGCCTGGGTGGGGCACTTCTTTTTCGAGAAGAACAGGCCGGCCACCTTCCAGTATCCGCTGTACAGCCTCGCGGGCGACTTCGTCATGTTCAAGGATGTCCTTACCCGCCGCATCGACCTGTGAGGGCGGCGTAGCAGGCTGTTGAACCCCCTGGCGTACTCAGCGTGGCCTGAAGCATGCAGCAGATGGGCGCTTCAGACGACGCCCTGCGGGGCTTTCAGGCTGGCCCGCACGCATCGTTGCCCTTTGTAGACGGGCGGACGCCCGCCTTCAAAAGGGCGCCTCGATTGCGAACCAGCCTGAAAGCCTGAGTGCACCAGGGGGTTCAACAGCTTGCTAGCTGCCCTCGGCCGTACCGCGCATCTGGTTAATGATGGCGTCACGGAAGTTGCGCTGGAAAGGGCTGAGGCCCCGGGATCCGGAGGACGATTGGTCGGTGTTGTCGGGCGTGGCCGGGGTGAAATTGTCCGAGTCCTCGAAAATGCGCGCGCGCAGCCAGTCCGCGCGGCCCTCATCGTCATCCTCGGCGAATGCCCGGCCCATGGGGACCTGTGCGGATTCCATTTCCTCCGGGTTCAAGGGCTCCATCCGGCCCGCCCGGCCTGGCTCGTCCTGCGCGCTGGCGGGCGAGGCCGAAATCGTCAGGACCAGGAGCAGGGCCGTGCAGGCATGAGCAGGTTTCAGTGCCGACATGGTTTCCCTACCTCCGGAAGAAATACAGAATGGCCGACAGCACTAGGCTGATCAGCACCATGGTTGTAACCGGAAAGTAGAATTTTACGCCCGGTCGGTCAATGACGATATCCCCGGGCAGGCGCCCGAGCGGCAGCTTGCCCAGCCAGGGCCAGGCCAGCCCGGCGACTACCAGGGCGAGCCCGATGACAATGAGTGTTTTCTGCATGGTTCAATCTTCGCCACAAACCG